>NZ_JAZHPG010000012.1:0-80084 GCF_036418315.1 Salarchaeum sp. III | reverse complement strand
GGGCCCCCCGTAATTCTCCTGGGGGGGGGGGGGGGGGGCGGGGCCAAACCGCCCGGCCTAGTCCACCTCAGGATAGTCGACACCCGCATAAGGGCCTTTCGCCTTCACGGGGTCTCGCGCGGCGGAAGACCCTTGAACGTCCCGTTCGCTTGAGTGAGTATGGGATTCGGAGGAACCGCGAAGAAGGTCCAGAAGCTCGCGGACGTGGCTGACTCGCTGCAGGCGCGCGTCAAGTCCATCCGCGAGGACGTCGAACAGACCCAGGAGACCGTCATCGACACGAACGAGCGCGTGGAGGCGCTCGAACGCGAGGTCGCACGTCAGGGCGAACTCCTCGACGCCATCGCCGCCGAACTCGACGCGGATACGGGCGAGTCGGCGGGGGATGACAACGCCTAAAGAACGCGCGGCGATAGGAGGGAGTAGATGACGACGCACCGCGAACCCCTCGATTCGGTTCTCGACACGGTGGGGGAGACACCGCTGGTTCGCGTTCACGAGTCGCCCGACGAGGCACCCGTGTACGCGAAACTGGAGTCGTTCAATCCCGGCGCGAGCGTGAAAGACCGCATCGGGAAGTACATGCTCGAACAGATGCTCGAACGCGGGGACATCGCGCCCGGCGGCACGGTCATCGAACCCACCGCCGGAAACACCGGCATCGGGTTCGCGGTCGCCGCGCGCCAGCTCGATCTGGACGCGGTGTTCGTCGTGCCCGAGCGGTTCAGCGTGGAGAAACAGACGTTGATGCGCGCGCTCGGCGCCGAAGTCATCAACACGCCGACCGAGGACGGGATGGAGCGCGCCATCGAGCGCGCGCACGAACTCGCCGGCGAACTCGAGAACGCCGCCGTCCCCCAGCAGTTCTCCAATCCGCTGAACGCGGAAGCCCACTACGAGACGACCGGCCCGGAGATTTACGACGCGCTCGACGGCGAAGTCGGCGCCATCGTCGCCGGCTGCGGCACCGCGGGCACGCTCATGGGGACCGCGCGCTACCTCCGCGACCAGAACCCCGACACGTACGTCGTCGCCGTCGAACCCGAGGGCTCGCTCTACGCGCGCCTCGAAGGCGACCACGTCGAGGAGGACGAGTACAAGACCGAGGGTATCGGCACGCACAACCCTGCGACGAACGAACTGTTCGACCCCGAGTTCGTCGACGACGTGATTCAGGTGTCCGACGAGGCCGCCCACCACGAACTCAAGCGCCTCGCCAGCGAGGAAGGCCACCTCGTCGCGTCGAGCGCCGGCGCCGCGAGCGTCGCCGCCTGTCAGGTCGCCGACGATATCGCCGACGGAATCATCGACGCGCCCCACGACACCGTCGCCACCATCTTCCCCGACTCCAGCGAACGCTACCTCTCCAAGGACATCTACGGAAGCTACGCCGAGTGGGAAGGCTAACCGAGAAAACTCGATTTATCACCGATTCGCGGTCCAGTGACCTAGCCGAGTAGCCGCCGGTGTTCGACTTTCATGCACTTGTCCTGGACGAAGCGGAGGCCGGCGTTCTCGGCCATCTCGGCGGCCTCGTCGTTGGTGATGTCGAGCTGGAGCCAGACGGCTTTCACGTCGTCGCGCGCGATGGCCTGTTCGACGATTCCGGGGGCTTCGTCGCCGGGCCGGAACACGTCCACGAGGTCGATTTCCTCCGCCACGTCGTCGAGGGAGTCGTAAGCCCGTTTGCCGAGGATTTCGTCGGCGTAGGGGTTGACCGGGATGACCTCGTAGCCGTGCTCGATGAGGTACTTCGGGATGTCGTGGGCGGCCTTCCCGGGCGTGCTCGAACACCCGACGACGGCGATGGTGTCGTACTCGAGTATCTCGCGGAGTTCGTCGTCGCTCTCGACGGGCATAGTAGGAGGGAGGGGCGCGAGCGGGATAAGTTCAGAGGGCGGCGGCGCGGCCGACGAGGAAGGCGACGACGGCGAGGAACATCCCGTACTTGAGGAGGGACTGGCCGCGGGTCGGGTCGCTGAAGGACTCGTAGGTCGCGTACAGCATCGCGATGTCGGCGATGGCGACGACGGCGAGGTAGGGCGCGCCGAAGACGTTCCAGAGGTAGGGGAGGGGGCTGGCGAGGACGGCGACGACGAGCGCGAGCGCGGCGACGACGAGCGCGCGACGTTCCCCGATGGCTATCGGGAGCGTGTTCAATCCCTCCTCGCGGTCGCCCGCGATGTCCTCCACGTCCTTCACGACCTCGCGCGTGAACGTGGAGAGCGCGGCGAGCACGCACAGGACGGCTCCGGCGGCCACATCGCCGACCGCGGCCGCGCCGAAGAGGAACGTGCTCCCGACGAGGTAGGCGACGACGAAGTTCCCCGCGCCCGGGAGGCCCTTCAGGTACTCCGTGTAGACGAGGAGCGCGACGAGGTTCACGCCGGCGATGGCGATGGCGAGAACGGGGAGAACGAGCGCGCACACGATAGCGCCGCCGAACAGCGCGAGGCTGAACGCGAGCGCGCCCCGGGGCGACACCGCGCCGCGCGGAATCGGGCGGTCGGGCTGATTGATGGCGTCGATGTCGCGGTCGAAGTAGTCGTTGATGGCGTTCCCCGCCGCGATAGCGAGCATCGTCGCCGCGACCGCCGCCACCGTGTGGAACGGATAGTCGGCCGCGCCGCCCGCGACGAACGCGCCGACGAACGTCAGCACGCCCGCGGCGACGACGTTCCCGGGTCGCGTCAGCTCGACGACGCCGCGAACCGTGGACATACAACGTCGTCACTCGCCGGTGAGTATAAAACAGTCGTCTCGACACAGTGTCGAGACGCGAACGCTACCGCTGGCGTTCAAAAAGTCGGTTAGTTAGTAGAAGTCCGGAAGAACTCGCCTTAGAGGCGGGTGACGTTCTTCGCGCGGGGGCCCTTGGGGGCGTCCTCGATTTCGAACTCGACCTCAGTGCCTTCTTCGAGGTCCGGGCCGCCGACGTCTTCCATGTGGAAAAACACGTCCTCGTCCTCGTCCTCAGTCTCGATGAATCCGTAGCCGCCAGTATCGTTGAAGAAATCAACTTTTCCGCTTGCCATTACAAACGATTGTATGCCCCGTTTGCGTATAAGGCTTCCGAGAGTCGGCGTACCACGACGCACGGCGGAGCGGAGTCCGTCCCCGGGGAGGCGAGGTTTCTAACCGGGGCGTCCCGTCCGTCTCGTATGGACACGCTCGCCGCGTTGCTCGCCGGGAACGACGCGCACGTCGCCGGGTTCCGCGACCGGTTCGACGACGTGCAGGACGTGCAGCGTCCGGAGGCGGTGACGGTCTGCTGTTCCGACTCCCGCGTCCTCCAGGACCACATGTGGGGGAACGACCGGCCCGGTCGCGTGTTTACGTGTTCGAACATCGGGAACCGGGTTGTCCAGCGCACCGGCGCGGGCACGGTCGTCTCCGGGGACGTACTCTACCCCATCGCGCACACCGGCACCGACCTCGCCGTCGTCGTCGGACACTCGGGGTGTGGCGCGGTCACCGCTACCTACGACGCCATCACGACCAATATCGTCGACGAACCGCCGGGCATCCAACACTGTATCGGCCTCCTGCGGCCCGAACTCGACCCCTGCGTCGAGCGCCTCCCGGACGACCGCGGGCGCGCGGACGCCGTGAACGACCTCGTGGAGTGCAACGTCGACCGCCAGGTGGCCGCGCTCCGCGAGAGCGAGGACGTGCCGGCGTCCGTCACGGTGGCGGGCGTCGTCTACGACTTCCAGGACGCCTACGACGGTGCTCGCGGCGAACTGCACGTCGTCAACGTGGACGGCGAACGCGACCCCGACACGCTCCGCGACCGACATCCCAGAATCGCCACTCGCGTCCAGCGCCGCGTCACGCACTGAGACGACCGCACGGCCGAGGCAGGAGCACAGGTGTGGCAGGCGAAGCGCCTTATGCGCGCAGGGGTAAACGGAGCGCATGGCCGAGTACGAGCTCGACGATATCGACCGAGAGATCGTCTACGCGCTCCAGAAGGACGCTCGCAACCTCTCGTCCGCCGAAATCGCCGACCGTACTGACGCGTCGTCGAGCACGGTGCGAAAGCGCATCCAGCGCCTCGAATCGGAGGGCGTGATCAAGGGGTACAGCGCGAACGTGGATTACCAGAAGTCGGGGTATCCGCTCCGGATGCTCCTGTTCTGCACGGCGCCGATTCCGAAACGGGGAGAGCGCATCCAGGACATCCTCGACATCCCGGGGGTCGTGTCGGTGCAGGAGTTGGTCACGGGCGAGGAGAACCTGCTCGTGACGGTCGTCGGCCTCACCGACGAGGACATCACGACGGTCGCGAACGCGCTCCTCGACATGGAGTTGACCGTTTCGGACGAGGTGCTCGTGCGGAGTCACGAGACGACGCCGTTCGACGACCTCACTCGGGAGCGCACCCCGAGCGACGAGTAACCCCCGAATCCCTCATTATAGAACATTCTGTTCCCACCCTGCCTTATTGGGAACAATTTGTTCATACCAAAGCCTATAATAACCATTCTGTTCGTACAGTTGGGTAAGACGGACCAGTTCGCTCACGAGACGGCTCCGACTGGCGGGGTCGCTGGCCCGTGCGGCGGGAACTCGAACGATGACCGGACACTCACGCGCGAACGACTCGGTACAGCTCCCGGAGACGACGGCGTCCGCTTCGGGGGTAGCGCGAGCGACGACCGCCGCCGTCTGGGCGCTGTTCGCTCTCAGCGTGGCGACGGCCGCCCACTCGGTCGCGAGCGGTTCCACGTGGCGGGTGCCGGGCTACGTCGTCGTGGACGGCCTGACAGCGGTCGTCTGGGTCGCCGTCACGTTCTTCAGCGGCATCGTTCACTCCTACTCCCGGCGGTACATGGCCGGTGACGCCGCCATCGACCGGTTCTTCGCGCTGACGTTCGGCTTCACGCTCGCAGTGATGGTCGTCGCCGCCGCCGACCACGTCGCGCTGTTCACCGCTGCGTGGCTGGCGATGGGGGTGACGATGGCCGAGCTCATCGGGCACGCCCGCGAGTGGACGCAGGCGCAGGCCGCCGAGACGCTCACACGTCGCTACTTCCTCGCGAGCGGCGGTGCGCTCGCCGGCACGCTCGCGCTCCTCGCGTGGGCGACCGGGACAACCACTGTTTCAGGCATCCTCGCAGGAGCCGGCGGCCTCTCCCCCGAAGTCACCTGGGTCGCAATCGGCGGGCTGTTCCTCGCGGCGATGATTCAGTCCGCGCTGGTCCCCTTCCACGACTGGCTGCTGTCGTCGATGACCGCGCCGACGCCCGCGTCCGCCCTGATGCACGCCGGGTTCGTGAACGCCGGCGGCATCCTCCTCACGCGCTTCGCGCCCGTGTTCGCGGACATCCCGGCGGCGCTGGCGGTGCTCGTCGTCGTCGGGGCCGCGAGCGCCCTCCTCGGGCAGGCGCTCCTGCTCGTCCGCCCCGACGTGAAGCGCCGGCTCGGCGGCTCCACCGTCGCCCAGATGGGCTTCATGATACTCCAGTGCGGCCTCGGGTTCTTCGCCGCCGCCATCACCCACCTCATCCTCCACGGCTTCTACAAGGCCTACCTGTTCCTCTCCTCCGGAAGCGCCGTCGAACGGACCGCGCCCGCAGAGGACTCCGCGGACGGCGTGACGCTCCCGTCGCTCGTCGTCGGCCTCGGTGCGGCCGCGGTCGGCGGCGCGGTGTTCGTCGCGCTCACCGGAAAGGGCGCGGAACCGGACTCCGGCCTCGTCCTCGCCTTCCTCGTCGCCCTGACGGCGCTGCACGCGGCCCGCGACGCCCTGGAGCGCGCGAACCTCGCCCCGGGCGCGGCGCTCGTCGCCCTCCCCGTCATCGTCGTCGTCCCCGTCGCCGTCTACGGCGTCCTGTTCAACGCCATCGCGGCCGCGCTCGCGGGCGTGCCGATGACGCACGCGCCCACCGACCTCTCGGTCGTGCACGCCGCCGTCGCCGCCGCCTTCCTCGCCGCGTACCTCGCGGTCGAACTCGGCTGGCACACATCGAGCAAGCGGCTCTACGTCGCCCTCCTGAACCTCTCACAGCCGGCCCCAGAGACGGAACTCACCACCGCGGAGGACTACAATGACGCGTGAAGACCACTACCTCGCGAGCAGTATCGAGCGCGCGGCGGAGAACGTCGGCGCGGTCTGGCCGCTCCACTCGTTCGTCACCGCGAACCCACTCTCCGGGTTCGAAGACCGGCCGTTCCATCAGGCCGTCGCGGAGGCCGAGCGGCTGTTCGGCGGCCGCGGCTACCCCTCTCCCGACGTCTTCCGGCAGGCCTGGAAGACCGGACGAATCGACCCGGACGCGCTGTCGAGCGTGCTGGACGACCACGGCATCGACGACGACCCGGAAACCCTGCTCGACGAGATGGAAGCGAACGCGGAAGACACCACGAACGCCGTCTCTCGCTCCGAAACGGACGCGGAGGAGGCGGTCGACCGCGTACTGTCGAAGTGGCTAACCGCCTTCCTCGACCAGGGGCAGGCGAAGTGGTCGATGCCGAACCGCGACGCCGGGTTCTACGCGGCGTGGCGCGAGATGGCTCCCCACGACGCCGAGATACCGGACTGCGACCGGCCGTCCGACCTCCCGGAGACGCCGATAGACGCGCTGGAGCGCGTGCTCTCCGAATACCCGCAGGGCGAGTGGGAGACTGTGTTCGAGCACCAGCTCGCCGCGCTCCCCGGCTGGACGGGCTTCATCAAGCAGCGCGCGGGCGACGACGCGGACCCCTGGCAGTCCGGGCACCCGATTTCGCTGACCGAGTACCTCGCGGTGCGGCTGCTGCTCGCGGAACGCCTCGACGCCCCGCTCCTCCCGGACGACCCCGCGGAGGCCGCCGCGAGCGAGGACGCTCCGCTTCCCGAACTCTGGCTGACCGCGTGGGAGCACAGCCACCGCGAACGCCTCCTCAGCGCGGTGTCCGACCCCGACCCCGACGAGCGCGCGACCGGCGAGCCTGAGGTCGAGAGTGAACGCGGAGCGGCGGAGCGGCCGGACGCGCAGTTCGTGTTCTGCATCGACACGCGCTCTGAAATCATCCGTCGGCACGTCGAAGCCGTGGGCGACTACGAGACGTACGGCTACGCCGGGTTCTTCGGAATTCCGATGCGCTATCAGGGGTACGACGCGGACGCCGCGGGGGACGCGTGTCCGCCCATCGTGGACGCCCAGCACCGCATCACCGACCGGCCGGTCGCGGACGCCGGGGACGCGCGGGAGCGCTACGACCGCCGGCAGGGCCTCCTCGACGCGGGGCGGAGCGTGCTCAAGACGCTGAAGTCGAACGCGGCGACGGCGTTCAGTTTCGTGGAGAGCGCCGGCCCGTGGTACGGCGCGGCGCTCGCGGCGCGCACGCTCCTCCCCGGCCGCGTCTACGACGCGCTCCACGACACCGACTACGCGCCCGCCGAACGCGAGTTCTGCGAGCCCGCAATCGACTACAACCCGGACGCGGTGCACGCGCTCCGCGAGGGCCTGTCGTTCGAGGAGAAAGTCGAGTACGCCGAGGACGCGTTCGAGTTGATGGGCTGGGAGGAGTTCGCGCGCCTCGTCGTGTTCACGGGGCACGCGAGCCAGACGACGAACAATCCCTTCGATTCGAGCCTCGACTGCGGCGCGTGCGCCGGGAACGCCGGCGGCCCGAACGCCCGCGTGCTCGCCGCCATCTGCAACGACGACGACGTGCAGGCGGAGCTGCGCGAGCGCGGGTTCGACGTGCCCGCGGACACCGTGTTCCTCGCCGCCGAACACGACACCACCACCGACGACATCACGCTCTTCGACGGGAGCGTTCCGGCGAGCCACGCGGACGACCTCGAACGCGTGCGGAGCGACCTCGCGGACGCCCGGGAGCGCGCGGCCGCGGAGCGGACGGACGCGATGACCGGCGACGCCGCGGACGGCGTTCGGGAGACCGAGCGCCGGGCCGCCGACTGGGCGGAGACCCGCCCCGAGTGGGGGTTGGCCGGGAACGCCTCGTTCGTCGTCGGGCCGCGCGAGCTAACCGCGGACGCCGACCTCGACGGCCGCACGTTCCTCCACTCCTACGACTGGCGCGCGGACGCTGAGGGGGACGCGCTCGAAGCTATCCTCACCGGCCCGCTCGTCGTCACGCAGTGGATAAACAACCAGTACTACTTCGCCACGGTGGACAACGCGGTGTACGGGAGCGGGTCGAAGGTGACCCAGAATCCCGTCGGGAACGTCGGCGTGTTCCAGGGGAACGGCGGCGACCTCATGACCGGTCTCCCCCTCCAGTCGCTGTACGCCGACGCCGACACCCCCTACCACCAGCCGCTCCGCCTCACCGCGGTCGTTCACGCGCCCGTCGACCGCGTCACCGACCTCCTCCGCGACCACGACGAACTCACCCGGCTCCTCGACAACGGCTGGATACACCTCACCGTCCTCGACCCAGAACAGGAGAACGCGCCGCTCCACTATCAGGGCGGCCTCGAATGGGACACGGAAGACGAACTCGTGGCCGACCCGCCCCGGCAGACGGTGTCCGCCGACGCGGACTAGAACGGGAACACCCATTCAGAACCTATCGTGAGAGGAGGCTATTCCGGCCGGGTCTCGGCTGGCGGTAGCGCGCTCGGGTATTACTCGTCGTGAGACAGTCCGTTCGGTTCGACGAGGGCGATCCGCACCCAGTCGCTGTCGACGCTTACGATGACGATATCCACTCCGTGTTTCTCGGCGATTCGCTGGATAGGCGCGGGCGCGAACGCGGGGTCGGTCGGAACTGCGGACCCGAACGGGAGCGCGTCGAGGAGTTTCCACGGATAGGGAAGGTTCTCCCGCTTCAACCGGCCGTCCCGTCCGATTTTGCCGACGAGCCACGACCCAGAAAGACCCGGCACAGCGGTCTCTCCGGTATCGAACGCGAAACCCGGATAGCCTGCCTCGTCCAAGTCGCGCTCGACCTGTTCCCACGTGACCATCGGCAGTGAATACGGGCCTATTCAGGATATCGCTTACTGAACGGAGGACGGACTATCGCTGTTCGCGCTGTTCTATCTTGTTCAGTTCGATGAGGAGGCGGAAGATGGCTTTCACCATGTTCTCGTCCACGTCGTAAGTGTCGGCGTAGCGGCCGGCGCGTTCCATGACGGCGTCTTCCTGTTCCTCGTCGGTGGTGGCGAGGCCCTGGTCTTCCTTGACCTGGGCGACGCTGTCCGCGACGTAGGTGCGGCGCGCGATGAGTTCGACGAGGTCGTGGTCGATCTCCTCGATTTCCTCGCGGAGTTCGTCGAGGGTCATGTCGTCAGTACGCGGCCGCCGGTCGTTCGTGTCGTCGTCAGTAGCGTCGTTCCGGGTCTCTCGTTCCATAGTTCTCGTACCTCGTTGAGGGCGTCTTCGGGGCCGACGGCGACGTGGCTGGGGCCGGTGCCGGAGAGGCTGACGCCGTCGGCGAGCGGGAGGGCGTCGACGGCGGGGGCGGTGGGTTGGTCGAGCGCCGCGCAAAAGGCGAAGCCGTTGACGGTCATCGCGGTCTCGTAACGCCCGGCGAGCGCGAGTTCCGCCACGAGTTTCGCGACGGGCGCGATGCGCGCGCAGCGGTCGGCGTCGGCGTCCGCGCTGTACGCGCGCTCCGGGGGCGTCCAGACGAGGACATCCCAGTCCACGTCGTCGCGGGCGAGCAACGCGTCCTCGGTATTGTCAGTGACGGTGAGGCCGCCGAGCATGCTCGCGCTCGCGTCGTCGAACGCGCCCGTCACCGTCACGCCGGTCTCGCGGGCCGCCCGCACGCCGAGCAGCGCGGCGTCTTCGAGCGTCACGTCGTCGGCGACGCCGAGCGCGGAGAGCGTCGCGAGCACGGTGGCGTTCGCGGCGGCGCTCGAACTCTTCAACCCCGACGCCATCGGAATCTCGCTCTCGGTCTCTACGACGCCGCCGACCCCGGGGTCGCCGTACTCCTCGCACGCGAGTTCGACGCAGCGCTCGATGAGCGCGGTGTCGGCGTCCGCGTCCTCCGCGACCGTCCCCGTCACCGACTCCGCGTCGGGGTCGAGCGCGACCTCGGCGGTGACGGTGAGGTCGATGGCGAACGCGGACCCGCGGCCGGTGGCGAGCGCGTTGAGTACGGTGCCCGCGGCGGGCGCTTCGGCGCGGCCGTCCATACGGGAGAGTGGGCGAGTCGACGCTTCAAGGTGGCGGTGGCGTCAAACCCTCGACCCGCGGGCCTTTTCCCCGCGCGGCGTCGAGAACGCGTATGAGCGGACGTAGCGACGTAGCGCCGGACACGCTGGACGTGGAACTCGCCGAGGACGGCGTCGCGGTGGAGTACGCGGACGGACGGCGGACGTTCTACCACGGCGTTCCCGAGAAGGTCGAGGGGACGTTGCGCGCACAACCCGGTCGGGACGTGCACGTGCTCGTCACCGACCCCGACGGGACGGAGGGCGCGCTGACGTACGTGAACGACCGGATGACGAGCGACGAGATACTCGCGGACACCGGCGTGGGACGCGTCCTCCTCGGAGCGGACGAGGAGAAACCGGTGTTCCCGGGTGTGACAGTGCGCCGGGACGGGTACGCGGTCGAGGTCGAGGCCGACCCCGAAGCGGCGGGCGGGCGCGTGTTCGTCTTCGAGGAGGACGAGATGAGCGAGTACAGCTACGAGTTCGCCTGACTACTGGAGGTAGGAGGGGTCCTCCGCGTCGCAGTTCTCCTCGTGTTGTGCGGCGTCGTCGGGGTCGTCGAACATCAGCCCACATTTCTCGCAGGCGTACCACGTCATGTCGTCGCGCGTCGTCTCTTCGACCATACTCGTGGTTCCGCCCGCTATCCCCAAAACCGTTACCCCCACCCGTGCTCTCGCAGGGCGCGCTCGTACGCCGTGCCGGGGTCGCTCCCGAAGTCGTCGCGCGACAGATCCGCGACGACGCGGCCGAGCGACATGACGGTGAGCCGGTCGGCAAGGCCGTCGAACCGGTCGAGGTTGTGCGTGGACGCGAGTACGTACCGGTCGTCGGTCGCGTAGGATTCGACGGTGTCCACGATGGCGTCCCGGGTGGCGGGGTCGAGGTCGGCGAGCGGTTCGTCCAGGACGAGCACGCGCGGGCGGTCGAGGAGGGCGAGCGCGAGGTCGAGGCGCTTCCGGTAGCCGTCGGAGAGCGCGCTCGCGGGGCGGTCGCGCATCGGTTCGAGGCCGAGGCGGTCCTCCAGCGTCGCGCGCCACTCCCGGGGTTCGTCGGCGAACCCGGCGAAGACGGCGAGGTTGTCGGCGACGGTGAGGTCGTGGTAGACGCTCGGCGTCTGGAACGCGTAGTTCACGTCGCCCGGCACGTCGACGGTGCCGGCTGTGGGGCGGGTGAGACCAGCGAGACACCGCAACAGCGTGGTCTTCCCGCTGCCGTTCGGGCCGGCGAAGCAGTGGACGCCGGGCGCGAAGTCGAGCGTCACGTCGTCGACTGCGACTACGTCCCCGTAGCGCTTGGTGAGGTTCTCGACGCGCATCTCAGGCACCCCGTTCGTAGTATCGGACGCTCCCCGCGAACAGGACGCAGCAGACCGCGAGCGTTCCAAGCAGGATGGCGAAGGTGTCCGCGTAGGCGGTGAGCGGTTGGCCGCGGAGCGTGAACCCGCGCGCGGCGACCATCGCGTGATAGGTCGGGAGGAAGGTGACGAAGTCGCGGCGCGCGACGGAGAAGAACCCGCGCGGGTAGGCGAGCCCGGAGAACGCGAGGCAGAACAGGAGGACGGCGAGGTTCGCGAGCCGTCCCCACGCGGAGAAGCGGAGCGCGACGGTGACGGCGGCGGCGAGCGTCCCGGCGGCGAGGAAGCAGAGCGCGTACACGACGATGACGCTCGGTCGCAGGAACCCCACGGGAGTGCCGAGGTATCGGCTCGCGAGGTCGAACACCGCGACGGGCGCGACGAGCAACACGGTGAACGCGGCGAGTTTCGTCGCGACGACCCGAGAGAGCGAGGATTCGAGGCGGAGGCGGTCGATGGCGGCCTCCTCGGACGCGAGGTTATAGGGGAGGTAGGCGAACGCGACGAGCAGCACGAGCACGAACAGGAACGTCGGCAGCAGGTACGCGGAGAGCGAGCGCTCGCGTCCGACGACCGTGTACGCGGTCGAAACGGGACGGTCGACGAGCGAGGAGAGACCGCGCTCCGCGACGTTCGCCAGCACCTGCGCGGGCTCCAGGTAGGGGACGACGCTTCCGGAGACGAACAACTCCACCGTCGTCCGGCCCGTCCCCGTGGTGAGGTCGGCGGGCGCGGTGACGACCGCGTACACGCGTTCGCGGGAGAGCGCCTGCATCGCCGCCGTACGCGACTCGTAGATGCTCGGGTCGCTGAACAGCGTCACCGCCCCGCGCACCACCTCGAGGTCGTCCTGCGTCACGCCCGGTCCCGCCGGCGCGACCGCGACCTGCACGGACTTCGGGAGCACGTGCTCGAACGCGAGCGTGCCGTACACGAAGAGCGCGGGCACGACGACGAACAGAACGAACAGGGGGAGTTTCTTCCGCCAGCCCCAGCGGAGTTCCTTCCGGAGGAGCGGCGGGAGTCCCATCTACGCGGTCGCGGTCGTCGTGGTCGAGCCGTCGGCGCTCGACTCGTTGTACGCGCTCTCAATCGCGTCCTCGATGTTGGACGCGGCGTTCTCGTAGGAGAGCGTGACCGTCGTGCCCTCGCTCGTCACCTCGATTTTGTCGAGGGTTTCGGCGGCGGCTTCCTCGGACGCGAGTTCGTACGCGGCTATCCCGCCCTGCAGCACCTGCATGATGTTCGTCGCGGCGCTGCTCGTGTTCGTCACGACGTGCGTGACGCCGCCGATGTCGGTGTCTTCGGCGTAGAACGCGCCCGACAACACCTGCACGGCGTTCAGGGTCTCGGTGCCGAACTCCGCCCCGGAAGCCGCGTACGGGCCGGGGTTGATCTCCTGCTGGGGGACGGTCATCGCGAACTTCACGTAGCCCGCGCGGGTGTCCGCGAACGTCTGCCGGAGGTCGCCGCTCACTGCGGGCGCGTCACCGGCGCGAACGTCCACAACGGCCTTCACGGCTGATTCCGTGCCGGTGACGAACGTGCCGTCACCGAGCCAGCCGACGACACTCCCGCTCGCGAACTCCGAATCGGGAACCCAGAGCGTCGTGTTCCCGTACGTCTCCGTCGAGAACTCCGCCCCGGTCTGGTTCGTCACCGCTGACTCCAGTTCCGTCTTCGAGAGCGAGGACGTGACGAGCGCGCCGTTGAACGACCCGGACGCACTGTCAGCCTGCTCGCTCGCGTTCGAGAACACCGTCATAGTCCCGAACTGGCTCGCGGACACCCCCGTGTCGTTCGCGGTGTCGTTGATGGCCTCGGAGACCGACGTGGGGCCGGAGTAGTAGGGCGACGTCTCGTTCAGTTCGCCGTAGTACGTGTTCGCGACGCCGCGGAGCGTGTCGTCTTCGAGCATCCCGGCGACGTCAACGAACGCGAGCGAATCGACGTTCGCGGGCACACTATCCAGTTTCGCGGCCTCGCTCGCGCTCCCGCCGTCGTCGGCGGTGAGACCGGCACAGCCGGCGGTCGAAACGAGCATCGCGACGGCGAGCACGACGGCGACGGACCGCGCGCCCGCGCCACCGCGGAGGGAGGGCACTCTCATACGCCCGGCTTCCGTCGGGATTCCTATAACGGTTTTCCAACACGCTCGCCGACACCCCGAATCGCCGGCCCGGTTCGCCGCACGTGTTTTCCCCCGGCCGACCCTACCGGGGGTATGGCCGCGGTCATCTTCGACATGGACGGCGTCATCGTCGACACGGAGCGCTACTGGAAGGACGTCATCGAGCGAGTTATCGACGAGCTCGTCGTCGACGGTGACGACCTCGAACCGACGGACCTCATCGGCATCAACGTCCACGACCAGTACGACCGCCTCCGCGACGAGGGGTACGACCTCACCGTGGACTCCGCCGACGAGTACTTCGACTTCTACGACGCCCACGCGGAAGCGGTCTACACCGAACACGCCGACCTCATGCCGGGCTTCCACGCGCTCCTCGACGACCTCGACGAGCACGGGGTGCCGCTCGCCGTCTGCACGTCCTCCTACCCGCACTGGGTGGAGATGGCGTTCGACCGCTTCGACCTCACCGACCGGTTCGACGAAGTGGTGTCCGCCGCCGACCTCGACATCCCGGGGAAGCCCGAACCGGACCTCTACGAGGTGACGATGGACCGCCTCGGCGTCACCGCCGACGAGACGGTAGTCGTCGAGGACTCCGAGAACGGCATCCGCGCCGCCGACCGCTCGGGCGCGTACGTCATCGCGTACGAGGCCGACGAAGCCGGCGAGATGGACACGTCCGCCGCGGACGAAGTCGCCACGTCCGCGAGCGACCTCCGCGAACGCCTACTCGGCGCGCTGGACGCGCGCGACCGCAGGCCGTCACGTTCATAGGCACCAATCGAGTGTCTGTACGCAACGGCCAGCCCGCTCATGGACGCATCAGACCACCCAGTCGACGCCGGCGGCGAGACCGCCGTGAACGCGGGAGAGGACACCGACTACGACCACATGATTCACGGGAAGGGCTTCTTCGAGACGCTCGTCGAGAACGGCTCCGACGCCATCATCACCATCGACGAGTCCTCGAAGATCCTGTACGCGAACCAGAGCGTCGAGCGGGTGTTCGGCTACGAGCCCGGCGAACTCATCGGGAGCGACCTGACGAAGGTGATGCCGGACCGCCTCCAGCAGTCACACTACAACGCGCTCAACGACTACGTCGAGTCCGGCGACCGGACGATGAACTGGAACGACATCGAGATTCCCGGTCAGCACAAAGAGGGTCACGAGGTCCACCTCTCGGTGACGTTCGAGGAACACCCCTACGAGGACCGCCGGGTGTTCTCCGGCATCATCCGGGACATCTCTGAGCGCATCGAGCGCGAGCGACAGCTCGAACGGAAGAACGAACAGCTGGAGAAGTTCGCGAGCATCGTCAGTCACGACCTCCGCGACCCGCTGAACGCCGCGCAGGCGCGGCTGTCGCTGGCGAAGGCGCACGCCGAGGGCGGCGAGACCTACATGGAGGAGGTCGAGGAGATACACGAGCGGATGGGCGCCCTCATCGACGACGTGCTCACGCTCACGAAGGAGGGCCGGGCGGTCGGTGAGACCGAGCACGTCGCGCTCGAACCGATAGCGCGCGATGCGTGGCAGACCGCGGGCGCGGACACGGCGACCCTGGATATCGACGACCCGAACCACGTCGAGGCCGACCCGGAGCGAGTGCGGACGGTGTTCGAGAACCTCTTCGGGAACGCGGTCCGGTACGCCGGCGAGGACGCGCACGTCCGCGTCGGCCAACTCGGCGACGGGAACGGCTTCTTCGTCGCCGACGACGGCCCCGGGATTCCCGAGGAAAAGCGGCGGGACGTGTTCGAGTACGGTTACACGGACTCCGAGGACGGCACCGGGTTCGGGCTGAACATCGTGAAGTCCATCGCGGACGCGCACGGCTGGAACGTCGAGCTAACCGAGAGCGAGGAGGGCGGCGCTCGCTTCGAATTCTGCGCCCCCGCGATAGAATGACCGACGACGACGGGACCCCGGTCGTGCTCGCGGTGGACGACGAGGAGCGCGTCACCGAGGCGTACTCGCTCTGGCTGCCCGACGAGTACACCGTTCTCACCGCGGTGGACGGCGAGCAGGCGCTCTCGATGCTGGACGAAACGGTCGATGTGGTGTTGCTCGACCGCGAGATGCCGAACATGCACGGCGACGAGGCCCTCGACCGTATGCGCGAGCAGGGCTACGACTGCCGGGTCGCGATGGTGACCGGCGTCGAACCCGACGTGGACATCATCGAGATGGGGTTCGACACCTACCTCACGAAGCCCGTGACGGGCGAGGACCTCCGGGAGGTCGTGGAGGACTTGCTGTCGCGGGCGACGTTCGACTCGCGCTCCCAGCGCTTCTTCGCGCTCGTGGCGAAACAGTCCACGCTCGAAACCGAACTCACGCGGAGCGAACTCGACGCGAACGAGGAGTACCAGGAGCTCACCCGGGAGGTCGAGCGGCTTCAGGAGGAACTCGACGAGACGCTCACGTCGATGGGTGCGGAGGGCGTGGAAGCGAGCTATCGCGACATCTAGTCCCAGAACGCCTTCGTTCGCGCGTACTCGCGCTCGCGTTCGAGGATGTCCCGGTAGAAGTCGGCCTCGTTCTCGCGGTGGTTGTTGATGATGCGCGCGGCGTTCTGCGGGCCGACCCCGCGAGCGACGAGCGCCTTCACCGCCTTCGTCCCGTGGCCCTGCACGAGGCTCGCGTTCCGGTAGACGCGCTCGGTTCGCTTCTCCTGCTCGTCGTCCTTCTCGTCCGCCCGCACCGCCGTGACGGCGTCGTCCGCCCACGGACTCAGCGCGGCTATCATCGTCGACCCGCAGCGCGGACACTCCGGCTGGTCCTGCACCCGGGAGACCTTCGTCTCCTGCTCCCAGTCCTGGCAGTGCACGCAGAACAGCCGCACGCGGTCGTCCTCGATGCGGTCCTTCACGGTGTTGATGACGCTCGCGTCCGCGTTCTCGGGCGTGAGGAGTTCCTGGCCGGACGACCGGCCGCCGACGCCGATAGCGGTGCGCCGGCCGTGCACGACGAGGTCGAGGTCGCCGGACTGGAGCCGGGCGAGCACGTCCCGCGCGCGCTCCACGTCGAGGTCAGTGTGGAAGACCTCCCGCATCGCCTCGTCGTAGACCGGCGTGTCCTCCAGGGCGGCCATCACGCGGTTCAGGCCGACGCCGTCCCGGCCCTTCCACCGCTTGAGCGCGCCGAACTTCGCCGCGACGTGACTCAGCGTGAACTTGAGCGCGTCCGACTTCTTCAGCGAGAGTTCGAGCAGCGGCCGGATGTGGTCGGGGTCGGTCTCCTCCAGAACCTCCAGTACGTCGCTCGCGCGGATTCCCTGCGGGACTTCGAGCGAGATGCGGTACGGCCCCACATCGAGTCCGACCGAGGAGCCGGTGCGCTGACCGAGGAGGGCGGAGAGCAGTCGACCGAGCGTCTCGTTCGCTCGGTGGCCGAGCGCGGCGTTCACCACGATGTCGCGGCCCTGTGACTCCACGACGACGCGGTCGTCGGTCGGCACGGGCGCGCCCGCGTCGACCGTTCGCTCCACGGGGTCGAGCGCCCGCTCCGCCGTGTAGGCGTCCGTCGGATACCGCTCGACCAGGTCGCGCGCCACCGACTCCACGCCAGCGCCCGACTCGAACTGCGGGCCGACGACCTCTCGAATCTCCCCGACCTCCTGCGCCACGTCGTACGGCACCGGAATCTCCGACCCGGTCCACGACGGCACCTCCCCCGAGGGGTCCTCGATGGGACTGACCTCGACCCGGCCCTCCTCCTCGTCCACCTCGGCGATGCGCCACATCTCGCCGCGCTGGATGAACGACGCGCCGGGTTCCGCGAAGTTCACGACGAACCGCTCGTCCAGCGTCCCGACCTGCCGGCCGGACGCCACGTCGTACACCTCGTACGTCTCCTCGTCGGGTATCATCGAGAGGTTCGCGTAGTAGTACTGCCACGTCCCCCCGGACGTCTCGATGGTGTCCGACTCCTCGTCCAGCCACAGCACGCGGTTCCGGCTGAGCTCCTCCACGACCGCCTTGAACGTCTCCTCGTCGAGGTGGCGGAACGGGTACGCGCGCGTCACGATTTGGTACGCACGATACGCCTTGAGTTCGCCGAAGTCCATCAGCAGGCCCACGATTTGGTTCGCGACGGTGTCGAGGCTCCCGTGGTGAATCGGCGTCTCCTCCACGTCGCCCT
The DNA here is from genome assembly GCF_036418315.1 of Salarchaeum sp. III. Taxonomy (NCBI): domain Archaea; kingdom Methanobacteriati; phylum Methanobacteriota; class Halobacteria; order Halobacteriales; family Halobacteriaceae; genus Salarchaeum; species Salarchaeum sp. III. The sequence continues at coordinate 62,321 of NZ_JAZHPG010000012.1, read as the reverse complement.
CGGCGGCCCGACGGGCGATGGCGAGCGCCTCCAGCGTGTCGTCGGGATGGCCGGTGACGATGGTGCCGTGCGAGACTTCGTCGCGGCGGTGGCCGGCGCGCCCGACGCGCTGGAGGAGGCGCGCGACCTCCCGCGGACTCGAATACTGGACGACGTGGTCGATGCGACCCACGTCGATGCCGAGTTCCATCGAACTCGTGCAGAGCAGGCCGTCCAACTCCCCGGCCTTGAACTGATCCTCGACCTCGATGCGGGCCTCCTTCGAGAGACTGCCGTGATGGACGCCGATGTTCGCGCCGAATTCCTTGAACCGCGACCCGAGCGCCTCCGCCGTCTGTCGCGTGTTCACGAACACCAGGGTGGAGTCGTGCTCGTCGACTATCTCCCGTATCGCGCGGACGTGGCTCGCGACCTCGGGACTCGTCAAGAGTTCGTTCGACAGCCGCTCGTCCGACTCCCGCACCCGGGGTTCGCGGACCGTGAACTCCACCTGCGAGGTCACGTCCACCTCCACGATGTCGCACTCCCGGCCGCCCGTGAGGAAGTTCGCGACCTCCCGCGGGTCGCCGACGGTCGCCGAGAGACCGATGCGCTGGAAGTCGTCCGCGAGCTCGCGGAGGCGTTCGAGGCCAATGGTGAGCTGGGCGCCGCGCTTCGCACCCGCGAGTTCGTGCACCTCGTCCACGACCACGTGGTGCACGTCCGAGAGCGCGCGCCGCAACTTCTCCCCAGTCAACATCGCCTGCAGCGTCTCCGGCGTCGTCACCAGCACGTCCGGCGGGTCGTTCGCCTGCTTGGTGCGCTGGTACTGCGTCGTGTCCCCGTGCCGAACGTCCACCTCGATATCCAGTTCCTCACCCCACCAGTCGAGACGCTCGCGCATGTCGCGGTTCAACGCCCGCAGGGGCGTGACGTACAGCGCGCTGATGCCGAACCGCGGCTCCGCCTCCGCGATGGCCGACAGCACCGGCAGCATCGCCGTCTCCGTCTTGCCCGTTCCCGTCGGCGCGATGACGAGGCCGTCGTGTCCCGCCACCAGCGGCGGAATCGCGCGCTGCTGCGGCTCCGTCGGCGTGCTGAACCCACGCTCCGAGAGCGCGCTCCGAACCGGCGCCGAGAGCCGGCTGAACGCGTCGACCACGCCCGCATCGCTCATACAGAAATAGTGGGCTGGCGGCCGGATAAGCACACCGTGAGCGTGCTACCGTGCCGCATCCGCGGGCTACTTGGGGCCGGGCGTCGAGACGCCGATATGTACGTTGCAGACGAGGCGTGGCCGGACCTGGAGGGCGAACTCGACGGCACCGTCGCGCTCGTCCCGCTCGGCTCCACGGAACAGCACGGCCCCCACCTCCCCGAGGGGACCGACCACCTCATCGCGGAAGCGTTCGCGCGCCGCGCCGCCGACCGCACGGGCTTTCTCTGCACGCCCACCGTGAACGTCGGCGTTAGCTCCCACCACCGCCAGTTCCCCGGGACGATGTGGGTCGACCCGCCGGCGTTCCGGGACTACGTCGAGTCATTCACCCGCAACCTCACCTACCATGGGGTTCGGAAGGTCGTGTTCGTGAACGCGCACGGCGGGAACGTCGAACACCTGCGCGAGGTCGGTCGCCGCCTTCGCGACGCCGAGGACGCCTACGCCGTCGAGTGGATGTGGAACGACTCCATCCCCGACCTCGTGGACGACGCGTTCGAGCACAACGGCCCGCACGGCGGCCCGAAGGAGACCGCGCTCATCCAGTACCTCCACGAGGACCTCGTGCACGACGACCGCCTCGAAGACGCACACGAGGGCGGCGTCGAATCCCTCGCCGACCTCGACACCGTGAAGCACGGCGCGCGAACGTTCTACGACGCGATCGAGAACAGCGAGAACGGCGTGTTCGGCGACCAGACCGACGCCACCCCCGAGAAGGGCGAAGCGCTGTTCGACGCCGCGCTCGATGAACTCTGCCAGCTCACAGGGTGGCTCGACGACCAGCCGTTCGCGGACCTCCTCCCGCCGGAGAGAGTGTAAATAGGAAGACGCAGCCAGACGTGGCGTGTTCTGAGAATCGCCGCGGGCCACCGACTCGATGCCGTCCAGACGGGGACGACACCCGACACGGGTACTGGCGACGCTATGGCCCGCGGACGCGGACGCGTCGGCCGCACGCCCTACAGGTAGCGGTAGTCACCGAGCCGCGTGCCGTCCAGGAGGTAGGCGTCCGCCGACGGCAGCGCCTCCGGAAGGAACGGCGCGAGGAACCCCTGTCCCTCGACGTTCACCCACGTCCCACCGCAGAGGTCGTTGAACGCCGGGCACACGACGAGCTCCGCGTCCACCGCCACGCGCTCTCCGAAGTGCTCGCGGAACGGCCCTTCGTCGAGCGGGCCGCGGAGCCACGCGCGCTCCACGCGCGACCCGCCGACCTCGTCCTCCAGCCGAACGGCCGGGTGTTCGTGTCCCGTGCAGACCACGTCCGCCGAGAGCACGTCCCGGCTCGGCCACGTGTGGCCGTGCACGAACCCCACGTCACCGAACCGCGCGCCAGTCCCGGGCGTCACCTCGATATCGAGCACGTCGTCGAGGTTGCCGTCGTGGTTCCCGCGAACGAGCGTCACCGGCACGGGACACTCCCGGACGAGCGTCTCGAGTTCCTCGCGCTCCGCGCCGTCCGGCGTTCCGATCTGGTGACCGAGGTCGCCAAGGAACACCACGCGCTCCACGCCGGTTCGCACGACGAGCGAGAGCACTCGCTCCCGGCGCGCGTCCGCCTGCGAATCGACTTCCAGTCCCTCGCGGCGGAGCGACCGCTCGATGCCCGCGTGGTAGTCCGCAACCACGAGCGCCGACTCCCCGCCGAGGTCCGCGACCGCTGCGGGCGCGTCCGGGACGGGTTCGACCCGCGCCATCAGATGGCCTTGAGCGTGTCCTCCCCGGACTCGTAGCACCGCCCGCTCATCAGCGCGCTCTGGATGGCGTCCTCAACGTCACCCGGGTCCGCGTCCGTCGCTTCGACGACCGTCCGAATCACCTCGTCGCGGTCGACGCCGTTGCCGGCGTCCAGGTCGTTCATCGTGTCCACGGCGAAGTCCTCCAGATCGCCTTCGAACACGTTCTCCCCCTCGTCGGCGACTCCCGCTTCCTCCTCGCCCGACGCGTCTTCGTCCGCGAGTTCGTCGGAGTCAGTTTCGGGTTCGATGTCGGCTTCGCCGGCCTCGGGGATTTCGTTTCCCGTGGAAAAGTCCATGTCGAACTCCTCCTCGATCTCCTCGCGCTCCTCCTCGTCGAACTCGTACATCTCGTCCGTGCCGGTCTCGAAGTCGCCGAGGCTCTCGGACTCCTCGGGCTCGGGTTCGACGGCCTCCGGTTCGGGCGCGGTGGACTCCGCGAGTTCCTCGGTCGTCCCGACGTCGCCGGCGTCCGTCGCCTCCGGCTCCGCCTCGACCGCCGAGCCCTCCGCAGTCTCGGCCTCGGATTCGCTCTCGGACTCCGCGTCCGAGTCAGTCTCGTGCTCGGGTTCGGACTCCGCCGCCGACTCGTCCGTCGGTTCGGACTCTGGTTCGGGTTCCGATTCGCTCGCCGGTGCCGAGTCGTCCGTGTCCGTCTCGGGTTCGAGGTCGGCGGCCAGGTCCGACTCGACCGCGCCGCCGGCGTCGGGGGCGGGCGTGGTCGTGTCAACCTCGTCGCGGTCGCCGGCGACGACCTCAGCGGCCTGCCGCGCGACGGTGCGGAGGTCGTCGAGATACGCTTCGGTGGTGCCGTAGTGGTCGATGGCGAGCGGGACGCCTGCCGCGAGGTCGGGACGGACGCCGGCCTCCGCGAGCGTGGCGCGGAGGTCGCTCCCGCGTTCCTCGCGGGCGAGCGCGTCCGCCAGCACGCCGATTCGCTCCGTCGTCTGTTCGGCGGTGCGGACGACCCAGCGGTCGCGGGTGTCCGCGTCCACCTCGCTGATGGACTCCGGGCGGACCGACGTGTAGACGGTGTCCGCGTCGTCGGGTTCGAACGTCCGCGCTTTCCCGGTGATAGCGACGAACGCGGGCGCGTCGAGTCGTTCGAGCGCCGCGAGCGCGTCCGGCTGGTACTGGCCGGCGTACACGACGAACGCACCAGTCGGGTCGACGATGCGCGCGCGCAGCACGTCGTCACTCACCTGCTCGACCTCCGTGAGTACGCCGACGACGAACAGGCGGTTCACGCGCGCTCCCGTCGGCGTGACGACGTAGTTCGGCGCGCGCTCTTCGTCGGATTCCGCGTAACTGAAGTCCGCGTCGTCGAACTCCGCGGCGAACACCCGCCACGCGACCTCCCGGCTCGGCCGGTCCTCTTGACTCATGCGTCCACCTCCGTGAGGAAGGCCTCGGCACGCGCAGCGGGGTCGTCGTCCGCGGGCCGGAACGCGGTCGCTTCGAGGTTCGCGCCGTACTCGTCCACGGAGAGATGGCCGCGCACGACGTACTCGCCGCCGACGAGTTCCTCGCGAATCGTGTCGGCGACGACTTCCTGGTCCATCGCGTCGCGCGCCTGCTCGCGAGCGTCTTCGATACCGCCGCCGTACACCTGCTCGGTGAGGTCGCGGCCGAGAATCGCGGTGGCGGTAGCGGTGCCGTCGTCGAGAATCGCCTTCACACGGAGGTCGTCCTCGCCGTCGACTTCACCGTGCTGGCGGCACTGTCCCTTCTGGGTGACGCGCCCGCACTCGGGACAGCGCTGAATGAGGCCGCTGCCGTCCCGGACTTCGAGGACGTTCCCATGGAGTTCCACGTCGTACGCGCCGCCACGACCGACGGCCTCTCGAATCTCCATCTGAGTGGGGCCGCCGAGTTCGATAGAGTCCGCGAGTTCGGTGACGGTGGAGAACTCGGAGACGTTCACGGAGGGGACGCCGCGGAACTCCCGGACGTACACGTCCTCGACGCGGACGGACGCGCCCTCGGTGAGTTCGTCGTGCGGGTTCCAGTCGGTGAACGGGAGGCGCGCGGTCTCGTCGCCGACGACGCCGGAGAGGATTTCGGTCTCGCCGTCCCGGCCGTCGATGGTCCGCGTCTCGACCTCCACGACCTGCACTTCGACGTTCCGCCCGCGGTCGCCCGCCCGCAGGTCCGCGAGGTCGCGGTCGCCCCCAGCCTCGTACGGCACGTCCAGCGAATCATCTGCTGATTCGACGGTTGAGGACTCCCCGAAGTTGAGTTCGGGCCGGCCCTCGTACTCGCGGACGCTCGCGTTCCCGATAGTGACGGTCTTCCCGGGTTCGAGGGCGAACTCCTCCCACGCGGTGTAGGAGATTTTCCCGGTTTCGTCGGCGAGTTCACCCTCCAGAATCGTGTGGTCGTCGCCCTGATAGCGAATCGAGCGCGTGCCGACCGTGAGGACGACGGCGGTGACGGTGACGCTCCCGCTGTCCGTGTCGATATCGGCGATGTCCGCGGCGGACGGGCCGGCGTTCTCGCCGCCGCCACCGCCGCCGTACTTGCGTCGGAGGCTCTGTTTCGCCTCGTCCACGGGGACGCTGTACTCGACTAAGTTCTCGAGTCCTTCCTTGACCTCCTGTTTGTCAACGCCGAGGTCGGAGGCGAGGTCCTCAGCATGGTCGTCGAGGTTCATCATCCGAGTGTTCGAACGGCGCAGATAAAAAGCGTTCGCGGAGTTCGCGGACCGAAATCCGTTTCTCCCGTCCTCCGTAACCCCGACCCATGCACGTCCGCGTGAACGCCGCGACGAGCGTCGACGGGAAACTCTCCACGCGGGAGCGCACCCAGTTCGCGATAAGCGGCGCGGAGGACTTCGCGCGCGTTGACGAACTCCGCGCGGACTTCGACGCCGTGATGGTCGGCGTCGGCACCGTACTCGCGGACGACCCCTCGCTCACGCTGAAGGACGCCGACCTCGCGGCCGCCCGAGCGGAACGGGGCGAGTCCCCGCACCCGGCGCGCGTCGTCGCGGACTCGCAGGCCCGCACGCCGACGGATGCGAGCGTCCTCGGCCCGGACGCCGACACGTACGTCCTCGTCTCCGAGAACGCCCCGCAGTCTCGGGTTCGCGAACTGGAGCGGGCGGGCGCGCAGTGCGTAGTCGCGGGTGACGCACGCGTCGACCTTCCGGCCGCTCTGGTGAAACTCGAAGCCGAGGGCGTGGAGCGCGTGATGGTCGAGGGCGGCGGCGAACTCCTCTTCTCGCTGTTCGCGGACGACCTCGTGGACGCGCTCTCGGTTTTCGTCGGTTCGATGGTCGTCGGCGGCCGCGACGCCCCCACGCTCGTCGACGGCGAGGGCTTCACCGACGACTTCCCCCGCCTCGACCTCACGGACGTGAAACGGCTGGACGACGGCGTCCTACTCACCTACGACGTACTCGGCCGAGGCGGTGCGGAGTGACGCGCTCGCGAGGACTCTCCGACCGAGTGGGGCGTCCGCTAGCCTGTAAGCATTTCACGGAGCGCGGTCTAGAGTGAGCAAATGGACGACCGCGTGACGCTCCGCGTCGACCCGCACGTGCACTCGGACGGGTCGTACGACGGCCACGAGCCCGTGGAACTCCTGCTGGAACACGCGAGCGACATCGGTCTCGACGCCATCGTCGTCACCGACCACGACGCCATCGAGGAGTCGCTGCGGGCCGCGCGGCTCGCGCCCGACTACGGGCTCGTCGGGATTCCCGGCGTCGAGGTGTCGACCCGGCACGGCCACCTGCTCGCCGTCGGCGTCACGGAACGCCCGCCGAAGGGCGAGTCCTTCGCGGACACCGCCGCCGCGATACGCGAACTTGGAGGTGCGGCCGTCGTTCCCCATCCGTTCCAGCGGAGCAGGCACGGCGTCCGCAAGCGCTACCTCGACGACACCGACGTGGACGCCGTCGAAGTGTACAACTCGATGCTGTTCACGGGCTACCGGAACCGCCGCGCGCGCCGGTACGCCCGCAACCGGAACTATCCCGGGATGGGGTCGAGCGACGCCCACCACGTCATGAACGTCGGGCGTGCGTACACCGAACTCGACGTGAACGCGCCCACGAAGGCAGCGGCGGACGCGAGCGACGTGGTCGAAGCCATTCGAACGGGGTCGACCGGCGTCCGCGGCCATCGAACACCCATCCACCGGAGTGCTCGCCAGTACGCGATGGGCGCCGTCAAGAAGGGACTGTTCGAGGTCACGTCGCGCACGCCGCTCGTGCCGACGGTGCCGTCGTCGTACGCCCAGCAGTTCTAGATTAGTGCTCGTGGCCGGTCGCTTCGCCGTACGTCATGCCGAAGCGGTCCTCGAACGCGTCGAGCATCTCGGATTCGAGGGACTGGATTTCCTCGCTCGGCTCGCCGTCGGAGTGGTGGGCGATGGCGTGCGCGCGGGACGTGAACGCCATCACGGCGATGTCGCCGACGACCTGCGCCGAGGACTCGTCCTCTTCCTCGCTCAGGAGGTCGATGAGGCCGGCGGGGAGTTCCACGTCGTCGCTGCCGTCAGGACCCTCGATGGTGAAGGAAACGGATTCCATACCCCATCGAGTACGTCCAGGACTACGAGTCCTGCGGTTCGCGGAAGCGTTCAACGGGCCCGCGGTCGAACTCCTCGTACCGTCCGCACGCCTTCAGCAGGCGGATGGTTCGCACGCGGTCGATGCGCGCGGCCTGCTGGAGTTCGAGAATCGTGTCGGCGGCGTCCACCATGTCGAGGAACTCCTCGAACGTGAAGGCGTCACTCCGCCGAATCAGGTCGTGTGGGTCGGCGGGACTCATTAATCGAACGCCACGAACCGAGGGAAAATAAACAGTTCGGTGGTTTCAGTCGTCCGCGGGCGCCTCGCCGCTCGCCGGTTCGGACTCCGCGAGGTCGGCTTCGGTTTCGAGCCACGCGTCGCAGTCGAGCGCGGCCTTACACCCCATGCCGGCCGCCGTCACCGCCTGCTGGTAGTGGTAGTCAACCACGTCGCCCGCGCCGAACAGGCCGGGGACGCCGGTCGCGGTCTGCCCGCCACCGGTGCCGCCCTGCGTGACGATGTATCCCTCGTCGTCAAGTTCCACGTCGGTGCCTTCGAGGTAGCCCGTGTTCGGCGTGTGACCGATAGCGACGAAGAACGCGCCCACGTCGAGGTCGAACGACTCCGTCTCGGCGTCGTCGAGTTTCTCCGACGGGTGGCCGGCGGGGTTCCGCACGAGACTCACGGACTCCACGCCGTCCTCGGGCGACCCGTGGACTTCAGTGGCTTCCGTGTTCCAGAGGACTTCCATGTCGCCCTCGTCGACGTGCTCCTGAACGCGTTCCTGCCAGTAGTCCTCCGCGCGGAGTTCGTCGCGGCGGTGCACGAGGTACACCGTGTCCGCGAACTTCGTGAGGAAGCTCGCTTCCTCCGCCGCCGCGTCACCGCCGCCGACGACGACCATGTCCTCGCCGCGGAAGAACGCGCCGTCGCACGTCGCGCAGGTGGAGACGCCGTACCCCATCAGTTCGTCCTCGCCCGGGATGCCGAGCGTTCGCGCGCTCGCGCCCGACGCCGCGATGACCGAATCGGCCGTGTACACGTCGCCGTTCGCGAGTTCAACGCGGAACGGCCGCTCGCTGTCGTCCACGTTCTCGACGACGCCGTGATTTAGCTCCGCGCCGAAGCGCTCGGCCTGCTCCTTCATGTTGTTGATGAGGTCGGGTCCCGAGATTCCCTCCGGGAACCCCGGATAGTTCTCGACGTCCGTGGTGAGCGTGAGCTGGCCGCCCGGCTCGTCGCCCTCGAACAGGAGCGGGTCGTTGTTCGACCGCGCCGCGTAAATCGCCGCTGTCAACGCCGCGATACCCGTGCCCGTGATGATGAGCTTCCGGTGCTCCTCGACGTCTCCAGCGACCTCACCGCCGTCTTCGATGCCGAGTTTCTCGTCGAGTTCGCCGGTCTGGTCGAGTTCGTGCGTGTCGTCCCAGCCGCCGATGAGTTCGTCGTCGATGAACACCTCGGGCGCGGTCTCCCGGCCGTTCGCGCGCTCCTTCATCTCCGCGAACGTCTCGGGGTCGCCGGTGACGTTGTACGTCACGTACTCGACGCCCTTCGCGTCGAAGAGGTCCTTCGCCTTCTCGCAATAGGGACAGTCGGTCTTCGTGTATATTTCCACGTGGGGCTGCTCGCTCATGCTTCGAATTCGGGCCCGTGGAAGTATGTAGGTTGCGCTGGCGCGGAGTCCCGCCGGCAGTCGAAGCGCTTACCCGGCCGACTCGCTCCCTCCCGGTATGGCCGCAGACCTCGAAGAGAAGACCGAGCGATACGAGCGATTGCTCGCGGAGGCGCTGGACGCGGCGGAGGTCGCGCCGCCCGCGGACACGCCGCTCGGGGAGGCCGCGCTGGAGTTCGAGGAGATGGCGCAATCCTACCTCGAAGACGGCCGGCACTTCCGCGAACAGGACGACCTGGTGAACGCGCTCGCGTCCTTCTCGTACGGTCACGGCTGGATGGACGCCGGCGCGCGCATCGGCGTGTTCGACGTGCCCACCGAAGGCCACCTGTTCACGCAGTAGCCCGGCCACCACGATTTTTTACGGGGCGCGGAAAGCCACGAGTGTCATGAACCACGACGAATTCGTGGGCGAAGTCCAGCATCGAGCGGAACTCCCGTCGCGCGGTCGCGCCATCCGGGCGACCCGCGCGGTCCTGACGACGCTCGGCGAGCGCCTCCAGCCGAACGAGGCGAGCGACCTCGCCGCGGAACTCCCGCTCGAAATCGATTACTTCCTGCACAACGCGGACTCCGGCCAGATTTTCGACTACCAGGCGTTCACGCGGCGCGTCGCGGAGCGCGCGAACGCCGACCCCGCTGACGCGCACTACTACGCGCAGGTCGTGATGGACGTCACGAGCGAAGCCGCGCAATCCAGCGAACTGCTCGACGTGACGAGCCAGCTCCCCGAGGAGTACGACGACCTCTTCGACCTCGTCGGCGAGGACTACTACGAGTGATCCGGCGGTAATCTTTTTCCGAACACCTCCCCCACACCGAACTATGGCACACGAAGCGTACGTGCAGTTGCTCTGCCCCGAATGCAGCAAGGACTGGGAGATGACGCCGAGTGAACTCCCGGCACACGACGAGAACTACAACTGTCCGGACTGTCACGCGACCCGGCGCACGGCCGAGTTCATGCGGACGGACCGCGACCTCGAAAACCTCAAAGAACTCCAGAGTTAGACCGCCGAGCGCGCGCCGCACGCCTCGCAGTGGAGGCGTTCCGTCCCGTTCTCCGTTTCGAGGTTCGTGTCCGGAAGCCCGCACTCGGGACACAGAACGTAGGTGTCGACGTAGTCGTCGAGCACGGCTTCGACGCGGCCGGGGCCGAACTCGCCCGTGAAGCGCGCGCGGCCGCTCTCGTCTATCTGCGCGCTCGTCGCGAGTTCGTCCTGCACAAACTTGAGGACGTGCTCCTCGTCCCGGTCGAGCCGGTCGAGGGTCTCCTGGAAGTTCTCGTAGACGGTGACGTTCCCCTCCTTGCGGACCGTGGGTTCGGGAACGTCGAACCGGCTCTCGCTCCCGGCGACGTCGGGCTTCTCGCTCATCGCTCGGTCGAGTTGCTCCTCGTAATCCATACCGGGAGTTGGGGCGAGAGGACGTAAAAGCGGTTCGGCACGAGACGGGCTGAGCTACCCACAGAGAAGTGTGTTAACTCTCCTCAAGATACTACTAAGTCCCCGTAGCCGTTAGAACGTTTTGTCATGAAGAAGCAGGAGCTCATCCACCTGCACGGACTGCTCGCGGAAGTAAGCAACTTCTACGAGGGGGTGGAGGACGACGGTGTCTCGCTTGACAAATACCAGGACCTCGGCGTGCGACCGACATCTATCCACAAATCGAAAACGGAACACAAAGCGGCAGTGTTCGCGCTGGCGTCCGGCATCACGACGTCCGTGGAGTCCGAGGCCGAGACGGTTGCGGCCCAGGCTGACTAAACCATCGAGAGTTCTCGCGGCATACATAACCCCGCGTAGCTACGCGTCCGTCACGTCCAGCACCGAGAGCGGGATGTCAGTGAGGTGTTGTCCGAGCTCCGAGCGCGCGATGCGGGCGGCGTGTTCGTCGCGGTCGACGTTGTAGACGGTGAGTTCGAGTTCGAGCGCGACCAGTCCCTCGTCCGCGGCGACGAACGCGGCGTCCTCGGTATCGCCGCAGTTCGGGCACTCGCGGGTCGCCGGCCCGATTTCGACGTAGTTCAGGTCGGGGTTGAGGAGTTCCCCGGTTTTCGAGATGGCGATGCGGACGGCTTCGTCGGGCGTCTCGACGTCGTAGACGGGAACAGCGGCCTCCAGGACGACGCGGCGGTCCATAGCGGGGCGTCTCTCCCGGGCCGCTATAGTTCTTTGCCCCATGACACCACGCGAGACCGACGGACACTTGCCCGGGACGCGACCGAGAAGGAGTATGGAAACCGGGTCGATACCCCTCGACTCCCTCGCGTCCGCGCTCGACCTCCAATCCACGCTGGAGTCCGGCCAGTCCTACCTCTGGACGCGCGAGGACGGCGCGACCTACGAGACCGACGGCGCGCACGGCGGCGACGCGTGGTACGCGACCGTCGTCGACGGCGAAGTGATTCGGGTGCGTCAGACCGACGCCGAACTCGCCTGGGAGTCCACCACGGACGCCGACGACCTCCTCTACGACCTCCTCAGACTCGACGACGACCTCGACGAGATACGCGCCGCCGCGAACACGGACGACCTCATCGACGCCGCGTACGACCGTTACTGGGGGATGCGAATCGTCTCCGACCCCTTCTTCGGCTGCCTGGTATCGTTCATCTGCTCGGCGCAGATGCGGGTCGAGCGCATCTTCGGTATGCAGGAATCGCTCAGAGAAGCGTACGGCGAGCGAATCGAGTTCGACGGCCGCACCTACCACGCGTTCCCGACGCCCGACGCGCTCGCCGAGACGACCGAGGACGAACTCCGCGACCTCGGCCTCGGCTACCGCGCGCCCTACGTCCAGCGCACCGCCGAACTCGTCGCGTCCGGCGAACTCACCAGGGACGATATTCTCGGACGGGACTACGAGGACGCTCGCGACGCGATGACGGGGTTCGTCGGCGTCGGCGAGAAGGTCGCGGACTGCGTGCTCCTGTTCAGCCTCGACTACCTCGACGCCGTCCCCCTCGACACCTGGATTCGAACCGCCATCGAGGACTACTACCCCGACTGCGCACGCGGGAACTACGCCGACACCTCGCGCGCGCTCCGCGAGCAGTTCGGCCCGTACGCCGGCTACACGCAGACCTACCTCTTCCACCACCTGCGGAACGGCGGCGGAAGTTAAGGAACGCGCGGCACAAGCGCCGGGTATGAGCGAGCGAACCCGCGCGCACGTCTTCGTCTCCGGGACCGTACAGGGCGTCTACTACCGGGCGAGCACCCGGGACGCCGCACGCGAGCGCGACGTGGACGGCTGGGTGAAGAACCTCGCGGACGGCCGCGTCGAGGCCGTCTTCGAGGGTGAGGCGGACGCCGTGGAGGCGATGGTGGAGTGGTGTCACACGGGCAGTACGGCCGCCGAGGTCAAGGATGTCTCCGTGGAGTACGGAGAGCCGGAGGGGTTCGAGTCGTTCGAGATTCGGCGGTAGGCCCGCGGATTTACGGCGGGCGAGCGGGTAGGCACAGCCATGATTTCGAGCAGGCGGATGGCCGCCGTGGACGAGAACGCGGAGGCGCTCGGCGTCTCCCGCAAGCAGCTGATGGAGTCGAGCGGAAACGCCGTCGCCCGCGAGGTCCGCGACCTGACCGACCAGGGCGCGTCGGTCGCGGTCGTCGCAGGCCGGGGGAACAACGGCGGGGACGCGTTCGTCGCCGCGCGCTTCCTCTCCGACTACGACGTGTCCGTCCACCTCCTCGGCCGCCGCGAGACCATCACCACCGCGATTAGTCGGGAGAACTGGGACGCGCTCACGGAGAGCGACATCGCCGCAGAGGAAGTCTCGGACTCGCGCGCGCTCGACCTCGGAGAGCCGGACGTGATCGTGGACGCGCTGCTGGGGACGGGCGTGTCGGGCGCGCCCCGCGAACCCGAAGCGTCGGCCATCGCCGCCATCAACGCGGCTGACGCGACCGTCGTCTCCGTGGACGTTCCCTCGGGCATGGACGCGGACACGGGCGAGGCGCCGGGAGCGGTCGTGGACGCCGACCGCGTGGTGACGTTCCACGACGCGAAACCCGGCCTGGCGGACAAAACCGTCACCGTCGCGGACATCGGCATCCCCGAGGCCGCAGAACTGTTCGTCGGGCCGGGCGACCGGAACGTGCTCGGCCGCGACCCGCAGGCGCACAAGGGCGACTTCGGGAAGGTTACGGTCATCGGCGGCGGCCCGTACACTGGCGCTCCCGCGCTGTCCGCGCAGGCGGCGCTCCGCTCCGGCGCTGACCTCGCGTACGTCGCGTGCCCCGAACCCGTCGCGGACGCCGTGCAGGGGTACAGCGAGGACCTCATCGTCGAACCGTTCGTCGGCACGCGCCTCCAGCCGACGCACGTCGAGGACCTCCTCGACCGCACGAGCGACCGCGACGTGGTCGTCCTCGGCCCGGGTCTCGGCGACGCGGACGACACCCTGCGTGCGGTCCGGAAGTTCCTCGCGGGCTACGAGGGGCGCGCGGTCGTGGACGCCGACGCCCTCCAGGTCGTCCCCGATGTCGACACCGAGGCGACGCTCGTCTGCACGCCCCACCAGGGAGAGCTCGCGAAGATGGGTGGCCCCCGCGAATCCGAGTGGCGCGACCGAATGGCTGCGGTCGAGTCGTTCGCGGCCGACCTCGGGCACACGGTCCTCGTGAAGGGCGCGCACGACATCGTCACCGACGGGGAGACGACCCGCGCGAACCGCACGGGCAACCCCGGAATGACCGTCGGCGGAACCGGGGACGTGCTCGCGGGCGCGACCGGCGCACTCCTCTCCGTCACCGACCCCGTGGGGGCGGGCGCGCTCGCCGCGTACGCGAACGGCCGCGCCGGCGACGCCGCCATCTCCGAGAACGGCTACGGCCTGCTCGCGAGCGACCTGCTTACGAGGCTCCCACACGCACTCTACGACGATGACTGACGACGACCTGACGCACACCACGGACGAGGGCGACGTGCAAATGGTGGACGTTGGCGAGAAACCCGACAGCCACCGGCGCGCCGTCGCACGCGGGGAGATTCACCTTCGGGAATCGACCGTGGACGCGATTCGCGCGGACGAAATCGGGAAGGGCGACGTGCTCGCCACCGCCCGCGTCGGCGCGGTACAGGCCGTGAAACACACGTGGGAGACGATTCCGATGTGTCACCAGATACCCATCACGAACGTCGACACCGAGTTCGCGCTCGAAACCGAGAGGGTTTCGCTCGAAGTCGCCGTCGAGACCACCGGGAAGACCGGCTGCGAGATGGAGGCACTGGAGGGCGTGACGACGGGTCTGAACGTCGTCTGGGATATGGTAAAAGCCGCCGAGAAGGACGACGAGGGCCAATATCCGGGGACGCGTATCGAGAACGTCGAGGTCGTATCGAAGGAGAAGCACACGCTCGAGTAGGCGGCGAGCGTCACGGCGGTCGTTACGCCTAACGGTTCGACGCACGCACCTGCGCGTATGGATCTCGGAATCGACGGGAAGGCCGCGATCGTCACCGGCGGAAGCAAGGGGATCGGGAAAGCGATCGCCGAACGGCTCGCCGGGGAGGGCGCGCAGGTCACGGTCTGTGCGCGCGGCGCGGACACGCTCGAAGCTGCCGCGGCGGAGATCGACGGCGACGTCCTGCCGGTCCAGGCCGACGTGACCGACCAGGAGGACGTGGATCGGTTGGTCGCGCGGACGGTCGAAGAGTACGGAACGGTCGACGTTCTCGTGAACAATGTCGGGACGACCGCGAGCTTCGACCCGCTCGACAGCGTCCCCCGCGAGGAGTGGGAGTTCGTCATGGAGACGACGCTCTTCTCCGCGATGGCGGTGACGAAGACCGCGCTCCCCTACCTCCGCGAGGACGACTGGGGACGCGTCGTGAACGTCGCGTCGGACGCGGCGCTCATGCCGCACGCGAAGATGCCACAGTACAGCGCCGCGAAAGCCGGCCTCGTGAACCTCACGACGAACCTCTCGCGCGCGTACGCTGACGACGGCCTGCTCGTGAACGCGATCGCCCCGGGAACGACGATGACGCCGCTCGTCGAGGAGATGATGGCGGACATCGCCGAAGAGCGCGGTATCACGGAATCTGAGGCCGTGCAGGTGTTCCTGGAGGAGGAAAAACCGATGATCGACATCGAGCGGTTCGCCGATCCCGAGGAGGTCGCGGGCGTCGCGGCGTTCCTCGCGAGCGACGTCGCGTCCTACGTCACCGGCTCGACGTACCGCATCGACGGCGGGGCGATTCCGAGCATCGACGTGTGACGGCCAGGGCGCAGTATCGAAGCGAGCGTCCGACGGCGTGTCAGGCTTCGGCGAGACTGCTCGCCTTCGAGCGCGTCTTCTCGACGACGCTCGGACGGGCCTCGAAGTCCACGACGACCTCGTCGTCGCCGTAGGACACGTCGCGGACGTGCGCGTTGTCGTGCACCCAGGAGACGACGCTCATCGTGTCGTCCGTCAAGGGGAGGACGAGGCGTTCGCGCTCCCGGGTAGGGAGTTCGCCGTGAATACGCTCGCGGAGCGCGTCGAGGTTCAGTTCCTCCTTTCCGGAGACCGCGACCGGGTCGGGTGCGAGCGCGGAGAGCGCCTCGCGCTTCTCCGCGAGCTCGTCCGCCGGCACCTCGTCCACCTTGTTGAGCACGGTGACGATGGGTGCCTCGTTGCGCTCGTAGAGCGTGTCGTGGCTCGTCACGAGTTTCTCCCGGATGTCCTCGACGGACTCGGTGGCGTCCACGACGAGCAGCACGAGGTCGGACTGATAGACGGACTCCAGCGTCGACTTGAACGACTCGACGAGCCAGTGCGGGAGGTCGCTGATGAACCCGACCGTGTCCGTGAGCAGGACGTCCCGGTGGTCCATGTCGAGACGGCGCGTCGTCGTTCCCAGCGTGGTAAACAGCCGGTCCTGGGACTCCGCGGTGGTGTCGAGGTCGGGGTGACGCTGGTCGTTCTCGTCGACATCGAGGTCGGCGGCGAGCGACCGCATCAGCGTGCTCTTGCCGGCGTTCGTGTACCCGGCGAGCGCGACCAGGTCGAAGCCGGATTCGCGGCGCTGGTCGCGCCGGTGTTCCTCCGTTTTCTCGATGTTCGAGAGTTCGTCCCGGATGCGGCTGATGCGGTCCTTGATGTCCCGCTCGCGGGACTCGTCGTACTCGCCGAGCCCCATGAACCCGGGTTTCTCGTCGCGCTTCGCGAGGCTGGTCTTCGCCTCGGCGCGCGGGAGTTCGTACCGGAGTTCCGCGAGTTCGACCTGCAGCTGGGCTTTCCGGGTGTGTGCGCGCTGGCCGAAGATGTCGAGGATGAGCGTGAACCGGTCCACGACTTCCACCCCGTCCGGGAGGTTCCCGCCGAGGTTGAATATCTGGTAGGGGCCGAGCCGGTTGTCGAACACGACCGTGTCAGCGCCGGTGTCCCGGACCAGCGTCGCGAGTTCCTCGACCTTCCCCTCACCGAGCTGGAGCGCGGGGTCGGCTTTGCGTGCCTGCGTGACCTCTCCGACGACGTCGTAGTCCGCCGCGCGAACCAGGTCGCGAATCTCGTCCGTGTTCGCGGTGCCCGAGTCGACGCGCTTCGCGACGACCGCCGTGTCGGGTGTACGTTCGCCTGTCACTCACACGAGGGTAGGGGCTGAGAATACTTAAGCATCGGGCGCGACACAAGAGCCTTAAAAGCGGGCGACGACGGGTAGAGTATGGCAGTCAACATCGACCCGACCTCCCTCGGCATCGAGTTCGGGAGCGGCGCCGTCATCGGCGGCATCATTGGGTTCGCGGCGAAAAAGGTCGCGAAACTCATCGCCATCCTCGTCGGCCTCGAACTCGCGCTGTTCAAGTTCCTCGAATCCCGCGGCATCCTCACCGTCGACTGGGAGCGCCTCACCGCCGGTGCGGTGAAAGCAAGCGAGGCCGCACAGAACGGCACCCCGCCCGAGTGGATAAACACGATTCTCTCTACGCTCTCCGTCTCCGCCGGCTTCACGGGCGGTTTTTTCCTCGGGTTCCGGCGCGGATAGCGGTTTTTCCTCCAGGTTTTCCGGGTACGCGAACGCACACCCGGAAAAAGTGGGGGTTCACGGGCGGTTTTTTCCTCGGGTTCCGGCGCGGATAGCGGTTTTCTCGGACTTCCGCCGTGCGTTGGGTGAGCCAGCGCCTTCCGCGCCATGTGTACCCATACCACTACTATAAGCGAAATTACTTATCCGAAGGATGCTTCGATTCGAAAGCATGCGAAGGACTGCCCTCCTCGCCGTGGCGCTCGCAGCCATGCTCGCACTCGCGGGCTGCGGCGGCACCAGCGGGACCACGACCGCACCGACCACGAACACGACCACGACGCAGGCCTCCGTCGACTACCCGCCGGGCGTCAGCGCTGACGGCGTCGAAAGCGGATTCGAACTCACCGGCGCGCACGCCGAGACGCTCCGGACGGCGGACTACACGGTCACCGAAATCACGTCCATCCGCGTCAACGGCTCGGGATACAAAGCGTACATGCAGACCACGAAAGCCGCCGGCGACACCATGTCGGCGTCCCGAAGCTACAGCGCGACTCCATCGGGTAACAACGTCAGCAGCGCCGAGTTCTGGGCGAACGCCAGCACCGGCGTCATCCAGTACACGCACGACGACGGCAACACGACCACTACGACCGTCGGCAGCGCGGGCGACACCGACCTCGTCCGCACGCCCGACCAGTGGAGCGAGTCCCTCTACACGCTCGTCGCCTCCGGCCAGCTAGAGGTGTCCGAGACCGACGAGGGTAACTTCGCGCTCCGCGCGTCCGGCCCCCTCAACGTCACCACGGACTACGGCGAGGTCACCACCGAAACCCTGACCGCGACCGTCACGCCCAACGGATTCGTCACCGACATCTCCGTGAGCTACACGACGACGATTAACGGCGAAACCGCGACCGTCTCGAAGCAGTTCGCGTTCGAACGGGGCGACGTAACCGTCACGAAGCCCACCTGGGCATAACAGCGAGAACGACGTTCCTTCTTTCGCGCACACCCGACAGCCCTGGCTCTTGGTAGCACACCATCGCGAACACGTTCGGGAGTAACTACACCGGTCGCGCGCTCGAACCACCGCGTGCAATGTCTCAGAGCATCTACGCGGAAATCGGCGGCCGTGAAGCGGTCGAGGCCGTCGTCTCCGATTTCTACGACCGCATGTTCGCCGACGACGACCTCACGCCGTACTTCGAGGGCGTCGACAAACAGGCGCTGTTCGCCCACCAGGTCCAGTTCATCAGCGCCGTCGCCGGCGGCCCCGTCGAGTACGACGGCGAGGACATGGACGCTGCGCACGACGGCATGGGCATCACGCACGAGGCGTTCGACCGAACCGCGGAGAAGCTCGAAGCCGCGCTCCGCGAGAACGACGTGCCCGACGAACACATCGCGACGATTCTCGACGACGTCGAAGCACTCCGCGACCCCGTCGTCGAGGAAGACGTCGCCGCCCCGGCGGGCGCGGTGTAGGCGGTCATCGGCGGAGTTTTTTCGCTGAGCGCCGTAGCCGTGAGCGTGCCGCGCGCGACGCTCTCCATCACGCTCCCCGACGAGATGTGGCTCGCTCCCGTCACCCGCGAGAACCCCGACGCGACGTTCCGCGTGCTCTCCGCGCTTCCCGCCGAGGACGGCGCCGGCGTCGGATTGGTCGAAGCACGAGACATCCCGCCAGAAACGATGCGGACCGTCGTCGCGTCGAGCGACGCGCTCCGCGACGGCGACGTGCTCCCGGCCGAGGACGGCGTGCTCGTCCAATTCGAGACACGCACGCCGACCCTGCTCTCCGCGACGCGCTCCGCAAAACTCCCGCTCGACTTCCCATTCGAAGTCAGCGACGGCGTCGCACGCTGGACGCTCACAGCCACCCACGAACGACTCACACGGCTCGGCGACGAACTCGACGCGCGCGGCGTCGACTATCGACTGGAACGCCTGGACGCGGACGCCACCAGGAAACCCGACCCGTTGACCGACCGCCAGCGCGACGTGCTAGAAGCGGCCGCCGCGGCCGGCTACTACGACGAACCGCGCGCGTGCTCACTCACCGACGTGGCGGACGACGTAGGGTTGGCGAAATCAACAGTCAGCGGTATCCTCCACCGCGCGGAACGCGCGCTCGTCGACGCCTACTTCGACGCTTAGCGCGTCGACAATTCGTCTTTCTCCTTGATGATTTGAGTCTCCGCCTCGCCGCTCGTGTGCTCGTTCACGAGGTCGTAGAACTCGTTCTGCATCCCCGCCGGGAACGTGAGAACGCCAACCCAGGAACCGTCGGCCTGCCACTCCTCGCGCTCCAGGTCGCCGAACTGCCGAATCTGCGCCTGCGCGCTCCCCGCGTAGTCCGCCGGCACCTGCACCGCCACCGTCACCTCGTCGAACCGAATCGGAATCACGGGCCGCAGCGCGTCAAGCGCGTCGTCCACCTGGTTCTCCACCGGCTCCATCGGGTCCACCGTGAACCCCGCCTGCTCCAGCGCGTTCTCGATGCGGTCCGGCGGATGCGGCGCGTTATCCATCTGGGGGTTCACCGCGTTCCGCGCGATGGTGTTGATGAGCTGCTTGCGCTTTTGCTCCTGCATCTCCTGTCGCTGTTCGGCCGTAATCTGAATCTCCCCGCGTTCGACGACCTCGGGGATGATTTCGAGCGGGTCCGTCGTCCCGAACACCTCCTCTAAGTCCTCCTCCGCGGGCCGGTCACCGCGGCTGGCGTTCTCGAACACGTCCCGCGCGGCGATGACGTCTTCCAGGTCGCCGTCGAACTCGCCGCGCTTCATCGCGAGCGCCGCGTCCGGGTCGATAAGCACCTCGAACCGTTCGCCGTGGGACTCCAACCGTGCGGTGACGGCTTCGTCGAGCGAAATCATATCCGAGCGTACGCGCCCTGCCGGGAAAAAGGTGGTAGCCGCGGCTCGACGGTTCGAGAAACAAAAGACTGCGACGGGGTTACTCGTCGGGTTCGTTGGTGTCGTCCGCGGAGTCAGCCTGCAGGTCGAACTCGTCGAGGTACTCGTCGATCTCGTCGTTCGTCAGTTCGACGAAGCTCCGGGACTCCGCGTCCACGGTGGCGACGCCGATACCGGACGCGGTGAGACCCTCCTCGTGGGTCTCCGCGAGCGAGCGGAGCGCGAGGCCGACAGCCTCGTCGAGCTCCAACTCGGGGTTGTAGTTATCCTCCAGGTAGCCCTGGATGTCGTCGCGGCCGGATCCGATAGCGAGTGCCTTCCACTCGTTCGGCGTGCCGGACGGGTCCGTCTCGAACAGCCGGGGGCTGCCGTCCTCGTCCACGCCGCCGATGAGGAGCGCGACGCCGAACGGCCGCGCGCCACCGACCTGCGTGTACTGCTGGATGTGGTCGGTGATGTCCTTCGTCAGCGTCTCCACGCCGATCGCCTCGTCGTAGCGGAGGCGGTTGACCTGCGCGTTCCGGCGCGCGAAGTCGATGAGCTGGCGGGCGTCGGCGACGTGTCCTGCGGACGCGATACCGATGTGGTTGTCCGCCTTGTGAATCTTCTCGACGCTCGTCTCCTCCATCAGGGAGGAGCGGATGCGCTTGTCCACGAGGAGGACGACGCCGTCCTCGGCGCGCACCCCGATGGATGCGGAGCCTCGTTTGACGGCTTCCCGGGCGTACTCCACCTGGTAGAGCCGACCGTCCGGGGAGAAGATAGTGATACCTCGGTCGTATGCTTGCTGTTGGTTTTGACCCTGCATAGTTTAGTCCAAATCAGAGCGGGTCGCGCCCACGTACGCACCCTCGACGTCGATGTCGATGCGGCCGTCGCGAGCGACGGCGCGCCGGGTGGCGTTCCTGAACACGACTTCTTCCTCGCCCGTACTTAAACTCGCGCGTCCTAAATAGTTTTCTTCCGCGGCACGCACCGTCCCCGAAACCCCGCGGACGGCGACGCGAACCACCTCACCGTCGACGGCGTTCACGCACGCGAGCGCCGCTCGCGCCTCGCTCACGTTGCCGCGGCGCGCCCGCACGATGGCCTCGCCCGCCCCGTCCTCGAACGCGAACGAGAACACGCGGAGGTCGGCGTCCGCGCTCCCCGGGTCGCCGAGGAGGTTCCCGGCCGCGTACCAGAGCGCGCGCTGGAAGTCGCTCCGCGAGAACGCGGCGTCCGGCCAGCCTTCCAGTTCGACAGCGAGGTACCGCCACCGCGGCCGCAGGTGCTTCGGGAGGTGCTTCATACGCGCTCGGCGACCAGCACCCCCACCTGGTCGTGCACCATCTCGACCGCCGTGAGCGCGTATCCGGCGTCCGTGAACGCGTCCGCGAGCACTCCCACAGTCGCCGGGTCGTCCACGTCGGGACTGAAGAACGGCTCGTCCGAGTTCGGCTCGGCTCGCGGCTCCTCACCGCTCGCGTCTTCCGGAACGCGTAGCGTCCCGTCGAACAACATCACGTCCCCGAGCACGATTTTGTCGGGGTCGAGGCCGGCGATGACGTCGATGGCCTCGCGCTTCTCGTCGTCCGCGAGGTGGTGCATCGCGAAGTTCGAGGCCACCACGTCGACGGAACCGTCGTAGTTCGGAGCGCGGAATCGTCCCTCCCCGAACTCGACGTTCGAGACGCCGCGCTCGGCCGCCTTCGCGCGGGCTTCCTCCATCATCCCCTCGCTGATGTCGCGGCCGACTACGCGGCCCGCCGCGTCGGCGACGGCGAGCGCGATGGCGCCCGTCCCCGTCGCCAAATCGAGCACCGTCTCGTCGCCCGCCAAGCCGCGCGTGGCGTGCTCAACGACGAGGCGGACGCACTCGTTGTACTCCTCGCTCTTGTTCTCGTCGTACTCCGCGGCGATGTCGTCGAAGCGCGCGGCGTGCTCGTCAAGCGTCTTCTTCATACCGTCCCCTACGCACGCCGGGCGCTATGAAGTCGGCGGACATCCGCTCCCGGTTCCGCGCCGCGAGCACGCCCCACTCCCGCAAGCCGGCGCGAATCCACTCCTCGCTGAACCCCGCTTGCTCGCCGACGGCGACGAGTTCGCGAGGCGCACGAACGGCCAGGTGGCTCTCCGGCGCCGCGCTCACAACGTACGGCGCGTCGTAGTGCTCGACGATTTCCCGGAGTTTCCGGAGGCCGCGAAGCGCCTTCACGCGCTCGCCGCCCGACTCGCGCAACACCGGCCCGAAATCGAACTCCACGCGCACCGCGTTCCGCTTCGCCGCCTTCACCACCACGTGATTCACCTCGCTCCCCGGCCGCGAGAGCACGTCCACCTTCTCCTCCTCCGCCACATACCGATTAAGCGTCGCGTTCCCGCCCCGCACGCAGAGGACCGTCACGTCCGACCGGAGGTTCGCCACCGCGCCACTCGCCCCCGTTGGGTCCTCGGCGTCCACCGTCACGCCCCGAACCACGTCGATACCGTGCTCCTCGCGGACCTGCTCCGGGTCGTAGTCGGGCCGGGCGCCCGCGCGATTCCGTACGACCACGCCGTCGTACGCCATGCCCGCGAGCGTCTTCGCGACGCGAGAGACCGTGCTCGCGCCGTCCGGATGCGCGAACGCGGCCTCGTACATCACAGCGCCTCGCGAGCGTTCTCCAGCGCCGCCTCGCGCTTCGCCGGGTACGCCTCCACCTTCGCCCGCAGCGAGATTCCGTCGCCCAGTTCGGCGTCCCCCTCGAACGCGGCCTGTTTGTCGAGGTGCGCGAAGAACTCGCAGTTCTCCGTCACGCGGTCGTCTAGTTCGTCGCGCAGTTGGTCGATGTCCGCGCCCTCGCGCAGCCGTTCGAGCACGTGGCGCAGGTCGTCTGCCAGCTCCACGCGCGCCGAGAACACCACGATTCGGTCCCCGTTGTGCCCGCGGCTCTCCGCGCGCTGCACGTCCGTCTCCTCCGGTAGGAAGTGTCGGAGCGCGGCCTCGACGCGCTCGTCCGCCTCCGTCTCGTAACAGAACGCCCGGAGGTCGATGTAGTGGAACGGAACCGAACTCATTACCCGCTCTACGCACCGCAGGGAGAAAAACGCGGTTGTTCGCGGACCACCCGCACTCGCTCGCGGCGTCGCCGCTCGCTGTTCAGCGAACTCTTCGAGTTCGCTTACTCGCGCCTCACTACCGTTCAGCGCTCGTCCGTGCAGCGAAGCCTTCGGCTTCGCTTACTCCTCGTCTTCGACGGCTTCGAGGTTATCCTCGGGAACGCCCGCTTCCTGACCGTCGTCGAACGAAATCGTGTAGTTCGCGTCGCCGAACATCGTCTCGACCTTCTGCGTGATTTCGCCCGTCTCGCCGTCGTAATCGCTGTGCTCGTCGTGCAGTACGACCGCGTCGCCTTCTTCGAAGCTCATACCCCCGGATTCCCGCGGCCCGGCCAAAAGCCCCCCGGTTCGCCCCGACAGAAACGTTATGCCGCATTGTCGGCAACATAAACCCATGACACTCCACGCCCACACCACGCGCACGCCGAACCGCCAGCGGAGACACACGCACAAACCGCCGAGCAATGCCGATTGACGACACGTGGTTCCTCGCGCAGCGCGCGGAACAGACCGCCGAACGCGCCTTCCACCGCATCAGCGAGGCGCACGACGACTTCATGGAGTTCTCCCGCACGCGCCACGTGGACCGCCGGCGCTTCCGCACGCTCGCTGAACGCATCGAGGAGACCGGCGCACCGTTCGGCGCGCACACCATCGTCTACCGGCCGTCCGGCGAACTCCTCCTCGTCCGCCACGACGGCGTCGACCTCTGGGTGCTCCCCGGCGGCGGCGTCGAAACCGACGAAACCTACCGCGAAGCCGCCGAACGCGAACTCGACGAGGAAGCCGGCGTCGACGCCGCCTACCGCGGCCTCGCGATGCTCACCCGCATCACCGTCCGCTCCGGCCCCTACGAAACCCAGGGCGTCCTCCCCGTCTTCGCCGCCGACGCCACCGACTGCACCGCCCCCGAAATCAGCGACCCCGACGACGAAATCAGCGCCGCCCGCTGGTTCGACGACCTCCCCGACGACACCCGAGATAGGGACGACCTCGAACAGTGGCGGAACCGCGTGCTCGCCTGACTACTCCCCGCCGAACTCCACTCCCTCCCGCGTCTCCGCGTCAATGCGGCGGAGCGCGGCGCGGGCGTTACCGGCGTGGTAGCCGAAGAACACGTCGTTCGCGTACTCCTCGGCGACTTCGGTCGCGTGGAGGAGGTTGTCGATGTCGATGTCGACGGCGTAGAGTTCGACGCTGAACGGCGTGTCGAGGAGGGACTGGAAGCCCGAGGCGATGGTTTCGAGCCAGTACGTCGTCCCGTAGTTCGTGTCGTAGATGGGGACGACGAACTCGTCCACGTACTCGCTGAGCGCGTCGATGTCGAGGCCGGCGCGCTCGTAGAGGTGGCCGGGATAGGGGTCGGGGTAGAGCGTGAAGTAGAGGTCGCCGGGGACGCGGTCGCGCACTTCGGCGACGAACTCCGTGATGACGGACGCGCGCCAGTCGTACCAGTCGTCGACCTCACTTTCCGCAAATCGCTGTTCACAGCGCTCGCAGTGACAGTAACCGTCCCGGGGGAAGCCCACGTCGTCGAGGCGCACGTCGTCGTTCGCGATGGTGCAGGCCTCGATGACTTCGATGAGGCCATTCTTGTAGTTCGACGCGGTGGGGCAGACGTACCCCCAGTCGAAGTACGTGCGCTCCTTCGTCGCCTCGTTCCCCTCGGCGTCCACGGGAACGAGGCCGGGTTCGGTTTCGGCGGTGGCGGTGTCACCGAAGCAGGACACCATGTTCACGCCGTTCTCCACGGGGTCGGTGTGGCGGCCCGTGACGTCCTTCACCTCGTAGAACCCGCGGTCGAACTCCGGCCAGTCCAGTTCCTCGGCGTTCCGCGTGACGACGCCGTACATAGAAACGGGGAGGGCCGCAGGAAGGGTAAGTGGTTCGTTAGTCGATGCGGTCGACGGCTTCCTCGTCCTCGTCGCTTCCTGTGAGGAACTTCACCGCGACGTAGAGCAGGATGAGGGCGATACCGACCTTCAGGAGCTTGCGTGCCATACCTGACAATAGACCGCCACCCTCCTTAGTGTTAGGGCTTACGTGAGCAGGTGGTCCGTCAGGTCGTCCCGCACGATGGTCTCGCAGTACGCACAGCGCACGCCCTCGGAGAGCACGTCGAAACGCGGCCGGACGGGCTCGTCGTCGTTCGTGATGCAGTCCGGGTTCGGGCACGCGAGCACGCCCGACACCGTCTCCGGCGGTTCGACGTGCTTCTTCTCCACGACCTCGTACTCGCGGATGATGTTGATAGTCGCGTCCGGCGCGATGAGTGACAACACGTCCAGTTCGTCCTCGGAGAGTTCGCGGCCCTCAACCTTCACCACGTCCTTCTTCCCCATCGTCTGACTCGGGACGTTCATCCCGAGGCTCACGGTCTCGCCGCCCGAGCCGTCGATTTCGAGGAGCGCGAGGACGTGCAGGGCTTCGCCCGCGTTCACGTGGTCGATGACGGTTCCGTTACGAATCTTGCTGACGCGGAGTTCGGTGTCTGTCATAGCAGGGAGTCGAGGAGGGCCATTCGGACGGGAACGCCGTTGTGCGCCTGACTGAAGTACGTCGCGTGCTCGGTATCGTCGAGTTCGGGCGCGATTTCGTCCACGCGCGGGAGCGGGTGCATGATGGAGAGGTCGTCCCGGGCGCGGTCGAGCGTGTCGGCGTCGATACTGTACTTCCCGGCGACCTTCCGGTACTCCTCCTCGTCCGGGAAGCGCTCGCGCTGGATGCGCGTGACGTACAGCACGTCGAGGTTCGGCAGCACGTCCTCCAAGCTCTCGTGTTCGCGGACGTTCGCGCCGGCCTCGTGGAGGTCGTAGCGGACGCTCCGCGGGAGTTTCAGGGATTCGGGGCTGATGAAGTGCTGGCGGGCGTCGAACTTCGTCAGCGCGTGCGCGAGCGAGTGCACGGTCCGGCCGTACTTCAGGTCGCCGAGGATGCCGATGGAGAGGTCGTCCAGACCGGCGTTCTCCCGAATCGTGTAGAGATCGAGGAGGGTCTGACTCGGATGGTGGCCCGCGCCGTCGCCCGCGTTCACCACAGGCACGTCCACGTACTCGCTCGCGAGCTGGGCCGCGCCCTGTTTGGGGTGTCGGAGGACGATTGCGTCCGCGTACCCCTCGATGACGCGCACCGTGTCAGCGAGCGACTCGCCCTTCTTCACCGACGACGACTCCACGCTCCCCATGTCGACGATGTCGCCCCCCAGGCGCTTCGCCGCGGTCTCGAAACTCATCTTCGTGCGCGTGCTCGGCTCGAAGAAGCAGAGCGCGAGCAACAACTCGGGGTGTCGCTCCCGGAACGCCGCGGGGTCGGCCGCGAACTCGCTCGCGCGGTCGAGCACGGCCTCGATGTCAGCGCGCGTGAGTTGTTTGGCGGTCAGCAGGTGGTCGTGACGCATCACCGAGTAGGGGGTGCGCCGCTACCTTGAATCCCCCGACCCGGAGTTGAAATAGGAAGCCGGCACATCCCGAGGCGTGCTCGCCGTCACCGGCGGAAAGGGCGGAACGGGAAAGACCACGACGACGCTCGGCCTCGCGGCCGCGTACGCCCGCCAGCGCCGCCGCCCCACCGTCGTCGACGCGGACCGCGACATGCCGAACCTCGCCATCGCCGCCGAGGCCGCCGGCCTCACCGGCGTCGACGTGGTCGCGAACCGCAACGGCCGCCACGTCAGCGAGGCCCTCCCGACTCGACCGCCCGGTCCCGTACTCGTCGACTGTCCGGCGGGCGCCGGCCCGGACGCGATCGACCCCGTCCGTCGCGCCGACCGCGCCGTCGCCGTCACCACCGGCAGCCGCGAATCCGTCGAGGACGCCCTCAAAACCGCCGAACTCGCGCGCGCCGTCGGCACGCCGATAGCGGGACTCGTCGTCACGCACCGCGGACGCGTCCCGGACGGCCTCGCCGAAACCATCGGTGCCGACCACGCAGTCGCAGTCCCCACCGTCGAAGAACCGCTCACAGCCCCGAACGCAGCCGCCGCCTACGGCCGACTCGCCGACGCGCTCCAGCCCCGCCGCTCACCGAGAAAATAACTGGAAAAACGGTGGAACGGCACACCAGTCGCGCTTCGCTGACTCGCAGCCTCGGCGCTCGCCTGTTCGGTCGCGCGAAGCGCAGCCTACTCGCGCCTCACTACCGTTCAGCGCTCGTTCGTCCAGCGAAGCCTGCGGCATCGATAACTCGCGGCTTCGCCGCTCGTCCGTGCAGCGAACTCTTCGAGTTCGCTTACTCGCGCCGCGCCGACTCGGCGCTCTCGTGTTCGGTCGCGCGAAGCGCGACCTACTCGCGCCTCACTACCGTTCAGCGCTCGTTCGTCCAGCGAAGCCTTCGGCTTCGCTTACTCCTCGAGCTCTTCGGCTTCGAGCTCTTCCGCGATTTCGTCGGCGTCGACGTCGGCGTCCTCGAGCGCGTCCTCGATGTCGCCGAGGTCCTCGCCGCCGGCGCCGCCGCCCATCATGCCGCCCATGCCGCCCATCATACCGCCCATGCCGGAGCCGTCGATGACTTCCTGGACGATGACGCGGTCGATGTCGAGCTGGTCGATGACCTGCTGGAGGATCTGCTGTTTACCCATCATCCACTGCTGATTGAACTGGAGCTGGGGGTTCTGGTCGATGTAGAGCGTCTCCTTCTCGACCGTCTCCGTTTCGGTCTCGCCCTCCTCGGTCTCGACTTCCTCCTCGACCTCGTCCGTTTCGAGGTGCATGTCGAGGTCCACGTCGAAGTACATCGAGAGCAAGCCCTGCGCCTTCTCCAGGCGGTCCGTGACCTCGCCGAGAATCTCGTAGTCGTACTCGACGTCCTGGCCGGCGAGCGCGTGGTTGAAGTCGACGCGGGCGCGGCCGCCGACGATGGTTTCGACGTGGCCGTGCTCGCCGTCGATGTCGACGTGCGCGCCGGGGTACCGGGAGTCCTCGGGGATCTTGTCCGACTTCACGGTACGGACCTGCTCCTCGTCGTACTCGCCGAACGGCTGGTCGACAACGACGCTACCCTCGTCGCCGACTTCCTTGCCGACGATGTCCTCTTCGACGGGTTCGAAGATGTGGCCTTCGCCGAGGATGATGGTTCGGGGGGCGAACTCCTGTTCTTCGGTGTCGACTCCCTCCTCCTCCGCGACTTCCTCGTCGGTCGTGTCGACGAGTTCGCCGCCCTCGACGGTGCGGGCGGTGTAGGCGAGTTTGATGAAGTCGCCTTCCTGCAGTCCTTCAGCGGATTCGTCGGCCGTGTCGGCCTCAGGTTCGTCGCTCATACCCCAATGGACTGCCGTTCCATCCTTAAGAAGCACGGTTCCGGTGCGCTACCGGTAGTCGTCGAGCGGGCGGAGGACGGACGCATTCACCGTGAGCCAGGCGGTCGTTCGCTCGTCGTCGCTGGCGTCGACGGGCGAGAGCGTGCAACGCGCGCGTCCGTCCGTCGAACGTACCGTTTGTGCCCGTAGCGGGGGAATCGCGTCACCGGTACCGGCGGGTCGCGTGGAATGAGTCACGACACCTGAGGGAGGCGATGGAACGGGCAAGAAGCCTGCTATGTGCCGCGTATAGGTCTCCGGAGCCGTCCGGAGTCGGCAGGCTTTCGGCGGGCCGGCCGCGAGGAACGCCCATGTACGAGGTCGAGGTGAAGGTGACGGCGGACCACGAGCGCGTGCGGCGCGAACTCAACGAGAGGGACGCGGACGCTGGACGGACAGTGGTGCAGGAGGACACGTACTTCGACGCGCCCCACCGCGATTTCGCGGAGACGGACGAGGCGCTCCGCGTGCGCGAGCAGGCGACCGTCCGCGAGGGCGAGTCGCCGACGGACGCACTGGACGGTGCTGACTCCCGCGTGACGTACAAGGGGCCGCTCGTGGACGAGGAGTCGAAGACACGGGAGGAGCACGAGACGGGGGTCGAGTCGGGTACGGAGCTGCGCGCGGTGCTCGACGGCCTCGGGTTCGCGGAGGCGGCGCGCGTGCGGAAGGTCCGGTCGTACTACGGGTACGAGGACGTGACGGTGACGCTGGACGACGTGACCGACCTCGGAGAGTACGTCGAGGTCGAACTCGAAGTCGAACGGGAGGCGGACATCCCGGATGCCCGGGCGCGGGCGTACGACGCGCTCCGCGACCTCGGCCTCGACCCGGACGACCAGATTCGGACCTCCTACCTCGGCCTCCTCCTCGAATAACTACCAGGCATATTCGATGGGTCGGTCGTTTCCGCAAGTTATAGAAACGGCTGCCGGGTATCTCAGGTAATGACAGAGCGCAATATTCGCGTCCAGCCTATCGACCGGGACGCGGTCGAGGACGAAGAAGTCGAAATCGTGGAGCGAAAGGGCCTCGGCCATCCCGACTCCATCTGTGACGGTATCGCCGAGCGCGTCTCCCAGGCGCTCGCACAGGCCTATCTCGACCGCGTCGGCAAAGTCCTGCACTACAACACGGACGAAACCCAGCTCGTCGCCGGCAACGCCGCGCCCGCGTTCGGCGGCGGCGAAGTCATCGAACCCATCTACGTCCTCATCGTCGGCCGCGCCACAAAGGAGTACGACGGCCAGCACATCCCCGTGGACGCCATCGCGCTGGACGCCGCGCGCGACTACCTCCGCGAGACACTGCCCGCCCTCGACCTCGAAACCGACGTCATCGTGGACGTAAAAATCGGTGAAGGCTCCGGCGACCTCCAGACAGTCTTCGGCGAGGAAGGCAAAGCCGTGCCGATGGCGAACGACACGAGCTTCGGCGTCGGCCACGCCCCGCTTACCGAGACCGAGACGCTCGTCCATCAGACCGAGTACCGGCTCAACACCGAGTACCACGACGAGAACCCCGCCATCGGGCAGGACGTGAAAGTGATGGGGAAACGCGAGAACGACCAGATAGACCTCACCGTCGCCGCGGCGTTGGTGGACGAACACGTCCCCGACATGGAGGCGTACAAGAACGAAGTCGAGGACATCCGCGAGTACGTCGAATCGCTCGCCGCGGAACACACCGACCGCGACGTGACCGTCCACGTCAACACCGCCGACGACTACGAGGACGGCTCCATCTACCTCACGACCACGGGCACGAGCGCCGAACAGGGCGACGACGGCTCCGTCGGCCGTGGAAACCGCGCGAACGGCCTCATCACGCCGAACCGCTCGATGAGCATGGAAGCCACCTCCGGGAAGAACCCCGTGAACCACATCGGGAAGATTTACAACCTCCTCTCCACCGAAATCGCGCACGACGTGGTGCACGAAGTCGACGGTATCCGCGACCTCCGCATCCGCCTCCTGAGTCAGATCGGCCGCCCCATCGACGAACCGCACGTCGCGGACGCCCACCTCGTCACCACCGACGACACGGACATCGAGGAAATCGAGGAAGAAGTCCGCGAGCGCATCGACCACCACCTCGAACACGTCACCGACATCACCGAGCGCGTCATCGAGGGCGAACTGACGACGTTCTAGAGTTCTTCCGCGGCGTCCTTCTCCACGAGCGGTTTCGCGTTCTCCTCGGGCAGCACCACTACGTCCTCGGCCTCGAGCGAGTACTGGCGTTCGTCCACGCCGAGCACGTCACCCACGTCCCGCGTGATGCGGACGGTCGTCCGCTCCGCCCCCGCCTCGTCGCCCTCCTCGTCGGACGCGCGCGATGTCGAGACAGCCGCGTCGTCCACGGCTGCCGGCTCCTCGGCTCCGTCGAGGCCGCCGCCCATCGCGGCCGCGGCACTCGACTCGTCCCGCGCCGAATCGGGCGGCGCGACGGCGTCGTCGGCCGGTTCGGAAAGCTCGCCCGGTTCGGGGTTCGCGTGCGCCGCGTCGATCGGGTCGGGTTCGGCGTCGTCGTCACCGGTCGCCTCCGCCCCGGGTTCGACCTCGCCAGCGAGCACGTCGAGGACGTGCGACTTGTTCTCCTCGATGCGCGCGACGAGGTCCTCGTACAGCCGGCGCTCCTCGTTCGTCAACCCGTCCGTGTCGCCGGTCATGCCCGCGGCCGCGAGACTCGCTTGCTTCACGAGCTTCCCCATCCGACGCTCGTAGATGGCTTCCGCCACCTGCTCCGCCGTCTCTATCTCGTCGGTGAGCGTTTGCACCTCCTCCGAGGAAAAGGGGTCGTCCGCCTCGGCGGCAGCCCGCTCGCGCGCGTCCTTTCGCTCCTGAATGTAGTCCGCGACCTCCTCGTAGAAGGAGGCGCGGAGGTCCTGAAGGCTGTCCGAGGAACGTTCGCGCGAGCGCACCGCGCGGAGGTCTTCTAAGTTCATTCTTCGCCTTTCTCCGCCCACCCGCGGGCCATCAGGAAGATGCCCGCGTACTCCGGTAGCGATACCACGCCCGGCTCCACACTAAACGTTTCGCCGAGCAGGGAGAACTCGTACTCCCGCGTCGGCTCGACCGTGATGTCGTGGCCGACGAACGTCTCGGGGACGGCGTCCACGACCGGGTCGAAGTCGTCCAGTTCCTCGCGGGACAGTCGCTGCACGACGAGGCCGCTCCCGCCGTGGAGCGTCCCCGGGAACCGAATCAGGCGGTGCGTGTCGGTCGTCACGGGCTCGTCGATTGCGGCCTGTTGTTCCTCCACCGTCTCCGCGATGAGAGCCCGCGCGAGCGTCAGGAACGCCGGATGCACGTCCACGTTCCCGCGCTTGACCTCCGCCGTGTTGTTCTGCACGACGTTGTAGATGGCCTGCGCGGACTTCTCGCCGATGCCGTCGAACGTCTGCAACCGATAGACGGCCTCGTCCTCGTCGAGTTCGAGGAGGTCGTCCACGAACGCGCCGATGTGGTCGACCGCGCGCCGCCCCCACCCGCCGTCGGTCGGCAGCGTGCGCTTCGTCGTCGGGTTCTTCAGACCGACGCCGCTCACCGTCTCCTCCCGGACGAGCGACTCGAGTTCGAGGCCGTTCCCGAGCACGTAATCCACGACCTCGCGGCGCTGCTCGCGCTCCAACCCCCTGATGTCGGGGTCGCGAACGTGAACGTGGTAGCCGCGCCCACCAGAGAAGACGAGTCCGAGGTCATCGAACCCGAAGTCGCGGTCAAGGAAGTCGAGGAGGCGGTAGAGCGCGTCCTTACACTTCGCGAGCATCTCGCTATACGAGTCCTCGCCGAGCGTCACGTTCGGCAAGTGGTCGGCGTCTAAATCGAAAACGAGGTCGGACTCCCGCCACGTCTTCGCGTCCATCGAACTCGCGCTCGGTTCGTCGTAGTAGCCCGCGGAGAAGTAGACGTGGCGCGGGCGCTCCCGGCGCGCGAACTCGTCGAGGTCGCCGAGGTCGAGCAGGGACTTATGCCGGACCATCGTCGTGTCCGGGCCGGACGTCCACGGGATGTACCCCCACTCGCGGTCGTCCGCGCCCGGCGGCGGCGACAGACTCACGTTCCGGTAGTAATCCCGGAACCGCCCCCGCAGGTAGGCTCGCGTCCGCTCCTCCATGCTTCTCGAACCCTACCGCGGCCGCGGTAAAAGACGTGTCGTTACCGCCGGAGGAACTCGCTGAGCTTGTCCCGGAACTTCCCGCGCTCCCCGAGCCGGAGGTAGTACGCCGTGCCGCCGTCCTCGTAGTAGTTCTCGATACGGCGCTCCACCTCGAACCCGAGGTGTTTGTAGAACGCGAGCGCGTTCTCGTTCGACGCGCGAGCGTGACACGACACAGTCTCCGCGTCCTCCGCGACCGCCGCCACCAGTCGCTCCCCGAACCCCTCGCCGCGATAGTCCGGAGAGACCGCGAGGAAGAGGATGTAGCCGTCCCGTCGCGCAGCTGCGAACCCGACGAGCGTGTCGTCACCCGCGACGTACGCGTACACGGTCGCGCGCTCGTAGGCGTCCGCGAAGAACCGCCACCGCTGCTTCAGGAGGGATTCGTCCTCCCGAATCCCCTCCTTCAACGCCCAGGCCTCCTGGAGGTAGTCGTCGTCCCCCCGCGGAACCACGCGCTTCTCGACAGTGACGCTCACTACCCACGCGTATGCCGTAGTCGAATATAATTCCACCGTCCCCCTGCCGCAATCCTTTCGGCACCCCCCGGCGTTGAACCGGACACATGTCGGCCGACTCAATGCCGCCGCCGGACCGCGTCCAAGAAGCGGGAGAGACTGTCTACGCGAAGGTCCGCGAGGCCGCGCTCACCGGCGTCGCCGTCATCGTTCCACTCCTCATCACGCTCTACGTCCTTTCCGCCGCCATCGGCGTGTTCGAAGACCTCCTGCAGCCAGTCCGCGACGCGATGCAGGAAGCGAACGTCGCCCCGTTCGCGTCCGAACTCCTCATCGAACTCACCGCAGTCCTCCTGCTCGTCGCCGTCATCTTCGTCGTCGGGTTCACCGCCTCATTCTCCTACGGCCAGAAAGCCATCGCGTACTTCGACAAACTCGTCGAACGCGTCCCCGGCATCGGCGCGGTCTACAAGAGCTTCCGGCAGATGAGCGACGTGATGCTCGAATCCGACGCGAACAACTTCCAGGAGGTGAAAATCGTCGAGTACCCCCACGAGGGCACGTACACGCTCGGGTTCGAAACAACGCGCACCCCGAAACCGCTGCGGAACGCCGTCGGCGACGACACCCTCCGTACGCTCTTCCTCCCGCTCGCCCCGAACCCCGTGATGGGCGGGTTCCTCGCGCACATCCCCGAAGACCGCGTCATGGACGTGGACATGACCGTCGAGGAGGGGATGCGCGCCGTCGTCACCACGGGCGTCGCCGTCGCCGGCGACGACACCGACGGCCTCTCCCGGGAGGAACTCTCCCGCCTCACCGGAAGCGACATGGCGGACGCGCTCTCAGACGACGAGTAGATGTACGAACTCCGCGAGCACACCGCCGACATCGCCGTCGAAGCCGAAGGCGCCACGCTCGGCGAGACGTTCGCCGCCGCCGCGGACGGCATGGCGGCCGCAATGTGCGAAACCATCCCCGGCGGCGGCGACCGCTTCGATGTCGCGGAGACCGCGGACTCCCGGGAGCGACTGCTCTACGACTACCTCGACCGCCTCATCTACGAGCGCGACGTGCGCGGCGTCCTCCCGGTCGACAACACCGCGACCGTCACCGAAACCGACGGCGGCTACCGGCTCACCGGGAGCGCGCGCGGCATCCCCCTCGCGGACGTACACGCCCGCGACCTCAAAGCAGTCACGTACTCCGAGATGGCCATCGAGGAGACCGACGACGGCTGGCGGGCGTACGTCGTCTTCGACGTCTGACGCCGCGACCAGACTTTTAGCCGAGCGGCCTGACGATTGGCGTATGCAGCGCCTCGCGACCGCCCCCGCTCACGTCGAGTACGTCGTCGACGGCGCGCCGAGCGTCCGCGCGATACAGTTCCTCGTGGACGTACTCTCTAACCCCACGAACGCCGCGTTACTCGGCATCGGCGCACTCAGCGTCCTCGCCGCGATGGCCGGCTACCTCCGCTACCGACCCGTGCAGTCCGACGTGCAGGCTCTCCGGGACGCGCTCACCGACTACGAGGCGTTCCTCCCGTGGATGCTCCGACTCGCCGTCGGACTACCGCTCGTCGGCGCCGGGTTCGCCGGCTACTTCTTCAGCCCCAGTGTCGCCGCCCCCACACGCATCTTCCAGGTCGCCATCGGCTTCCTCCTGCTGTTCGGGCTCGCCACCCGTGCCGTCGCCGCAGTCGGTCTCGCGGGCTACCTCGTCGGCCTCGCCGTCCACCCCAGTCTCGTCCTCGCGAGCGAGTACGTCGGCGGCTTCCTCGCCCTACTCCTCGTCGGGAGCGGTCGGCCGAGCGCCGACCACCTCCTCCACCGCGTCGCGGACGCTCCCAACACCACGTTCGGCCGAATCGACCCCGTTCACGGCGCCGTAAGCTGGTTCAACGAAGCAATCGAACCCTACCGACAGTACACGCCCGTCGTCCTCCGCCTCGGCCTCGGCATCAACTTCAGTATCCTCGGCTTCTGGGAGAAACTCGCAAACCCTGGGCCCGCGCTCGCAGTCGTCGAGAAGTACGACCTCACCACCGTCGTCCCGGTTGACCCCGGCCTGTGGGTGGTCGGCGCCGGACTCACCGAACTCGCCATCGGCGTCCTCCTCCTCGCCGGCCTGTTCACGCGCGCCACCGCCGCCGTCGGATTCGTCGTCCTCACCACCACCCTGTTCGGCCTGCCCGACGACCCCGTTCTCGCACACGTCACGCTCTTCGGGATGACCAGCGCGCTGTTCGTCCTCGGCGCCGGTCCCTACTCGATAGACGCGTACATCCACGACCGCGGCGCGCCCGACGAAACCCCCGCGCACGACGTCTAGGACGAAACGTATTCTTCCGTCCCGCCCCACCGAACGATATGACCACGTTCGACGCCGACGGCGTCACCCTCGAACGCGTCCGCGAACACGTCTGGGAACTCCCCCAGGAGGACGGCATGACTACGCCCGCCCGCGTGCTCGCCAGCGAATCGCTCCTCGAACACATCAAGGACGACGACACGCTCGAACAGATAGCGAACGTCACCCACCTCCCGGGCGTCGTCAAGCACGCGCTCTGCATGCCCGACGGCCACCAGGGCTACGGCTTCCCCGTCGGCGGCGTCGCCGCGATGGACGCCGAAAACGGCTGCATCAGCCCCGGCGGCGTCGGATTCGACATCAACTGCCTCTCCGGAGACGCGGAGGTATCCCTTCCCTTCGGACGGTATCGACCGATTCGTAGACTGGACGAGGAATTCGAGAACCGACGCGTCAGCGTCGTCGCGGAGGACGGAACTGAGGTCGCAGCCGACGTCCACCTCTTCACGGAGACCTCGCGCGAAACGGTCTACGAAGTAACGACCGCGACCGGAGACACCGTCGAGGCGACGAGCGACCACCCGTTCGTCACGCCCAACGGGAAGGTCGAACTCGACAATCTCGAGGAAGGCGATATGATTCGACTAAATCCGTTCGAGGGACTGCCCGACGAGACCCCGCCGGAGTTCACGGTGCTCGACGCGAGCGACTTCGCCGACGAAGACCCACAGCTCGTTCGTGTGCTCGAAGATCGCGACCTCCTCCCCCTGAAGTCGACGGATGACGCGTTTCATCGCCTCCTCAAGCTCGTCGGCTACCACACCGGAGACGGGTCGTTCAGCGGAACCCAGACGTGGTTCTACGCGAACCCGGAAGACCTCGAATCGATCCGAACCGACATCGAATCCATCGGCTTCACGCCATCACGCGTGTACGAACGCGATCGTGAGCACAGCGTCGGCGGAAGCGAGTTCGAGGCGACCGAGTACAGCGTCCGATCGACATCGAACGCGTTCAAGCAACTGCTCGTTCGGCTCGGCGCACCGACCAGTCGAAAAGTCGAGTCCGCGTTCACGACTCCCGACTACCTCGATAGGCTCGCAGACTGGCAGAAAGCCCTCTACCTCTCGGCGTTCTTCGGGGCGGAAATGAGCACCCCGGACACCGTCTCCGCGAAGAACTTCTACGCGCCGTCGGTCTCGCACAACCGCATCGCAGAGCGAGAAGACGCGGGCGAGGCGTTCATGCGTGATCTCATGCGGCACCTGAACGATATCGGGGTTCGAACGAACGCGCTCGAGATCGTCGAGCGCGGCGAGAACGCGACCCACGAGACAGTTCGATTCCGGTTCGGCGTGTCGAGCGAATCCGAGAACCTCGTGCGGTTCCTCACGACGATCGGCTACCGATACAACGCCGAGAAGCGTCGTCGGTCGGCGCTCACCGCACAGTACCTCAAGCGAAAGGAACGCCACATCGATGCCCGCGCTCGCGTTGCGGCGGACGCACGCGCGATGGCAGACGGTGGTGTCTCCCCCTCCGAGGTGAAAGACGCGTTCGACAGCGTGAACGACAGATTCATCGAACGCAGCATCTACGGTGAGCGCGCCGAACGACCGCGTCCCGCGAGCGACTTCCCCGACTTCGACGAGTACGCTGACCGAACGGCGCTCCACGGGGACGGCGTCGTCGACGTGGAAATCGAATCCATCGACAAACTCGGAACGAAGCCCGTGTACGACATCGGTGTCGACCACGACGCGCACACGTTCGTCGCGAACGGGTTCGTCGTCTCGAACTGCGGCGTCCGGATGGTGAAGACAAACCTCACTTACGAGGACGTGCAGGGACGTGAAGAAGAACTCGTGGACGCGCTGTTCGACGCCGTCCCCACGGGACTCGGTGGCGGTGGCGTCGTGGACTCCAGTCACAGCGCGGTCGAGGGAATTCTGGAGGACGGGATGGAGTGGGCGCTCCGGGAAGGCTACGCCGTCCCCGGCGACCTCGAACACTGCGAGGACGAGGGGCGGCGGCCGGACGCCGACCCGAGCGCGGTGAGTCAGAAGGCGAAGGACCGCGGCGCGAACCAGATCGGGAGTCTCGGGTCGGGAAACCACTTCCTCGAAGTCCAGCGCGTCACCGACATCTTCCGAGCGGACGTGGCGGACTCGTACGGACTCGAAGAAGACCAAATCGTCGTGCTCATTCACTGCGGGTCGCGCGGCCTCGGCCATCAGGTGTGTTCTGACTACCTGCGGCGCATCGAGGACGAACACCCGGACTTCCTCGACAGCCTCCCGGACAAGAACCTCGCAGCCGCGCCCGCGGACTCCGAGCTCGCGGACGAGTACTACGGCGCGATGTGCGCCGCCATCAACTTCGCGTGGGTGAACCGTCAGCTCATCATGCACCAAACCCGTCAGGTGTTCGCGGACGTGTTCGACACGTCGTGGGAGGCCCTCGAGATGGACCTGCTCTACGACGTGGCGCACAACATCGCGAAGCGGGAGACACACACCGTCGACGGCGAGGAGCGAGACCTCTACGTCCACCGAAAGGGCGCGACGCGCGCGTTCCCCGCGGGCCGCGAGGAAGTCCCGCCCGCCTACCGCGATGTCGGGCAGCCCGTCATCATCCCGGGAAGCATGGGCGCGGGGAGCTACGTGCTCCGCGGCGGCGCGGACTCCCTCGACGTGACGTTCGGCTCCACCGCACACGGCGCTGGCCGTCTGATGAGCCGCACCCGCGCGAAACAGCAGTTCGACGCGGCCGACGTGCAATCGGGCCTCGAAGAGCACGACCGCATCTACGTGAAAGCGCAGAGCGGCGAAACCATCGCCGAGGAGGCGCCCGGCGTCTACAAGGACGTGGACGAAGTCATCCGCGTCTCCGACGACCTCGGTATCGGCGACAAGGTCGCGCGGACGTTCCCCGTCTGCAACATCAAGGGGTAGGGCCGCCCGGCCCCCGCGGGCCGCGTGGCTCGCTCGACCCGACGTTGAGTTCCACGTACTCCGACGTGGGTTCCGACTCGATCTCCCGTCCCTCGTCGTGCCGGACGAAGTTCAGGTAGAACGGCTCCCCGCAGCCGTCCGCACTCCACTCGACGCCGTCGCTCTCCCCGCAGACGAATCGCACGCCGTCCGCGTCCGCGTGCGGGAGCGCGGTCGGCGACTCGTACGACCAGCCTTCGAGCGGATACGGCGTCACGGACTTATCGGCGAGGTAGGCGTCTCGCTCGACGGTCGCGAGCGTCTCGCAGCGCGGACAGTAGTACGTCACGTCGGCCATACTCGACAGTGGGACTGCGGGGCGAAACGCATTTCCCCCGCGGCGGCGACGCCCCGAGTATGATAGACGAGACCGCCGAGGAACTTCGGGAGATGCGAACGCACTCCTCCTCGGTCGTCGCCGTGAAGGCCGCGCGGGCGCTCCGCGAGCTCGACGACCAGGAGTTCCCGACTGTGGAAGAGTACGTGCGGGCGCTGGAGCGGAACAGTCGCGCGCTCCGGCGCGCCAGCCCCTCGCACGCGAGTCTCGTCACGACGCAGCGCGAGATCGTGAACGCGGTCCGGAACGCGGACCCCGAATCAGTCGAGGTCGCGAAGGCCGAGACGAGCGCGGCGGTCGACCGCGTGGTCGAACGCGTCGAATCCGCGAAGCACGCGGCCGCGGAGCACGTCGCCGAGACGCTCGATGACGGTGCGACCATCCTGACGCACGACTACTCAACCACCGTCCTGGAGGCCATCGAACTCGCGGCGGAGGGCGGCGCGTACCTCGACGTGTACGTGACCGAAGCGCGTCCGCGACACCTCGGGCGGAAGGCCGCACGCGTGCTCGCCGAGATTGACCGCGTCAGTCCGACGCTCATCGTGGACGGCGCCGCGGGCTACTACCTCGACGACTGCGACGAAGTCGTCGTCGGGATGGACTGCATCGTGGACGACACGCTCTACAATCGCGTCGGCACGTACCCGCTCTGCGCGACCGCGAACGACACGGACACGCCCGTCACGGTGGCGGGGTCGAGCGCGAAAATCGTCAACGGCGAGGGGTTCCGGTTCGAGAACGAGTTCCGCACCGCCAGCGAAGTCATCCGCGAACCTCCTGAGGGGTTCGAGGTCGCGAACCCCTCGTACGACGAGACGCCGACCCGTCTCCTCGACCGCGTCGTCACCGAGGACGGCGTACAGACGTTCTAGGGCGAACACGAGGACTCCTGCGAGCGCGCCGGTCGTCCCCGAATTTCGCGAGTCCGGCACGCCCCGCCAGTCAGGACATACCGACCGCTGGCCGCGCTATCGTACTTGAACGCTCGGAGTACGAGTTACTGCGAAGTGAGAAGAAGGTTCGCGGCGCGGCGCGACGCGCCGCGATTCACTCGCTCGCGGAGCGAGCGTTTTTATCGCCAGAACGCTGCGCGTTCTGGCTGTATAGCGAGAAGCGTTGCTTCTCGCGAATAGTGGAGGTTTTTACTCAAGCGGTCGCCTCCGGCGACCCGCTGAGTAAAAAAGTCCGTTAGTAGGAGCGTTCTTTCGGCTCGTAGGTCTTCCCTTCTCCTTCGAGGAGGACGGGGCGGTACCAGAGGTCGGGCTGGCCGTCGTTCCAGGAGACCATGGTGTGTTTGAGCCACTCGTCGTCCTTGCGTTCCTGGTGTTCCTTGCGCCAGTGAGCGCCGCGGAACTCGTCGCGGGCGAGCGCGCCCATCGTCAGGGCTTCCGCGATATCCAGGATGTTCCGGGTTTCGAGAGTGTGCTGGAGGTCGGTGTTGAACGTCCGGGATTTGTCCGCGACGTACACGTCGTCGTAGCGTTCGCGGGCGTCACGGATGTCGTGGAGGGCGTCCTGAAGCGCGCCTTTCTCCCGGAAGACGTTGACGTTCGCGGTCATCGTCTTCTGGATGTCGGAGCGGATTTCGGCGTGCTGGGTGCCCTCGTCCTTTTCGAGGAGGCGAGTGATGCGTTCGTCCTCGCGTTCGACCGCGTCGTTCACCACCGTCTCGGGGTCAGCGGCGGCGAGGCCGCCGTCGGCAGCGGCGTCGTCGTCGCTCACGGTTCCGAGGGAAGCGGTGGTGTCGAGGTCTTCGAGGTCGGGGTTCGCGGGGCGTCCCGTCTGAATCTTGGGTTCGCCGAAGTCGCGGCCGGCGGCGTGCGAGCCGGCGCGCTTCCCGAACACGATGAGTTCGGGGAGCGCGTTCCCGCCGAGGCGGTTCCCGCCGTGCACGCTCACGCACGCACATTCGCCGACGGCGTACAGGCCGTCGATGCACGTCTGGCCGTGCTCGTTTGTCTCGATGCCACCCATGGCGTAGTGGTGGCCGGGCTTGACCGGCATCGGTTCTTCGAGGCCGTCGACGCCCTCGAAGTCCTCCGCGAGGTGGAGGATGTTTTCGAGTCGGTCGAGGATGCGTTCTTCGCCGAGGTGACGCATGTCGAGCATCACGTACTCGTCCTCGAACCCGCGGCCCTCGTTCACTTCCGTGAGTTCGGCGCGCGCGACCACGTCGCGGCTGGCGAGTTCGCCGTCGTTGGTCGCGTACCCGTACTCGAACATGAAGCGTTCGCCCTCCGTGTTGTAGAGGATGCCGCCCTCGCCGCGCACGCCCTCACTGATGAGAACGCCCGTCGAGGGGAGCGTCGTCGGGTGGAACTGGATGAACTCCATGTCCTCCATCGGAACGCCCGCGCGGTACGCCATCGCGACGCCGTCGCCGGTGTTCGCGACCGCGTTCGTGGTGTGGTCGAACACCTGCCCCATCCCGCCGGTCGCGAGGATGACGCCGTCGTTCGCGCGGAAGCCCGCGAGTTCGCCGGTCTGCACGTCGTAGCCGACGATGCCGTGGCAGCTGCGTTCGTTCGGGTCGTCCTCGTCCGTGACGGCGACGTTCGTGACGTACCACTCGTCGTACACCTCGATGCCGCGCTTGACGACCTGTTCGTAGAGCGTGTGGAGGAGGTGGTGACCGGTCTCCGCGCCCGCGTACGTGGTGCGGGGGAAGGAGAGGCCGCCGAACGGCCGCTGGCTGACGCGGCCGTCGTCCTCCCGACTGAACGGCATCCCCC
Source organism: Salarchaeum sp. III (assembly GCF_036418315.1). NCBI lineage: Archaea > Methanobacteriati > Methanobacteriota > Halobacteria > Halobacteriales > Halobacteriaceae > Salarchaeum > Salarchaeum sp. III. The sequence goes on along the minus strand of NZ_JAZHPG010000012.1, from coordinate 20,939 downwards.
AGTTTTCGAGTTCAATGACGTTCTCAGGCGCGTCCTGCGCGAGCGTTTCGACGGCGGGGGCGTCACCGAGGTAATCCGACCCCTTCATCGTGTCGTACGCGTGGTCCTGCCACGAGTCGCCGTTCCGCAGCGCCGCGTTGATACCGCCCTCGGCCGCGCCCGTGTGGGAGCGAACCGGGTGGAGTTTCGTGACGAGCGCCACGTCCGCGCCTTCCTCGTGCGCCGCGATGGCCGCACGGAGTCCGGCGCCGCCTGCACCGACTACGAGTACGTCGTGTTCGTACATGATTTACCAGAATTTGAGATTGCTCTTCACGGCCTCCCGCTTGAGCTCTTGGATGTGTTCCGTGAGCGGGATGTCCTTCGGACAGACCGTGGTACAGGAGAACTGAGTCTGGCAGCGCCAGACGCCGTGTTCCTGTTCGATGATTTCGAGGCGTTCCTGCTGGCGGTCCTCTCCCTCTCGGTCGTCGAAGTAGAACCGGTAAGCTTTGTTGATGGCCGCGGGACCGAGGTACTCGTTGTCGCCAGCGGCGATGTTACAGGAGGACATGCACGCGCCACACCAGATGCAGCGCGTGCTCATCTTGATTTTCTCCCGGTTCTCGCGGGACTGGAGCTGCTCGCCCTCGGGTTCCTCGTTCGGGTCGAAGTAGGGTTCGACGGACTCCATCTGGTCGTAGAAGTGCTCCATCTCCACGACGAGGTCCTTCACCACGTCGGCGTGCGGGAGCGGCTCCACGCGGACCGTGTCCGAGTTGTTGAGGTCCTGAATCTGGGTCTGACAGCCGAGGCGCTGGCTGCCGTTGATGAACAGGGCGTCCGACCCGCAGACCGCCTGCCGGCAGGAGTGCCGGAACGTCAGGCTGGAATCGAAGTGGTCGCGCGCGTGCATCAGCGCGTCCAGCACGGTCATCCCCTGTTTTCGCGGGACGTGGAACGTGTCGAAGCGCGGTTCCTGTTTGTCCGCGATTTCGGGGTCGTACCGGAAGACCTTCAGTTCGACCGTGTCCTCCGCCGTCTCGGTGGCGGAGGATTCGGTTTCCTTCGCGCGTTCTTCCTTCCGTTCGAGGCGTTCCGCCTGCGGGTCCGTCTCCGACTCCGTCTGCGTGTCCGGTGATTGCGTGCTCATAGTAGACTACCTCCGGCGAGTGCGAACGAGACGCGGAGTCCCTGCACGAACAGGGCGACGCCCGCGACGATCAGCACCCACTTCGCGACGCGCTTCGGCGTGCCGCTGATTCCCTGATTGACGAGCGCGTTGTAGACGCCGTTGACGCCGTGGAACGTCGCTGTTCCGAGGAACAACACCATCGTCAGCCAGTACGCCGGTACCTCCATCCGCCCCATGCTGCCCGCGAACGTGATTTCGGGCGCGTGGTTGTAGAAGTGCAGGAGGAAGAAGTGGAACGCGAGCGTCACCACGAGGAACGCCGCGGTGACTCGCTGCAGGAACCACGCAAGACCGCCGCGATTGAATGAGGAGTAACGTTCTGCCATGCTAGAATGCCCCCGAGAGGAAGGTCGGCACGCTCGCCACGACGATAGCGCCAGTGAGGACGAGCGAGGCGTAGAAGCTCTTGTCTTGCTGTTCGAGTCCGAGTCCGAGGTCCACGAGGAGCAGGCGGATGCCGTTCAGGATGTGGAAGACGGCGACCGCGAGCAATCCGACCTCGAGGAACCGGACGATGACGATGCTTTCGAGGCCGTGAAGCGTCTGGGTGTAGACGTCCTCGCCGTTCGCGATGACCGCGGCGGACGCGTCTGCCGCCGGAATCGCGGTGCTGAGAACGGAGATGTGCGTGAACAGGTACGCGATGAGTACCCATCCCGTGAACTTATGAAACACCCAGGCCCACATGCCGGCCGAGAACTCCCGCCATCGGCCGAAGTCCTCGATGAGGCCCCGGTCGTACGACTGACTCATACCACGTGAACCTCTGGACCCGCTCCACATAGAAGTTACTAACCCCGCATCCTACGCGGGGCGTTCGGGCATCGTGCCGGAGCGGTCGCGTTCGTACGCGCGCCGGGTTCGTTCGTCGAGTTCGACGAGGTGGCAGAGCGGGTTCCCGGGGTAGACGACCGGGTTTTCGAGGAGGCCGACGAGCAGGCCGGTGAAGGGCGCGGCGACCTCGTCCCGCGTGGACTTGAACGGGTTCGTGATGGTGCAGACGGTGTCGCCCTCGCGAACGAGGTCGCCGTGTTCGTAGTGGGTTTCGACGATTCCGCCGGCGTCCGCGCGCAGCCACGTCTTCTCGCCCGATTCGATGACGGTCCGCCAGCCCGGCCAGTCGACGGGGTCGGCGGGGTGGAGGCCGTACTGGGCGAGCACGCTCGCGACGCCGTCGAGCGCTTCGTCGATGAACCGCCGCTGGAACCGGTGGGCTTCCCCCATCTCGACCGTGATGGTGGGGGCGCCGGCGTCGCTCGCTTCCCGGCGGAGCGTCCCCTCGGGGCCGGTGCTGTCGATGATGACGTTCGACCCGAACGCCCGCGCGAGCGCCGCGACGTCCTGGGTTCCCATGTCCGCGCGAACGTGCAGCATGTTCGACCGGCCGCGCGTCGAGGTGTGGAAGTCGACGCCGTAGTCGCAGGGTTCGACGAAGTTCGTGAACAGCTGGTGCGCCATCCGTTTCGCGCTCGTCGAGGTGTCGTCGCCGGGGAACGAGCGGTTGAGGTCGCGGTCGTAGACGGGGAGGTAGCGCTGCTGGGCGATGAACCCGGGGACGTTCACGACGGGCAGGCAGACGAGCGTGCCGTGGAGGTTGTCGTGCGGCCAGTCCTGCGCGACCTCCCGCACGACCTCGATGCCGTTCAGTTCGTCGCCGTGAACCGCGGCTGAGAGGAACACTGTCGGCCCGTCGTGGGGGCCGTTCACTATCGTAACCGGGACGCGGACGGGGTCGCCGAGGTACGTCTCGCTGATGCTGTACCTGATGTCGGCGGTCTCCCCCGGGTCGACCCGGCCGCCGTTGTACGTGAACGCCCCGTCTGTCATTACGTGACCTGGGCGCTCGACGCGTAAAAGCGTGTGCTGGCGGGCGAACCGGGTGGATGCGGCACGTCTTTAGCCCGCGCCCGAGTCATCTCACGTATGACTGATTCGGTACACGTGGGGGTTCTGAGCTTGCACACCTCGAAGGAGACGAAAGCCATCCTGAACGCGGTGGAGGACCTCGGCCACGAGGGGACGTGGTTGCGCGAGGAGACGCTGTCCGTGGACGTGCGGGACGGCTCGGTGACGCTGGAGCCGGACGTCGACGTGGTCGTGAACCGTCTCCTCCTCTCGAACACGGAGCAGCCGGCGGAACTGCTCGGGCTGGCGCACACGCTGGAGGGCGTGACGCCGATGCTGAACGAGCCGTCGAGCGTCCTGACGGCGTTCCACAAGTACGCGACCGCCACCCACCTCACTGCCGCCGGCCTCCGCGTTCCGGACGCGTTCCTCTCGCTGTCCGCGGACCGATTGAACGAGGAGCGCCCGCGGTTCGGGGAGGAGGCAGTGTTCAAGACCGCAATCGGGACGCACGGCGGCGGCACGTGGAAGGTCGGACGCGAGGAGGACGTGAACCCGCGCGTGGGCGAGCGGTACGCGTTCCTCCAGGAGCTCATCGACCGCGACGAGGACCGGCACCGCGACCTCCGCGTGTACGTCGTGGACGGCGAGGTGGTCGCGTCGATGCGGCGGTTCGCGCCCGAGAACGACTGGCGGACGAACGTCGCGCTCGGCGGGGAGGTGGAGGGGGTTACAGACCTCCCCGCGGACGCCGAATCGCTCGCGCGGGACGCGGCGACGACGCTCGGCCTCGACATGGCGGGCGTCGACCTCGTGGAGGGTGAGGACGGCTGGTACGTCCTCGAAGTCAACCCCACCGCGGGGTTCAAGGGCCTGTTCAAGGCGACCGGGACGAGTCCCGCCCCCGATATCGCGCGGCTCGCGGTCCAGCGAGCGGGCGGACGCGTGAACGACGCCGACGTCGAACAGTTGCGCGGGCGGTTCGACACCACGATGCCGTCCGGCGCGCCGCGAACGCCGAGCCAGCCGGCGGAGCAGCGCGTCATCGGGTACACGGAGGAAGTCCTCGTCTCGGGGACGAGCGGCACCGAGCGCACGCTCGCGAAGTCCGACACGGGCGCCTCACGCACCAGTCTCGACACGACGCTCGCCGCGAAAATCGGCGCCGGCCCCATCAAGCGCATGACGAAGGTGAAGTCGGGCAGCCTGAAACAGGGGAAGGCGCGGCCCGTCGTGGACATCGTCGTGAGCGTGAACGGCGACCGCCACACCGTCGCGGCGAGCCTCGAGGACCGCGGCCACATGGACTACCCGCTCCTGCTCGGCCGGGACATCCTCGAGCACTACCAGGTGGACGTGACCCGAGTGACGGACAGAGAGGAGGCCGAGGAGGAGGAGCTGAGCGAGGAGTAGCTAGTCCTGTTCGCGCCAGAGGTAGAGGGTCGCGTAACTCCGGTACGGACTCCAGCGCTCGGCGCGTTCGCGCATCTCAGCGCGCGTCATCTCCTCGTCGAAGACGGTCTGCATTCCCTTTCGAATCCCCAAATCGCCGACGGGGAAGACGTCCTCGCGGCCGAGCGCGAACAGGAGTTGCATGTCCGCGGTCCACTCGCCGACGCCCGTAATCGAAGTGAGTTCCGCGCGCACGTCGTCGTCGCTCATCCCGGCGAAGAACTCCCGGCTGTAGTCGTTCTCGGCGAACGCTCCGGCGATTTCGTTCACGTACCGCGTCTTCTGCCGTGAGAGACCGGCGTCCCGCAGCAGGTCGTCGTCAGCCTCCAGAACGCCTTCCGGGGTGACCTCGACTGCGTCGAAGAGGCGTTCGCGGGTCGCGGCCGCCGACGCCATGGACACTTGCTGACGGATGACCGAAGTGACGAACCGCGCGAAGAAGTCCTCAGCGGGCTCGATGGTGAGTTCGCCGTGCGTCTCGACCAGCGGCCCGAGATGGGGGTCGTCGCGGAGGAATTCGTGGGGGTCGCTCATACCCGTGGAAGGGCGGGGACGAGAATAGGCGTTACGTCACCCGTGAAAACCCGTGTAAACCCGCGAATCGTTCACGTCGGGCGGGAGGGAAACCTTCAATCGGCGTCCGTGTGAGTCCTCGAATATGGACATCGAAGACATCGACACCATCGCGGTGCTCGGCGCCGGAAGCATGGGCCACGGCATCGCGGAAGTCGCCGCGCTCGCGGGGTACGACGTGAACCTCCGAGACATCAAGGAGGAGTTCGTGCAGAACGGCTACGAGCAGATCGAGTGGAGCCTCGATAAGCTCGCCGACAGCGGTCAGATAACCGAGGACGAGGCCGAGAGCACGCTCGACCGCGTAACTCCGGTCGTCGACATGGAGGAAGCGACGGGTGACGCGGACTTCGTCGTGGAGGCCGTCCCCGAGAAGATGGACATCAAGAAGAACGTCTACCGGGAGCTTGAGGACCACGCGCCCGAGGACGCGGTGTTCGCGACGAACACCTCCTCGCTCTCCATCACGGAGCTCTCCGAGGTGACGGAGCGGCCCGCGCGCTTCTGCGGAATGCACTTCTTCAACCCCCCGATTCGGATGCAGCTCGTGGAAGTCATCTCCGGCGAGCACACCGACGACGAAGTGCTCGACCTGACCGAGGACCTCGCGCGCGAGTTCGGGAAGACGCCCGTTCGCGTCCGGAAGGACAGCCCGGGGTTCATCGTGAACCGCGTGCTCGTCCCGCTGCTCAACGAGGCCGCGTGGACCGTCCACGAGGAGGACGCGACCATCGCCGAGGTCGACAGCACGACCAAGTACGACATGGGCCTCCCGATGGGGTCGTTCGAGCTCGCGGATCAGGTCGGCATCGACGTGGCGCTCGACGTGCTCGAGTACATGAACGAGGTGCTCGGCGCGGCGTACGAGCCGTGCCCGCTCCTCGTGGAGAAGGTTGAGGCGGACGAACTCGGGAAGAAGTCCGGGCAGGGGTTCTACGACTACGAGGACGGCGGCGCTGACGTGCCGACCGACGAGTCCTCAGAGGACGTGCGCCTCCGGCTCACCGCCGTGATGGCGAACGAGGTCGCGAAGCTCGTCGGGAACGACGTGGCCGACCCCGCGGAAATCGACGAGGCCGTGATGCTCGGCGCGGGCTTCCCGGACGGCCCCGCCCGCCTCGCCGACGACACTGGGCTCGCGACGCTCCGAGACACGCTCGACGACCTCCACGAGGAAACGGGCGCGGAGCGCTACGCGCCCGCGGACTACCTCGTCGAACTCGCCGATACGGCGGAGAGCTTCCACCCCGAGCACGGCGGTGAGGAGACCGAGCAGGACTTCGACACCATCAGCATCGAAGTGACGGAGAACGTCGGACGCATCACGCTCGACCGCCCGCACCGCATGAACACCGTGAACGAGGCCTTGCTGGACGAACTCGGCACCGCCATCGACGTGCTGGACGACGACGAGGACGCGCGCGCCATCCTCATCACGGGCGCGGGCGACCAGGCGTTCAGCGCCGGCGCGGACGTGCAGTCCATGGCCGGGAGCGCCGACCCGCTCGACGCCGTCGAACTCTCCCGGCTCGGCCAGTCCACGTTCGGCAAACTCGAACGCGTCGACCTCCCCGTCGTCGCCGGCATCGACGGCTACTGTCTCGGCGGCGGCATGGAGATGGCGACCTGCGCCGACCTCCGCGTCGCCAGCCAGCGAAGCGAGTTCGGCCAGCCCGAACACAACCTCGGCCTGCTCCCCGGCTGGGGCGGCACCCAGCGGTTGAAGAACATCGTCGGCGAGGGCCGCGCGAAGGAAATTATCTTCACCGCCGACCGCTACGAGGCCGACGAGATGGAGTCCTACGGCTTCGTGAACGAGGTCACGCAGAACGACAGCCTCGAAGACGAGGCGTTCGACCTCGCTCGCGACCTCGCGCAGGGCCCGCCGCTCGCGCAGAAGTACACGAAGCGCGCGATGCGCGCCGGCCGCGACAGCACGGAAGCCGGCCTCGAAGCCGAGGCGCAGGCGTTCGGCCAGCTCATGAACACCGACGACCTCATGGAGGGCGTCACCGCGTTCATGGGCGACCGCGACCCCGACTTCCAGGGCAAATAGCGCTAACGAACGGGTTGACCGCCCGAAGACACTTACCACGCGTCCGCCGACTTCTGTTCGATGGCGGACATCCGACGCGTGGCGGTCGTTCTCCTCGTGGTGCTCGCCGCTGGCAGCCTCGTCGCGGTCTCGACGACCGGCGAGAGCGGCGTCGCGTTCGCCGAGCAGGCGGACGACCCACCCGCGGACCGCACCACGAACGTCTCCTCGCTCCCCGCGGACGCTCGCGATAGCGTCCACACGGTCATCGACCACGGCCCCGTCGACGTGCGGGAGTGGACGATTTCGGTCGCGGGCGTCGAGCGCGTCTCGGTCGTCCGCATCGACGGCGAGTACCACTTCGGCTCGCTCGACACCCACCTCGGGAAGACCATGTTCGTCCGCACCGAGAACGGCACCACGTACCAGATATTCCGACAATTCGAGGGGCGGTCGACAGCGGGCGGTGGGTTCCTGCTGGCAACCGTCTTTCTCGCTGCCGCCGGACTCGTCTGGTACACCGGACGGGACGCCACCGACTAAGCCGATTTCGGGACGCGCCCAGCTGCGGGGGGCGGAGCGTGGTTCCGTCTTCCATACTCGACGCGATTAGAGAGATTTAAGAGTGCGTATCCACTCACTCAGAATGCGAACGCTCGATTGGTGTAGTCCGGCCAATCATGAGGGCCTTTCGAGCCCCCGACAGGGGTTCAAATCCCCTATCGAGCATTTTCAAAGACCAACCTTGCGCAGTGGCGTCTCTCGCCAGAACCTCCCGAACACCGTGGAGTCGGCGGGGATTTGAACCAGGGAACGGAGCGACGCGGAGTGACCGAGGTTCAGAATCCCCTATCGAGCATTCTCACGGAGCTATTCTTTGTAGTGGCGACGTTCCCCGAACGCCTTATCCGGAATCCGTCCTAATTCGGAGTGATGACGGAGTGGTCGCTGCCCGAGGGGTGGACGGTGTGGAGCGACGAGGACGGCGGGCGCGCGGTTCTCGTGTTCCGGCCGGACGTGTTCGACGGCGCCGACTTCCCCGCGCCCTGTATGCCGACCATCTACGTGAGCCGTCGCAGTCCCGAAAAACGGCTGCGACAGCGCGACCGGACGACCGGGCCGTGGCACGTCTCGCTGTCGCTCGAACCCGAGGTCCGGGCTCGGGAGGCGGACGAGACCGTTGACACGCGCGCGGAGGCGGTGGCGGCCGCGACCGACCTCGCGGAGCGCTTCTCGCGCGGGGAGGTTGCGTACCGTGACGCCTACCAGGTTCCCCGCGACGAGTACCTGGACGAGCTCGACCGACTCACGAACTGAGCCAGTCAGCGACGCGCTCGCCGGCGAGCGCGAACGCTGTTTCTTCGGGGAGGATTCGCGTATCGACGACGAAGTCGGCGTCCGCGGTCGCGTCCTGCTCGCGGAACGCGCGGTGGATGGTTCTGACGCCCGGTTCGCCTATCGAGTCCGCACGCTCCCAGTCGCGTCGGAGGCAGGTGTCGAGGTCGGCGGTGGCGTACAGGAAGTATGCGTCGTCGATGTCGCGCGTCCACGCCCGCCAGTCGGGGTCGTGGAACGTGCCGTCGAGGACGACGAGGCCGTGCTCGCGGAGGCGGTCGCGCGCGTCGTCGAGCAGGCGCTCGTAGGTGCGAGTGTTGTAGTCGTCCGAATGGAGGACGGGTGCGTCGAAGCGTCCCGCGAGTCGGTTCGCGAGCGTGGTCTTCCCGGCGGCGGGCGGGCCGAAGACGGCGAGCAGGCTCATGCGGTGACGGGAGGCTTATGCGTGTTCGCCGGCAATTCCGGACTATGTTGACGCTCGTCGGGACGCGGCTCGCCGACTCCGGGACGGAGTTCGTCTACCGGGGCGAAGCGAGCGCGTGCGAGGGCTGTCCGTACCGCAAGCAGTGCCTGAACCTCGATGAGGGCGTCCGGTACGAGGTCACTGACGTCCGGGAGAACGGCCAGGAGCTCGACTGCGGCGTGCACGACGGCGGCGTGGTCGCAGTGGACGTGGAACCCGCGAGCGTTCGCGCGAACGTCCCGTCGAAGGGCGCGTACGCGGGCAGCAAGGGACAGCTCTCGGGGCCGTGTCCGCACACCGAGTGCCCGAGCCACGAGTACTGCGAGCCGATGGGCGTGGAGTTCGACGAGAACCGGAAGATAGACGAAATCGTCGGCGACCCGCCGCACGACTACTGCGCGCTCGGCCGGGAGTTGACGCTTGTGGAGTTCGCGCCCGAGGGCGACTGACCGAGCGACTCCTGTTTCTGTCCGTGGTAGCCGAACTGGTTCGCGTACCCGTACGGCGAGAGGAGCACGGGGTAGAAGTCGCGGTCGGCGCGGATGACCTCGCCGTCGGCGGCGGCGACGGGGTCGCCCTCCTCGACGAACGAGAAGTTCTCCGCGAACACCTCGTACTCCTTGGCTGCGGGTTTCGGAATCGGGTCGCCCATCGTGAACGCGGGGAGTTCGCGCTCGACGGTGTCACCGGGGAGCGCGCGCTCGACAGTGAGGAACTCCCGGGCGAGCGTGTACGCGTTCTCCGCCGCGGTCGCGGAGCCTTGAAGGCCGGCTTCGACTTCGACGATGTCGGCGTCCGCGGCGAAGATGCGGCCCTCACCGAAGTCGTGGGTGTCCACGAGCGCCACGACGGAGAGCCGTGGGACGATGCGCTGGACGTGCTCGGCGCGCCCGTCGCTCACCGCGAACGGGTCCGCGTGCGACTGCGTCGAGTGGATGGAGAACACGGTCATCCCCTGAACCTCGGCCGCGAGCTCCTGCGCGAGCTGTCGCTCGTGGGCGTCCACGGGTGTGTCCGGCGCGAACGACCGGTTCAAGTCCGCGTCCACGTATCGGACGCCGCGTTCGAGCGCTTTCTCGTTGACGACGATGCACTTCACGGGGCGTTCGACGTCGGGGTCGTCGTCGAGGAGTCGTTCGACCGCGCGAACCCCACAGGGTTCGTCGCCGTGCACTCCGCCGACGACGGCCAGCTCCGGGTCGCCGTCGCCCAACTGTTCGACACGCATTCAGTCTAGTGGAGGGGCGCGCTCGGGAAGTGCGTTGCGCTCCCCCACACGCACTGCGGCGTCCCCGCGCCGCATTCGCGACCACACCGTAATCCGCAGTCCTTAAGCGCGCGACCCCCGGATTCACGGGTGCGTGCGGGGGTCGCCAAGCCTGGTCAACGGCGGCGGGTTCAAGCCCCGCTCTCGTAGGAGTTCAAGGGTTCGAATCCCTTCCCCCGCATGGTCATTCCATGCGTGGAAGTCCGCGAGGCGGACTTCCCCCGCAAACTCGAACGCTCGATAGCGGTCGCTTTATCGACGTTTTCTTGCCGGTTCCCTCGGTTCATCGACTATGAGCGAACACGAGCGGGCTTCCGTAGTCGAGTCGGCGGCGCGCGCCGGTGCGCGCGTGGCGGACGAGTTCTTCCGGACGGACATCGAGGTGGAGACGAAGGGTGGGAAGACTGACGTGGTGACGCACGCGGACCGGGACGCCCAGCGCGAGGTCATCGAGGTGGTTCGGGACTCCTTCCCGGAGGACGCCATCGTGGGCGAGGAGGAGGACGAGCTGAAGGAGGTCCCCGACCGGGGGCCGGTGTGGGTCATCGACCCCATCGACGGGACGAACAACTACGTGCGGGACATCCCGCTGTGGGCGACGAGCGTCGCGGCGGTGGAGGACGGGGAGGCGGTCGCGGCGGCGAACGTCCTGCCCGCGCTCGGCGATACCTACGTCTCGAACGACGAGGGCGTGTGGCTGAACGGCGACCCGGTGTCGGTGAGCGCGGAGGACGACCCGGAGGCGTTCGCGGTGTCGCCGACAATCTGGTGGCCGCTTGCGGACCGCGACGAGTACGCGCGCATCTGCGAGGGCGTCGTCGAGCGGTTCGGCGACATGCGGCGGTTCGGGAGCGCGCAGGTGACGCTGTCGATGGTGGCCGCGGGACAGTTGGAGGCGACGGTGACGAACGTCGAGGCCAATCCGTGGGACACTGTCGCGGGCGTGCACATGATTCGGCAGGCCGGCGGGCGCGTGACGGACATCGAGGGCGAACCGTGGACGCCGGACAGCACCGGTCTGGTGGCGTCGAACGACACCCGCCACGGCGAGGTGCTCGCCGCCGCGCGGCGTGCAATCGAGTAGCAAACGTATTGGGCGCGCAATACCCACGGGGACTATGGACCTCGACGACACGGACCGCGCCATCCTCCGGGCGCTTCAGGAGGACGCGCGCGTCGCGTTCAGCGAGATAGCGAGGCGTATCGACATGTCGAGCGCGACCGTCCACGACCGCGTGAAGCGCCTGGAGGAGGAGGGCGTCATCCGCGGCTACCACGCCGACGTGAACCCGGAAGCCATCGGCTACGGGCTCTCAGCTATCGTCGGACTGCGGGTCGAGCAGGGCCGGGAGGACGAGGCGCTCGACCTCCTGAAGAGCATCGACGGCGTGCAGGAGATAACGCTCACCACGGGCGAGTGGGACATCGTGATGCGGGTGTACGCGCCCGACACGGCGAAACTCCGCGAACTCATGTTCGACCGCATCGCGCAGGTGGAGGGGTTCTCGCGCTCCCAGACGATGGTCGTCCTCGACACTGAGTACCGGACGCACGAACTCCCGGTCTGAGACCGGAAGCGTAAAGCGGCCGCTGAGACGATTTCCCGCACATGACTTTCCCGGAGACCGACCGCGAGCGAGCGTGGACGGCGGGCGTCGGCGCCGCCGTGCTCGCGCTCGTTGTTGGGTCCGTCCTCTTCTACGACACGGTGTACGGCGGGTTCGTCTGGCACTACTTCTGGGGGCCGGTGTACGCGGACGCCCACGGCGCGGCGTGCGCGGCCTGGAACGGCGGCAGCCCCGTCCTCATCGACAGCACCGTGCAGTGCGCGCAGGCCACCGAACCCGTGGCGTACCCCGGGTACACGCTCGTGAGCGAGGTCGGGTACATGGTGACGCTCATCGTGATGCTCAGCGGCGTCGTTTTCCTCCTTGACCGCCTGAAGGTCGGCGAGAACCGCCGGCTACTGTTCGCGCTCCTGCCGTTCGTGTTCTTCGGCGGCGCGCTCCGCGTCGTCGAGGACGCGAACGACGCGATCGGCGGGAGTGCCGTCCCCTACCCGTGGAACTCCTTCATCATCAGTCCGCTCATCTACTTCACCGTCTTCTTCGTCGCGGTCGGCGCGCTCGTCCTCGCCGTCTGGCTCGCCCGCCGCGACTACACCGATGACTTCTATCGGCCGCTCGCCGCCATCGGGAGCACGGTGCTCGCAGCCTCGCTCGCGTACCTCGGGTACCTCGCCGCGACCACCGACCACGTCCACTTCCTCCCCGTCTTCACGATACTCACCATCGGAATCGCCACCGTACTCGCCGCGGCAATCTACAAGGGCGCGGACGCGTTCGCGCCCGAAATCAACTACGGCACCGGGGTCGCGGGCGCGGTCGTCATCTGGGGACACGCCGTCGACGGCGTGTCGAACGTCATCGGCCTCGACTGGGGCGGCGAACTCGGCTACCCGAACGGCGACCTCGTCCCGAAACACCCCGTGAACAGCGCCGTCATCGACCTCACCCAGCAGTACGTCCCGGGGAGCATCACGGCCGTCATCGGGGACGCCTGGGGGTTCCTGCTTCTCAAACTGGTCGCGGCGACGTTCGTCGTCTGGCTGTTCAACGACGACCTCTACGAGGAGAACCCGCGGTTCGCCGTACTCCTCCTCGTCGCCGTGCTCGCGGTCGGTCTCGGTCCGGGGACGCGCGACATGCTCCGTGCGACCTTCGGCATCTAGAGGCCGAGCGCCTCCACGATATCGTACTCGACGCCCGCGTACTCCACGAGCTTGTACCCGACGTAGATACCGACGATACCCATTACGCCCGCGAGGCTGGGCGGCGCGGGAATCGGCACGTCCAGAAATCGGAACAGCGCGCCCGTAATCGCACCCGTAACGAGCGCGAGGACGACGTAGATAGCGTTCATACCGGCACGTCGCCCCTACGAGGTGTTAGTCGTTCTTGTACTCCTTGCGGTAGCCGCGGAACTCCGTGCGGTGGGCTTCCTCGTCCGCTAGCAACGTCACCGCAAGGTCCTCGGTCACGGGGTCGTTCGCGTCCTCCGCGGCGTCGATGAGGTCGCGGTAGGTCGAGATGGCGTCCTCCTCGGCCTCGATGACGCCCTCGATGACGGAGAGCACGTCCGTGGTGTCCGCGGGCGGCTGCAGGCTCTCCTGGTGCGCCTCGAACTCGCCGGAGCCGGGCGGGGACTCGTCGAGCTGTTTGAGGCGTTCGCCGAGCTGTTCCGCGTGCCCGAGTTCCTCCTGAATGTCCGTCTGGAGGGACTCCTTGATCTCCTCGGCGCGAACACCATCGAGCACGATGGAGTTCGACATGTAGTTCATCACGGTCTCGATTTCGTCCTGGTACGCCTGCTTGAGCAACCGAGTGACTTCGTTTTTCGACATACCTGGAGGGACGACTGGCAGCTACTTAGAACTACTCGCTGGGTTCGCGTGCGGTCAGTCGCGCAGGCGGTCGACGTGGTCGACGCGGCGCTGCACGAGGTCCGCGGTCCCGATGTCCTCGCGGATGCGGAAGCCGTCCTCGACGCCTTCGAGGGCGGCGCTCGCGCGTTCCTCCGCGGTTTCGATGGTGTCGCCCAAGCCGACGACGGCGAAGCTTCGGGAGGTGGTGGTGTAGACGCCGTCGTCGCGGGCGTCCACGCTCGCGTAGAAGAGGATGGCGTTCTCGCCCACCGAGTCCTCGGTGACGGTGACGCGCGCGCCGGCCTCGGGGTCGGTGGGGTAGCCGGCGGGGACGGCGTACTTGCAGACGGTTGCGGTGGGTTCGAACCCGAGGTCGGGGAGGGGTTCGCCGTCCCGGGCGGCCGTCAGCACGTCCAGGAAGGGTGTCTCCATGACGGGGAGCGTGTTCATCGCCTCCGGGTCGCCGAAGCGCGCGTTGAACTCCACGACCTTCACGCCGTCCGCGGTGAGCATGAACTGGCCGTAGAGCACGCCGCGATACGTGGGGAGGGCGTCCACAACGGCCTCCAGCACGCCGACGGCGTCGTCGTAGTCGGCGGCAGTCATGAACGGGAGCGTCCGGGCGGCGTCCGAGTAACTCCCCATCCCGCCGGTGTTCGGGCCCTCGTCGCCCTCGAACGCACGCTTGTGGTCCTGCACGGCGGGCGTGGGTCGTACGTCACCGTTCGCGACGAACGCCTGCACCGTGAACTCCTCGCCGACGAACCGCTCCTCCAGCACGACCTCGTCGTAGTCCTCCGCGCGGAGGTACGCCTTCGCTTCCTCTTTCGTCACCTGGTCGCCCGTGACCTTCACTCCCTTCCCGCCAGTGAGACCCGCGGGCTTCACGGCGAGGTCGCCGTCGTAGGCGTCGATGTACTCGCAGGCGGCCTCGGTGTCGGTGAACGTCTCGAAGTCGGGACAGCCCGGAATATCGTGTTCGCGCATGAACTCCCGCTGGAACGCCTTGTCGGTCTCGATGCGGGCGTCGGCCTCCCGCGGCCCGAACGCGTACACGTTCGCGGCTTCGAGCGCGTCGACGACACCTTCGGCGAGCGGGGTTTCCGGGCCGACGACTGCGAGGTCGGCGTCTACGGCCTCGGCGTGCGCGGCGACCGCGTCCGGGTCGGTCTCGTCCAGCGTCTCGAAGGACTCGGCGAGCGCGTCGATTCCGGGGTTGCGGTTGCTCGCGCACGCGTGGAGGTCGCAGTCCGGCGCGAGCGAGCGAGCGACGGCGTGTTCGCGGCCGCCACCGCCGACGAGGAGCACGGTCTCGGTCATGCCCGAGGAGAGTAAGCAAAGGAGTGTAAAGGTTGCTCTTAACGAGCGGGTGAGTATGCGTGTTCGTGCCTACCCCATTAGTGCTGGGCGTCGGGTGCCGTGAACCGGAACTCCCCGAACCGCGCGGAGAGGAGGCCGATGCCGGCGAGGAGCGCGAGCGCCCCGAGGACGTAGGGAGTGGTCGCGCTGTACTGCTGGCCGACGTACCCGGCGGTGATAGGGGCGAGCGCGCCGCCGGTGAATCGGAGGCTGTTGAACGCGCCGGACGCGCGGGAGCGGCCGTGGCCGGAGATCCCCATGGCGAGCGTGGTGAGGTTCGCGTTCAGAACGCCGCAGAGAAGGCCGGCGGCGACGGTGAGTGCGGCGAGCGCGCTCGTGCTGCCGTCCGAGAGCCACATCACGGCGAAGACGACGGCGAAGACGGAGAGCGTGGCGCGCGTGACTTCGGGCGTGCCGAACCGGCGGTTGAGGCGGGGTGCGAGAGCGGCGGAACCGACGATGACGAGCATTCCCCACGCGAAGAACACGAGCCCGAGTTCGAAGGTGGCGAGGTCGAGGATGAGGGGCGTGTACGCGAGGAGCGTGAAGAACCCGAACGTGTAGAGGAGGCCGACGAGCGCGTTCGTGCGGACGCCGGTGTGGCGGAAGGTGGCGACGACGTCGCGGACGGTCTGCTGGCGTTCGGCGTCGGGTTCGGTGACGGTGAGCGCGGAGAAGACGAACGCGGCCGCGAGGATAACGCTCGCGCCCGCGAACGGGAGTTGCCAGGCCTGTCGGCCGAGCACGCCGCCGATGAGGGGGCCGCACGCGATACCGAAGCCGAGGGAGGCCTCGTAGAGGCCGATGGCGCGCTCGGCGTTCCCGGTGGCGACGCCGACGAGGATGGCGAGCGCGGTCGTGGTGAACAGGGCGTTGCCGAGCCCCCAGAACCCGCGGAGGACGGCGAGCGTCTCGACCGACTGCGCGAAGTAGCAGAGCCCGGAGAAGACGGCGACGATAGCGAGGCCGGCGAGCAGCGTGGTCTTGCTTCCGATGCGGGTGGCGAGCGCGCCCGCGAACAGCATCGAGACACCCATCACGAGGAGGTAGCTGGTGAACAGGAACTCGACCATGAAGTGCGAGGCCCCGAGTTCGCGCGCGATGCTGGGGAGTATCGGGTCGACGATGCCGATGCCGAGGAAGCAGGCGAACGTCGCCAGCGCGACGGCGAGCACCGCCGGCTGGAAGCGTGAGCGAATACCCATACAGGGGGAGGGCTTGGCACGCCAAATAACGTATCGATCGATAGACACTATGTGTCTAGAGTCACACGGTACGCACGTACCACGCGGGGCGGCCGCGAACTCCGTGCTTTTCCGGGCGGCCCGCGAAGGAGCGGTATGAGTGACCCGCTCGCGCGGAACCGACTGAACGAAGAGGGAAGCCCCTACCTCCGTCAGCACGCGGACAATCCGGTGCACTGGCAACCGTGGGACGACGCGGCCATCGAGGCCGCCCGAGAACGCGACCGCCCGCTGTTCGTCTCCATCGGCTACTCGGCCTGCCACTGGTGTCACGTGATGGAAGAAGAGTCCTTTTCCGACCCCGATATCGCGGAGAAGCTGAACGCGGAGTTCGTGCCCGTGAAGATAGACCGGGAGGAGCGCCCCGACCTGGACGACGTGTTCATGACGGTCTGCCAGCTCGTGCGCGGCGGCGGGGGCTGGCCGCTCTCCGTCTGGCTCACCCCCGACCTGAAGCCGTTCTACGTCGGGACGTACTTCCCGCCGGACGCGAGCCGGAACCAGCCCGGGTTCCGCCAACTCCTGGACGACATCGCGGAGTCGTGGCGGACGGAGCGCGAGGACATCGAGGCGCGCGCCGACCAGTGGACGGCGGCGGCCCGGGGCGAACTCGAAGACGTGCCCGACCCGCTCGACGACGCGCCGGGGAGCGACGCGCTCACCGCGGTCGCGGACGAGGCCAGGGAGCGCGCGGACGACGAGCACGGCGGCTGGGGCGGCCAGCAGAAGTTCCCACAGCCCGGCCGGGTGCACGCGCTCCTCCGCGCCGCCGACCGCACCGGCGAGGACGCGTACCTCGACACCGCGACTCGGGCGCTGGACGCGATGGCGGACGGCGGCCTCCGCGACCACGTCGGCGGCGGCTTCCACCGGTACTGCGTCGACCGGGACTGGACGGTGCCGCACTTCGAGAAGATGCTGTACGACAACGCCGAACTCGCACGCGCCTACGCCGCCGCCCACCAGGTCACGGGCGACGACCGGTACGCGGAAATCGCGAGGGAGACGCTCGACTTCGTCGACCGCGAGCTCAGCGACGGCCGAGGGTTTTACGCGACACTGGACGCGCGCAGCGGCGACGAGGAGGGGTCGTTCTACGTCTGGACGCCGGACGAGGTGGACGCCGCCGTCGCGGACGACACCGACGCCGCGCTGTTCCGGGCGCGCTACGGCGTCACCGAGACCGGGAACTTCGAGGGCGACACCGTGCTCACCGTCGCGGCGTCCGTGGCGGCGCTGGCGGACGACCACGACCTGCACGAATCTGAGGTCGTAGAGCGCCTCGACCGCGCCCGCGAACAGGTCTTCGAGGCGCGAGAGGAACGGACGCGACCCGCCCGGGACGAGAAGGTGATTTCGGCGTGGAACGGCCTCGCCGTACGGGCGTTCGCCGAGGCAGGACTGGTGTTGGACGACGCGTACGCGGAGCGGGCGGCCGCGGCGCTCGACTTCGCGCGCGAGGAACTCTGGGACGGAAATGGAGTGCTCGCGCGTCGGTGGCTGGACGGGGAGCGCTCGGGGCCGGGCTACCTCGACGACTACGCCTTCCTCGCGCGCGGCGCGCTCACGACGTACGAGGCGACGGGCGACCACCGCCACCTCGTGTTCGCGCTGTCGCTCGCCCGCGAACTCGTCGAACAGTTCTACGATTCGGGGACGGGCGCGCTCTACTTCAGCACGCCCGACACGCCGCTCGCGCGCCCGCAGGAGACCGAAGACCGCTCCACCCCGTCACCGGTGGGCGTCGCCTGCGAGACCCTGCTCGCGCTGGACGCGTTCGCGCCCGACGAGGGGTTCGCGGAGGTGGCAGAGCGGGCGCTGGAGACGCAGGGCGCGAAGATACGGGAGTCGCCCCTCGGGCACGCGTCGCTCGCGCTCGCCGCGGACACCCACGAGACCGGCCACCTCGAACTCACCGTCGCCGCCGACGAACTTCCAGAAGACTGGCGGCGAGTTATCGCGGACACCTACCTCCCCGACCGCCTGCTCTCCCGGCGACCGCCGACCGACGGCGCGCTCGCGGGGTGGCTGGACGACCTCGACGTTTCGGACGCCCCGCCGATTTGGGCGGGCCGGGAAGCCAGCGGGGAGACGGGAGCAGGGGCGACGGCGTACGTGTGTCGGCGCGCGTGCTCGCCGCCGCTCACGACCGCCGGAGAAATCGAGGAGTGGGTTCGGGAGTTCAGGCCGTGATCGCGCGGAGTTCGCTCGCGAGGAACTCGGCGATAGGCTGGTCTTCCTCCTCGACGAACCGCGCGAGTTCGTCGCCGTCCGCGTCCTCCACTACGACGGTGGGGATGAGCGAGACCTCGTACTCGGTCATCTTCTCGCCGGTCTTCACGCCGTTCTCGCGCTCCACGGAGTACGTGGAGACGCGGTCGTCGGACACGTCGGCGGCGGCGAGCGCCGCGGCGAACGCGGGAAGCTGACCCGTGCAGTCCGGACACCAGTCCGCGCCCCACACTCGGAACTGCGTGGAGTCGTCCAGCGATGCGAGCGTCTTCACGGCGTCCTCGTGAGCGGCTTCGTCCCAGTCCGCGGTCGGCGTCATGCAGTCGAGAGTCATACACCCGAGTACGTGCTCGGGGGGCTTAACGGGTACGTCGCGGCACTCCCTGCCGGCGTCCAGTACGTGTTTACGCCTGGATGTCCCTAGTGCGAACAATGAAAGCGAGCATCCTCGACACCATCGGAACGCCGCTGGTTCGCCTGTCGTCGCCCGAGGGTGCGACCGTCGCCGCGAAGGTCGAATCCTTCAACCCCGGCGGGTCCGGGAAGGACCGGCCCGCGCGCGAGATGGTTCGCGCCGCCGAGGAAACCGGCGACATCCGACCGGGCGACAGGCTGGTCGAGGCGACCAGCGGGAACACCGGCATCGGATTGGCGGTCGTCTGCGCCGCGCGCGGCTACGACCTCACCATCGTGATGCCCGAATCGAAGTCCGAGGAACGCCGACGCCTCCTCGCGGCCTACGGCGCGGACCTCGAACTCGTCGACGGCGACATGACGGACGCGAACGACCGCGCCGCCGAGATGGCGCGCGAGAACCCCGCCACCTACCTCGTCAGCCAGTTCGAGAACGAAGCCAACCCCCGCGCGCACTACCGCACCACCGCCGAGGAAATCATCGAGCAAGTCGAGGGCCGCGAGGTGGACGCGCTCGTCGCCGCCATCGGCACCGGCGGCACCATCACCGGAACTGCCACCCGCCTCCTGGAGGAGTACCCCGACATGGACGTCGTCGGCGTCGAACCCGCGGAGAACCCCGTGCTCACCACGGGCGAACCCGGGCAGGACGACTACCAGGGCATGGGTCCCGGGTTCGTCAGCGACCTCCTCGACACCGACCTCCTCGACACCGTCGAAACCGTCCCGTTGGACGACGCCGAAGCCGAATGCCGCAGGCTCGCCCGCGAGGAAGGCATCCTCGTCGGCCAATCCAGCGGCGCGGCGTCCATCGTCGCCTCCCGCGTCGCGGAACGCCTCGCCCAGCCCGAACTCGACTGCCCCGAACCACCCGCCGCGCTCGCGGACGGAGGCCAGTACGACGACTGCCCGCTCGTCGTCACCATCCTCCCCGACTCCGGCGAACGCTACCTCTCGGCAGGAACCTTCAACTGAACTTTTTTACCACTCGGGTCGCGCGAAGCGCGACCACTCGCGGCAAAAACCTTCACCAAAAAGACCGAGCGCGTCGCGCTCGGGGGAACCGCGTCGCTCGGGCTTTCCAAGCCGGTCGCTCGCGGATGCCACGCTGTGTGACAGAAAGAACGTGGGAGCGTTCGGCGACCGAGCGGCTCAAAGAGCCCGGCAGGTCGCCGATTCACCGAACGCGACGGAGGCGCGTTCGGCTTTTTCGTGAAGGGGTTTATTCAAGCGGTCGCCTTCGCCGACCCGCCGAGTAAAAACGTTCATGCGAAGAACTCGTCCTGGGTGACTCTCACAACGACGGTGTCCTCGTATTCGCTTCGTTCGTAGTCGCCGTCGCCGCCGCTGCCGCGGAGGACGTTGGTCGGGTCGACGAGGCGGCCGTTTTCGACGCCGTAGACCTTGAGGCGATTAATCGGGTCGTCGGGGGAGACGTTTCCGTCGCGGATTTCGCGGGCGAGGGGGCGGGAGAGCCACTCGTGGCGGCTGACACTGGGGTCCTGAACGAAGGCGTCGCTGGTGAGGCGGGCGAGGTACCAGTTGAGGTCGTTAAGGAGGCTGACGGCGGCGCCGAGGCTGACGGTGTCGAGGACGACCGTGTTGTCCCAGGGTTCGGCGATGTCGTAGGTGGCGAGCGCGTGGCGGGCGGTGTCGTAGCCGTAGAGGTCGAGTGGGAGGCTTGAGTCGTCGTCCTCGACGAGACAGACCCGCGTCATGCTACCTCCACGCGCTCGCGGTTGGCGACCGCCGAGTCGATGAGGTCGGCGAGGTCGTCAGGGACGGCCGCGCGAATCGCGGCGGGGTCGGCGTTCGTCTCGGGGTAGTCGGGCGCGATGCGGTTACAGCCGGCGTTGACGGTGGCGGTGTCGAACGTCCCGATGTCGCGGGCTTGCGAGACGATGTCCTGTTTGTCCCGCGTGAACAGCGGCCGGTGAATCGGGAGCGTGGTGGCGTCGTCCACGGCGGCGAAGTTCGCCGCGGTCTGACTCGACTTCTGGCCGAGCGCCTCGCCCGTGACGACGCCGACCGCGCCCGCCTCCTGGGCGACGGCTTCCGCGATGCGGTACATCAGGCGGCGGTAGACGAGCATCCGCTCCGCGCCCGTCTCCTCGACGACGCG
>NZ_JAZHPG010000023.1:0-174917 GCF_036418315.1 Salarchaeum sp. III | reverse complement strand
TCCGCGTCGTACCCGCGGTAGGTAGCGACCGCGACCGCGCCGCCGACCGCACCCCAGACGCCGTGTGGATGATAGCCGTCCGCGAGCGGGTAGCAGGCGCGGCCGGCACGCGCCGCGGTTTCGTACCCCGCAACGAACGCCGTCAGGAAGTCCGCACGACTTCCGTCGGACGTTTCCGCCTCCGCGAGCAGGGCGGGTAGGACGTGAATCGCGGGGTGGCCGGCGGCGTACTTGTGTCCCTCGTCCAGTTCGAGCACCGTGCCCGCCGCACCGTTCGCGAGCGCCGCGACGTACCGGGTCGTTCGCGTCCCGTGCCCGACGACCGTCGCCGGACCCGGAACGGACGCACACGTCTCCTCCACGAACGCGGAGACAGCCGGGTCCGTAGAGCCACCGATGATGGCCGCCGTGGTGTCCGCGACCACGAGCCGCGCGTGCGACCGGACAGCCGGCGGAATCGACTCGCGGGTCAGGTCGGCCGCGAACGCCGCGAGTTCGGTTTCGGCGTCAGTCATCGTACTGTGCGCCGACGCGTTCGCCGACGATACGCCCCTCAGTGAACGCGGTCATCAGGTCCATACCGGGGATGTACGCGTTCGGGTCGCCGGCCTCCAGGCTCTCGGAGGCGTTCCCGCCCGCGTAGAGGTTCTCCACGACGCCCCCGTCTCTGCGCCGAGCCTGCATCCGCTCGTTCACGAGGATGCCCTGCCGGGCCTTCACGTACATCGGCCGGATTTTCGCGGAGTAGAACGGTGGTGTGAGTTCGTGCGGATACTCCCTGCCGAACGGAACGTCGGCGTCCGGGTCGGCGGCTGCCCGATTCACGGTCCCGATAGTGTCGGCGAGCGCGTCCGCGTCGAGTCCGTACGCCGCCGCAAGCCCCTCAATCGACTCCGTGACGTCGAAGCACTCCTCGTCGAGCAGGTACGTGAACTGGTGGCGGGTGAGCGCCTCCTCGAGGAACACGTCCACGATGGACCGGTCGAAGACGATGTACCCCGTGCCGTTCTCCTCCTCCATCAGGTGCATGTCCATCACGCGGTACGGGACGTTCCCGCAGTCCATGAACCGCCGTGCCGACTCGTTGACCATGATGGAACCCGCCTTGACGAGTTCGTTCGGGAGATAGACGCCCTCTGGAACGGTGAACGGGCCGTGGAGGTCGTAGAGCGGTTCGTCGAGGCCGAGGCCGAGTTCGTTGGCCATCCGAACGGCGTCGCCCGTGTTCTCGCGGGTCCCCCAGTAGTCGAGGTCGCTGAGCTCCGGGAAACGGTCGGCGATGAGTTCGGGGTTCGCGCCGAACCCGTCGCACGCGAGGAGGACGTTGTCCGCGCGAATCATGTGAACGGTTTGTCGGCGTGGCACGGGCGTCGGGTTCTCCTTCGACGCGATGCCGATAACCTCGTTCGTGTTTTCGTCTACTACCAGCTGGTCGCAGGGGAACTCGGTTCGGATGTCGACACCCTGTTCGGCTGCCGTTTCGTGGAGTTTCTCGATGACCGGTTCGCCGGCGCGCGGGATGACGCCGTCGTCCCGAACCGGATAGTGCGTCCGGTGGACGCGGTGGCCCGCCATCTCGAATTGGCCCGTGTGGAGGGCGAAGTCGGCGCCGACATCCCGCATCAGCCAGTCGATGGTCTCGCCGGACCGGCGCGCCACGGCGGTTACGAGCGCGTGATTGAGTTCGTACTCACCTGCGGACTCCACGGTCTGCTGTGCTGTGAGGTCTTCGAGAAAGTCCTCGGGGTCGTCGTCGATACCGCGGTCGCGTTGGAGTTCCGAGTCGACGGCGCAGACCTGGCCGGTCGCGACGCGCGCCTTCCCGCCGAGCGTGTCCGATTTCTCCACCAGAACGACTTCGCAGTCGTGGGCGCTCGCGGTCGCGGCGGCGGAGAGACCACACCCGCCACCGCCGACGACGGCGAAGTCGACCGTTGACTCCCAGTCCACTCGCTCCGGGTTGACCGGTTTGACGAACATATTCGCTGATTAGTGGCGAGTGTGATAAGCGTTGACCAGTCTCTCTTGACAGAACTTCGAGTATCGCCATCTAGTCATTCGATGAACGAATCCTCACCAGATTTAATGGACCAATCTTTATATACTGGCGGAAGAAACTTGCTACTCGTCAACCCATGACAAACGATAGCAAGAGTATCCTCACGGATAGACGTACCTACCTCGCCACGGTTGGCGCCGGCACGCTCACCGCACTCGCTGGCTGTTCGAACAACAGTGGCGACGGGAACGGCACCACCGACGGCACAACAACCACTGGCACGGCCGACACCAGTCCCGACGAAGTCGTGGTCGGCGCGAACCACCCCCTATCGGGCGGCCTCTCTCGCGCGGGAACAGCGATGTCTCGCGGCGCACGGCTCGCCGCGATGCACGTCAACGACGGCACCGCCCCCGGCTTCGGCGACGGCGGCATTCCCAGCCTCGACGGCGCCCAGCTCACCGTCGAGACCGGCGACAACGAAGGCAGTCAGGAGCTCGGTGGCGAAGTCGAACAGCAACTCATCGACGCGGGCGCGGTCGCCATCACCGGCTGCTACTCCTCGCCCGTCACGCTCTCCGCGACCCAGGTCGCGGAACGCGAACAAGTCCCGCACGTCATCGACGTCTCCGTCGCGAACCGCATCCTCCAGGAACGCCAGATGGAGTACGCGTTCCGCGTCTCCCCGAACGCAACCCGGTTCGCAACCAACTACGCGGATTTCGTCCCTACCCTCGCGCGGAACAACGACCAGACGTACGACACCGCCGGCATCGTCTACCTGAACAACGCGTTCGGCCAGTCCATTCACGAGACGCTTCAGTCCGAACTCCCGAACAACGGCGTCGAAGTACTCTTCTCCGACGCATACTCGTTCGGACAGGCCAGCCTCGACACCGAGGCGACGAAGGCGAAACAGAACGACCCGGACGCACTCATCTTCATCGGCTACGGGAACGGCGGCATCAAGATGATGAACTCCCTACAGAACGTGAACTACAGGCCCTCGCTTCTCACGGGCTGTTCCACGCCGACGTTCACGTCCGAACAAGTCATCTCCGAAATCGGGACGTTCGTCAACGGCGGGCTCGGGAACAACTACGACTTCAACTTCAGCCTCGACTGGACGGACACCATCTTCGCGGACTACCGAGAGCAGTTCGGCGACCCGCTCGAAGTCGTCCACACGTCGATGAGCTACGCCGTCATCATCACGATCGCACACGCCATCGAAGAAGCCGGGACGGACGACCCCACCGCAATCAAGGACGCGCTCAACACCGTCACCGTCGCCGACCACCCCGCCGCAATGCCCGAAATCAGCTTCCGGGAAGACGGCGAGAACGCGAACGCCATCACACCGATCCACCAAGTTCAGAACCTGGAGGCGAACCTCGTCTACCCACAGGAGTACGCACAGACTGAAGCGCAGTTCTAGATGCTGCGCCCGCTCGAACACCCACCGAACACTCGATTACCCACGCATCTATGATCGCTCGTCTCGCCCCACTCACCCTTTTCGCGCCGCTCGCGAGTTTCATCGATGACGTACTGAACCTCGACCCGTTACTGTTCCAGCTCCTCCTGTTCGGACTGCTGATGGGCGGTATCTACGCGCTCGCCGCCCTCGGGTTGACGATGATTTTCGGCGTGATGGACGTCGTGAACTTCGCGCACGGCTCGTTCCTCGTCGCCGGGATGTACAGCTCGTGGTGGGTAGCCACCACCTTCGGCATCTCGCCGTTCCTCACGATTCTCGTCGCCGCGTTCGTCCTCTTCGGCATCGGCGTCATCGTGAGCCGGCTCACCATCGAACCGATAATCGACGCTCCCGAGGAGAACCAGTTCATCGTCACGCTCGGCATCTCCTTCATCCTGCTCGCCGCGTTCGAGCTAATCTGGGGCGCCGACCCCCGGTCGCTGAACCTCCAGATGGGAGAGTACGAGCTCTTCGGAGCGCTCCTCCCCGCGACGCAACTGTACGCGCTCATCATCTCGGTCGCCGCCATCGGCGCGTCCTGGGTGTTCCTCCACTACACGGAACTCGGACGCGCGATCCGCGCGACCGCGGACAACCGCGACGCGGCCTGGTACATGGGAATCGACGTCCCACGCATCGACTACCTCACGTTTGGCATCGGGAGCGCGATGGCCGGACTCGCCGGCGGGACCATCATCCTGTTCTCGCCGTTCGACCCGTTCGTCGGCGAGACGTACCTCGTGATGTCGTTCATCATCGTCATCCTCGGCGGTCTCGGGTCGTTCCCCGGCGCGCTGGTGGGCGGCCTCATCATCGGAATCATCGAAGCGTACGGCCGGTACTACCTCCCAGGAACTGTGAACGAAGTACTCATCTTCGGCTTGTTCGTGCTGTTGCTGTACTTCAAACCGACTGGGCTCTTGGGAACGGAGGGTGAACAATGACCGACGGACTTCGTGGGGCGTACGCCCGCGCGAACGACGCGTGGTACGCGCCACTCGTGAAAGGCGGCCTCGGGTTCGCCGTCCTCGCGGCACTCCCGTTCCTCCTCGACTACTCGTTCCTCGGTCTCAGCCTCGGCGCGTTCCTGAGCGTCAACATCCTCATCGTCACCGTCGTCTACGCGACCGCGGGCCAGGCGTGGAACATCATCTCCGGATACACCGGCTACTTCTCGTTCGGACACGCCGCGTACTTCGGTGCGGGCGCGTACACGACGAGCTACCTGAGCGTCGAGTTCGCCATCAACCCCTGGCTGGGGCTACTCGTCGGCGGCCTCGTCGCCGCCGCTATCGGACTCGTCGTCGGCTACCTGAACTTCCGGTACAACCTCCGCGGGCACTACTTCGCGCTCGCGACCTTCGCCGTCGCGCTCCTCTTGCAATCGGCGGTACAGAACATCTCGGAACTCGGAGGCGCAGTCGGAATCTACCGTCCGTTCCCGAGGGACTACGGCGCGGAGTTCGGGTTAGCCGCGATGCAGTTCGAGGAGACGCTCCCCTACTACTTCGTCATCCTCGCCTTCCTGCTCGTCGTCACCGTCGCCGCCTGGCTCATCAAGCACTCGCAGATCGGTCTCTACCTCTTCGCCATCCGCGAGAACGAGGACGCGGCCGCGAGCCTCGGCATCTCCCCGTTCGCGAACAAGATGTTCGCGATGGGCGTCTCCGCCTTCTTCACCGCGTGGGCGGGCGCGTTCTGGAGTATGTACCTCACGCTCGTGCGGCCCTCGACCGTGTTCGGCATCTCGCAGAACGTCGAAATCCTCCTCCCCGCCATCGTCGGCGGAACCGGGAGCGTCGTCGGCGTTATCCTCGGTGCGTTCCTCGTCTTCCCGCTGAGCGAGTTCTTCCGGATCTCCTTCCCGGACACGCCCGGACTCAACACGATCGTGTACGGCCTGGCGCTCGTCCTCGTCGCCGTCCTCCTCCCGAACGGCGTCATCTCCCTGAAGAAGTACGTCTTCTGGTGGCGGGATGACGCGGAACGCGGCAGCGCGGACGACGACGAGCCGCCCGCCCAGGAGTAACTCTTCTTTTTCCGCGTCCGAAGCTTCTTATCCGCGGTTCGTGGATATCCCGATATGGATACTGTTCTGGTCACGGGCGGCACCGGCTTCATCGGCGCGCACGTCGCCGCCGAGTTCGTCGCGAACGACCACGATGTCGTGGCGTACGACACGTCGACTGACGACAGCGTCCTCCGCGCACTCGGTGTCGCGGACGACGTGCGAATCCGCGCCGGGGACGTGACGGACGCCGAGGACGTCGCGACGGCGGTCCGGGAGTCCGGCGCGTCACGAATCGTCCACCTCGCAGCGGTCCTCTCGGACACCACCGAGACGGACCCGCGGGCCGCGCACACCGTCAACATCGCGGGGACGTGCAACGTGTTCGAGGCCGCGGCGTCCGTACCGGGAGTCGACCGCCTCGTCTGGGCGTCCTCCGCAACCGTCTACGCGCCCGCGGACCGGTACGCGGACAGCGACGAGACCGCGGACGACGACTGGTGGGTGGACGAGGACGCGCTCTACGACCCGGTGACGCTGTACGGCGCGACGAAAGCCTACTGCGAGGAACAGGCACGCGTCTTCCGCGACACCGACGGCGTCGACGACGTGGCGCTTCGCCCGACGCTCGTCTACGGCCCGCACCGAGAGACTGGCAGTTCGAGCGTGTTCAGCGACCTCGTGGAGCGTCCCGCACGCGGCGAGTCGGTCTCCATTCGGTACGGCGACCAGCCGCTCGCGTGGCTTCACGTCGTGGACGCCGCCCGCGCGTTCTACCTCGCCACGGTCGCCGACGCGTCCGCACTCACGCGGCGCATATACAACGTTCGCGGCCCGCTCGCCACCGTTCGTGAGGCGGCCGGAACCGTCCGCGAGCTGCTCGACGAGACGGACATCACGGTCAGTGACGACGGCACGCTCCCGTGGACGCAGCGCCTCGACACGACCGCAATCGAGACCGACCTCGGGTTCGAACCGCGGTACGACCTCCGACGCGGGTTCCAGCAGTACATCGACGCGGTGCGCGCCTAGTTCTCGAACGCGTCCTGGTACTTGCGTTCGAGTTCCTCGTATCGCTCCTCGTACGCCGAAACCTCGCCGAGGTTCGTGATGTCGTCGCGTTCTTCCCACTCGACCATGCGGTCGAGCACGGCCTCCTGACTTCGGTCGTCGATGACCGTCTCGTACACGTCCTGAATCGTCTTCAGCGCGGCCTTGAACGCGTCCGACGGATAGATAGCGAGGTCGTACCCGATGTCGGTGAGAACGTCCGCCGGCAGGGGCGGCGTCTTCCCCTTCGCGGCCATGTTCGCGACGAGCGGGCCGTCCACCGCCTTCGTGATACGTTCCATCTGGTCGCTGTCGGTCGGGGCCTCCACGAAGAGCACGTCGGCGCCCGCCTCCCGATAGAGGTTCGCGCGCTCGATAGCGGCGTCCACGCCGTCGGTCGCGAGCGCGTCGGTGCGC
Source organism: Salarchaeum sp. III (assembly GCF_036418315.1). NCBI lineage: Archaea > Methanobacteriati > Methanobacteriota > Halobacteria > Halobacteriales > Halobacteriaceae > Salarchaeum > Salarchaeum sp. III. The sequence goes on along the minus strand of NZ_JAZHPG010000023.1, from coordinate 167,963 downwards.
GCGATGACGAGGAAGTCCTCGCTCTCCCGCGCGTCCGTCGCGGCCTCGACCTTCGCCGCGAACTCGCCGGCGGGCGCGACGCGCTTTCCCTCGAAGTGCCCGCACTTCTTCGGGAACTCCTGGTCCTCCAGTTGAATGGCGTTCACGCCCGCACGCTCGTACTCGGTCACCGTTCGCCGGACGTTGACGGCGTTCCCATAGCCGGTGTCGGCGTCGGCGATGAGCGGGACGTCGAGAACGCCCGCGATCTGGCGGGCGCGGTCCACCATCTCCGTCATCGTCGTCAACCCCACGTCGGGGCCGCCGTGGACGGACGAGGAGACACACGACCCGGACATGTACACGGCCTCCGCACCGGCCTGCTGGGCCATTCGGGCCGTCAAGGCGTCCCACGCACCGATCGCCATCAGAAGCTCGTCACGCTCAATCGCTGCCCGTAGCGTCGAAACCATACGCACGATACTGCGGACGGGACCAAAAGCGTGTGCGGTACGCGTTCGCTACGCGTCCGATTCCAGTTTCTTTCGCGTGTACGGCTTGAGCCCGCCCTGGTCGACGAGCTCCTGAAGGAACTCGGGGAGGGGGTCGGCGTCGTACGTCTCGCCGGTCGTGTGGTTCACGACGCGCCCGTTCGCGATTTCGATGTGGATGCGGTCGCCGTCCTCGATACGGCCGGCGTCGGGGCAGATGAGGACGGGGAGCCCGATGTTGATGGCGTTCCGGAAGAAGATGCGGGCGAACGACTCGGCGACGACGCCCGCGACCCCCGCGCCGACGAGGGAGATGGGGGCGTGTTCGCGGCTCGACCCGCTCCCGAAGTTCGTCCCGCCAACGACGAAGTCGCCCGCGGCGACGTTCTCCGAGAACTCCGGGCGGAGGTCGTTGAACGCGTGTTCGCCGAGTTCGACGGGGTCGCTGGAGACGAGGAACCGCGAGGGGATTATCTGGTCGGTATCGATGTCGTCGCCGAACGTCCACGCGCGCCCGGGGTCGGCGGCGTCGCGGTCGGTCACGGCGACACCTCCTGGTCCGCGACCACGGCATCGTCGTAGCGTTCGAGCGACACCGACCGCGGGTCCGTGATTTCGCCGTAGAGGGCGGACGCGCCGACGGTCGCGGGACTGGCGAGATACACCTCGCTCCCCATCGCACCCTCGCGACCGGGGAAGTTCCGGTTCGCGGTCGCGAGACAGACGTCGTCCTCCCCGAGCACGCCGTCGTGCGTCCCGAAGCACGGCCCACAGCCGGCGCTCTGGACGATGGCGCCCGCGTCCACGAACGTCTCGAAGATGCCGGTGTCGAGCATTCGCCGGTAGACGCGTTTCGACGCCGGAACGACGACCATCCGCGTGTTCGGCGCGAGCGTCTCACCGTCCAGGATGTCCGCGACGATACGGATGTCCTCGTACCGGCCGTTCGTGCACGTGCCGACGAACAGTTGGTCGATTTCTGTCCCCGTAACCTCCCCGACGGGAACGGCGTTCTCGGGGTTCGACGGCTTCGACACCTGCGGTTCGAGGGATTCGGCGCGATACGTGTGCACCGCCTCGTAGTCGGCGTCCGCGTCCGGGGCGAGCGACACGTCGAACGAGTCGGGGTCGCGACCCGTTTGCGCCGCGAGGAACGCCGCCGTGCGCTCATCGGGTTCCACGATACCCGCCTTCCCGCCCATCTCGATAGCCATGTTCGAGAGCACGAGGCGTTCGTGAATCGGCAACGCCGATACCGCGGACCCGCCGTACTCCGCGGACATATAGGTCGCGCCGTCGAACCCGACATCCCCGATGAACTTCAGGATGAGGTCCTTCGCGTACACGCCGTCCGGCAGGTCGCCGTGCACTTCGAACCGGATGGACTCGGGCACCCGAAACCAGAGGTCGCCCGTCGCGAACGCCGTTCCGAGGTCGGTGGACCCGACGCCGGTTCCGAACGCGCCGAGGCCGCCGTGTGTGGTGGTGTGGGAGTCCGCGCCGATGACGAGGTCGCCCGGTTCCGCGAACCCGTCCTCAACGAGGACCTGATGGCAGATGCCGTCTCCGACCTCGTACTGGACGGCCCCGAACTCCTCCGCGAACTCCCGGACCTTGTTGTGGTTGTTCGCGGCGTCCACGCCGTCCGCGGGCGCGTGGTGGTCGATAGTGATGACGGTGTTCTCGGGGTCCGCGAGCGGCCCTTCGCCGTCGGTGACCTCTCGGAACACCTCGAACGTGAGCGGGCCGGTGACGTCGTGCGTCAGCATCGCGTCCACCGACGCCTCCACGTAGTCACCCGCCTGTGCGTCCGCTCCCGACTTCCGGGAGAGTATTTTCTCCGCCATCGTCTTGTCCGTCATGGGTTCCTCCGTTCGCTTTCCGCGACCGTGTCGAGCACGCCGTCGACCGTCCCGCCCATCAGGACGTGACTGGTCGCGCCGAGCCCGAGTTCGTCGCTGATTTCGTGGGCGACCGATTCCACGCGGTCGAAATCAAGCGAGTTCTCGACACCCATCTCCGCCAGCATCTGTGCGAGGTCCTCCGTCGGCGTGTTCCCGACGCCGGAGAGGCCGTCGGGAAGGACGACGCCGCCGCCGAGCCCGCACACGGAGGCGTCGAACCGGTCGACACCGCACTGCATCGCGGTGAGCGTGTTCGCGAGACTCATCCCGTTCGTGTCGTGGAGGTGGAGGCCGACATCGAGGCCGGGCCACCGCGACAGCACGGCCGAGAACATCGACTCCACCTGCACGGGGTTCGCGAGCCCCATCGTGGTCGCGAGCGTCACTTCGTCGACGCCCGCCTCGACTACGCGCTCGACGACGGAGCGCGTTCGCTCTTCGGGGATACGGCCCTCGTAGGGACAGTAGAAGCTCGTGCCGATACCCGCCTCGACGACCACGTCGGTCCCCGCGGCGAGGTCGACGATTCCCTCGACCTCCTGCAGGATTTCTTCCGTGCTCATGTTCTGGTTCTTCTCGCTGTACGACTCGCTGACCGTGACGAGCGCGTTCACCTTATCGACGCCGGCGTCGAGCGCGCGCTTCATCCCTGTCGTGTTCGGGACGAGCGCGCGGTACGTCACGTCCTCGTGTCGGTCGATGCGCGCCGCGACTTCGTCCGCGTCGCGGAGGTTCGGCACGGCCTTCGGGTGCGTGAACGACGTGAACTCGATTTCGTCGACGCCGGTCGTCGACAGCTGATTGATGAGTTCGACCTTCTCGTCGGTGGGGACGAACTCGTCGAGGCGCTGGAAGCCGTCCCGCGGCAGCATCTCGACGACGGTAACGTCGTCGGGGAGCGAGAGCGCCACTCAGATCACCTCCGCCGCGCGCAGGTCGTCGAGCGTCTCGTCGTCGTACCCGAGAAGCCCGCCGTAGACCGCGTCGTTGTGCTCGCCCTTCCGCGGGCCGAGGTGCGTGACCTCGCCCGGCGTGTCGCTGAACTTCGGGACGACGTTCTGGACGGTGCCCGACCCGAGTTCGTCGTCCGGAACGTCCACGAGCGCGTCCCGCGCTTGGTAGTGTTCGTCCTCGACGATGTCCGCGACGTTGTAAATCGGGGCGACGGTCGCACCGGTCTCCTCGAACACGTCGAGAACCTCCTCGCGGGAGCGCTCGTCCATCCAGTCCTGAATGATGGCGTCGAGTTCCTCGACGTTCTCCAGGCGGGACTCGTTGTCCGCGAACCGCGGGTCGTCCGTCAAGTCGGGCCGGTCGATGGCCTCGAACACCCGTATCGCCGTCGGCTGCGTGGACGCGGAGATGGCGACGTACCGGCCGTCCCCGGTCTCGTACACGTTCCGGGGCGCGGAGGACGTCGAGCGGTTCCCCGCGCGCTCCTCGACCTCGTCCAGCTGGTCGTACCGGAGCGGCTGCGGGCCGAGAATGGAGAAAATCGGTTCGACGAGGCTGGTGTCGATGACTTGTCCCGTCCCGCCGTTCACCTCGCGCTCCCAGAGCGCGAACATCACCGCGAACGTCGAGAACATCGCGGCGACGCTGTCGGCGAGACCGGTCGGTGGGAGGAGCGGCGGCCGGTCCTCGAAGCCGTTGAGGTACGCGAACCCGCTCATCGACTCCGCGAGCGTGCCGAACCCGGGACGGCTCGAATACGGGCCGTCCTGTCCGAACCCACTGATGCGAAGGACGACGAGGTCCTCGTTGCGTTCGCGGAGCGACTCGGGCGCGAGCCCCCACTTCTCGAGCGTCCCCGGCCGGAAGTTCTCGAGGAGTACGTCCGCCTCGCTCACGAGGTCCTCGAAGACCGTGCGGCCGTCCGGCCCGGAGACGTCGAGGGTCACGGACTGCTTGTTCCGCCCGAGGTACTTCCACCAGAGACCCGTACCGTCGGCCTGCGGGCCGAAATGGCGGAGGTGGTCGCCCGTCTCGGGGTGTTCGACTTTCACGACCGTCGCGCCGAAGTCAGCCAGCAGGCGGCCGGTCGTGCCGGCGGAAATCATCGTGCCGGCCTCGACGACGAGAAGGCCGTCGAGCGGTCCAGTAGCGTCTGTGTCGTTCGTATCTATCATATGTACTGTGAAACGGTGGGTGCTCAGATGGGGCGGTCGATGTGCGTTCCGTGACCGGGTTCCCCGACGATGTCGCCGCGGTCGTACGCGAGCTCGCCGCGCACGACGGTGTGCGTCGGCCAGCCAGTCACGTCCCGACCCTCGTAGGGCGAGTAGTCAGCCCCGCCCTTGAGAAGGTCGGGCGTGACCGTTTTGGTCTCGTCGAGGTCGACGACGACGAGGTCCGCGTCCGCCCCGACGCGGATACTGCCCTTCTTCGGGTAGAGGTCGAACGCCTTCGCGGTGTTCGTGGACGTGATTTCGACCGCGCGTTCGAGCGAAATCCGGCCCTCGTTCACGCCCACTGAGAGGATGAGGGGGAGCATCGTCGCAGAACTCGGGAATCCGGGGAGGCTGTCCGGCACGTCCTCGCCGATCTTGTCCGCCGCGAGGTTCGCGCAGTGGTCCGTCCCGATGGTGGAGATCGTGCCGTCGGCGACGCGCTCCCACAGCGTCTCCTGGTCGTCCTTCGAGCGAACGGGCGGGTTGACGTTGTGGCGCTCGTCGCACTCCTCGGTGGTGAGCGTGAGGTAGTGCGTGCACGTCTCGCCCGTGAGCCGGTAGCCGGCGTCCCGGAGCGCGGCGAGTTCGTCCGCGGTCTGTCCGGACGAGATGTGGACGGCGTAGAAGTCGTCGTCGTAGTCGTGCTGTTTCGCGAGCGACGCGCCCGACACCATACTCTGGGTCTCCGCGTAGCCGGGGAACTGGTCGACGAGCGTCTGGTACGGCCGATACTCGCTCTCGTCGTCCCGCTCCGTGTCGAGGTAGGGGTTGTCGCCGAGCGAGTTCGTTATCTCGACGTTCTCGGAGTGATAGCCGAGCGTCGTCGGCGCGTCGATGTCGGCGAGCGCTTGAATGAAGGCGTCCCCGAAGTCGTCGCGCATTTCGCAGTCGACGCCGAACTTCTCCGACGCGACGTACTTGTAATTCATGTACCACTTAAAGGATGTGATGCCGAGCTCCTCCACGATGTATGGAATCTCGTCGATGTGGTCGAAGGAGAGCAGGCCGAGGCTGAAGAAGTAGTCGTGGTAGTAGTTCGCCTCGGCGTCGGCGAAGTAGTCGTCCATGATGTCGGCGTACGCGCCGGGTCGCCGGAAGTAGTTCCCGATGGTGGTGACGCCGCCGACGAGGTCGGAGCGAGATTCGGACTCCGCGTCCGCCTCCAACCCCCGGTAAATCCCGTGGTGCGTGTGCGGGTCGATGGCGCCGGGAAGCACGTGGTTGCCGGTCGCGTCCACTTCGGTCTCGCCCGAGAGCGACCCGGTCCGCGCGACGGCCGCGATTTTCCCGTCCTCCGCGGCCACATCAGCTTCGAACGTTCCGTGTTCGGGTGTGACGACGGTTCCGTTCTTCACGACGAGGTCGTACGCCAACTCACTCACCCCCGAGCGCTTCGACGTACTCCTCGACCTCCTCGGTCTCCAGGACTTCCGCGTACTTCATCCAGAGGTCGAGCAACCCGATCTTGTGCGACGCCTCGATACGGTCGAAGATGCACTCCTGGGGAATGAGCACGTCGAAGCCGTTCTGCTTCGCGTCGATAGCAGTCGCCCGCACGCACCCGCTCGTGGAGTTCCCGACGATGATGACGCTGTCGTGGCCGTTCCGAACGAGCCGCGAGAGCAAGTCAGTCCCGTAGAACGCGCTCGCGTAGGACTTATCGACGACCGTCTCACCGTCCTCGGGGGCGACTGGGTCGACGATATCGAGGTCGGGATGCGACGGGTCGTCGTAGCTCGACGGCACGACGCGCGTGTACATCACGGGAATATCGTGGCCGCGCGCGAAGTCGAGGAAGGGGTCGATGGCATCGATGGCGTCCCACGCGACCTCCCCCATCGCCGTCCGATACTCCTCGATGGCGTCGAGAATGGGTTCGTCCTCACCGACGATGAGGCGTTGCATATCGATGACGAGAACCGCGGGGTTCTCGCCGAGCCCCCGCGACTCCCAAGAGGACGCGCCCTCCTTGTCGTAGCCCGCTTTCGAGATGACTTGCTCGTCGCGCTCCGTTAGCAAGTCCTCCCAGATTCGCTCTGTCATGAGTGGTAATCACTCACACCTGCGCGCCGGAGCGGCATAAAATTACGTCATCGACCGGGGGACGACGCGGCGGCGTCACGCAGGCCGCGGAGCGAACGTCTCGAGAACTCGCTCCACGAGCGCTCGGTCCGCGCCCGACGGTGCGCGCATGATCGGTAGCGCCACGCCAGCCTCTCGAAGCGTCCGAAGATCAGACCGCGCCTCCGCCGGCGTCCCCCAGATAGCGACGCGGTCCAAGAACTCATCGCCGAGTTCGTCCGCGCCCGCCGCCGTCGTCGGCGCATCCCGAACCGCCGAAACCTCCCGGTCAAGCCCCGCGTTCTCCGCGACACGCCCGTAGTAACCCGGGATATCCCGGAGGTAGTACGCCACGTGCTCCGCGACCGCCCGCCGGGCGACCGCGGGGTCGTCGTCAACGGCCGCGAGCACGTACATCGCGATGTCCACGTCCGCGACGGCACGGCCGGTGCGTTCCGCGCCCGTCTCCAACCACGACCGTGCGGTCTCGAACTCGGAGAGCGGATAGAGGTTCGGGATCCAGCCGTCGGCGTACATCCCGGTCAACCGGACGTTCCCGGGTCCAAGCGCGCCGTTGTATATCGGTATCTCGGCGCGAACGGGGTCGAACGCCTCCCAGAACGCCGTTCGGGCCGGGGAGAAGAACTCGCCGTCGAAGCCGCGCGGGTCTCCCGCGAGGTACCGGCGGACGAGTCGGATGTACTCCTCCATTCGCGCGAGCGGACGCTCGAACTCGCAGCCGTGGAACCCCTCGACGACGCCGGGGTGTGCGACGCCCAGGCCGAGAATCGCGCGGCCGCCGGAGTGGTCGTCGAGCGTGGCGGCTGCCTGCGCGAGGGCCGCGGGCGTGCGCGAGAACACGTTGACGATTCCCGTCGCCAGTTCGATATCCTCCGTCACGGCCGCCCATCGTTCGAGCTTCCCGAACGCCGTCTTTCCCTGGCCCTCCGCGGCCCAGACGCTCTCGTACCCGAGGGTTTCCGCTCGCTGCACGAGGTCGAGGTCGTCGCGGAGCGCGAACAGGACGCCGGTTCGCTCGGTCATACGTCCACCACGCCGTCGTCGGCGAGGTCGTTGTAGACGTCCAGGCGCGCGATACGGCCGTCCCGCACCTCGTACACGTCCGTGTATCGGACACCCGCGAACTCCGCGCCGTCGATGTCGACGCCGTTGAGCGTTCCAACGCTGACGACCGCGTTCCTGTCCACATCGACGTACCACCGGTCGAACTCTTTCGCCGCCCACTCGTACCGGGGCGCGAAGTGCGCGAGCATCTCCTGGGGTGCGTCCGGACCCGAGAACGTCGCACCCGGGAGGGTGATAACGGCGTCCGTAACGAACAGCTCGCCGACCGTCTCTCGGCGGTCGTCGTCGGCCATCCGCTCGAAGAACTCCTCGACGACGCCCCTGAGACGACTTCGACTCATCACTCCGCTCCGAGCCGTTCGCCGGCGTGGATTCCCGCGAGACGGCCCAGTCCGAGCGCGGTCGTGAGGCCGTTCCCGGAGAGGTAGCCGCCGGCGCCGTGCCCGCTGATACCGACAGCGGACCCGCCGCCGGCGTAGAGGCCGTCGACGACCGAGCCGTCGGTGCGCTGGACGCGCCCGTGGCCGTCCACCACGAGGCCGCCCTGCGTGTGGAACAACGACCCCGTGACTTTCGCGCCGTAGAAGGGTTCGCTGAGCGTGTGCCTCCCGTCGGTCCGGCCGACGGCGTCCGGCTCGTCGGCCGTCACCGCGTCGTTGTACGCGGCAACCGTCTCCACCGTCGTCTCCGGGTCACAACCGAGGCGCTCGGCGAGCGCGTCGAGAGAGTCGGCGCGCTTGTACGCGCCGAGGTCGTCCGCGCGGTCGAAGTCGTCGAACGCGCCCACCAAGCGCTCGTAGATGCGTTCGTCGAAGATTTCGTACGCGATTCCGTCCGGCTGTTGGAGCACGTCGATGGCGAACTCCGAGTAGCCCTTCGATTCGTTCCCGAAGCGTTCGCCGTGCTCGTTCACGAGGATGCCGCCGTTCATCACGACCGCGTACGTGGAGAGCGCGCCGGTCTGACTGGACACCGTCGCGTGACCCTGATAGGAGTCCATGCAAGCGAGTTCTCCCCCGAGCGCGTGCCCCCAGCGAATCCCGTCGCCCGTGTTGCCGTCCGTTCCGAAGTAGAGCGCGCGCTCGATCGCGTCGTCGAGGTGTTCGCGAACCATCTCCCGGTTCCCGCCGAACCCGTCCGTCGCGAGGATGACGGCGTCCGCCGCGACGGCTTCCGTCCGTCGGTCCCCGACGATAGCACCGACGACACGCCCCTCGTTTGCGACGAGTTTCCGTACGGGCGCGTTCGTGAGTAGCTCGATGTTCTCCGTCTCCCGCACACGCGCTTCGAGTTCCGCGACGAGGTTCTCGCCGTTCCGGCCCGCGGGAGCGTGCATACGGTACTCCGAGTGCTTCGGGTATCGGAAATCGTCCACGAGGTTTAGCGTGATATCCCAGTCGTCCACGAGCCAGTGAACGAGATGCCGGCTTTCCTCGGCGAGGTGATGCACCATCTCCTCGTCGGCCTCGTGGGCGTTCTTTTCGAGAATATCCCGTGCCATGTCCGCGGGCGTCTCCTCGATACCCGCGTCGGCCTGCATTCTGGTTCCGGCTGCCGGAACCATTCCCGTCGAGAGCGCAGTGTTCCCGCCGACTGACTCGGACTTCTCGAAGACAGTAATAGTGCGGTCGTCGGCGTCTGACGCCGCGAGCGCGGCGACCAGCCCCGTTCCGCCGCCACCAGCGACGAGTACGTCCGTCGACACGTCCCACGAAACTTCGTCCGCCGTCACGACCTCCGACGCCGCATCGGAGAGCGTGACTGACTCTAACTCACTCATCGTGCTAACAGCTAACGTGCGAGACCGTAAAGCTGTCGTAGCAGCCGTGGGGCGGCTTTATACACCTTGCCGGAGTCGCCCTACACGAACGCCGCGCTACAGCGGCGACGTACCACCATGACAACTGAGACAGTTCATCCGGTCCGAGCGTGGGAGGCTGACGTGTATCGGTTCCTCGAACAGACGACCGTTCCGCCGGCGGTCAGAGAACACGGCGAACGGGTCGTCGCCGACGTGTTGGCGGCGATGGTCGCCGGGTCGACGGTCGACTCCGTGGACGCGGTCGGCCGGACCGCCGCGTTCTCCGCGGGTCCGGCAACCGCTCTCGGGTCGGGTCGGCGTCTCGATCCCGGGCAGGCAGCGTTGGTCAACGCCACCGCCGGTATCGCACAGGAGGTGGAGGAGGGGCACAACGAGGGCGGGCACGTCGGAACGAGCGTCGTCGCGGGCGCGCTGGCGCTCGGCGAAACCGCGGACGTGGACGGGGAGACGTTCGTCGACGCGTGCGTGAAGGCGTACGAGGTCGTCGTCCGGCTGGAGTACGCTATTTTCGCGATGAAAGCGGAGTTGAGCGAGGCGACGGAGTGGGTGATCCGCGACCCGCACTCCACGTGGACGACAGTCGGACCGGCGCTCGCGGGCGCGCTCTGCCGCGGACTGACCGACGACGCGCTCCGGAACGCGTTCCGAACGGCGGCGAACCTCGCGGTCGTCTCGATGCACGACCCCTACGAGGAGGGCGCTCCGTCGCGGAACTTCACCGCGGGGTTCTCCGCACAGGCGGGGACGACGGTTCCGCTCGTCGCCGAGGCGGGTGTTACGGGGGCTGAATCGGGCGTGACGGACGTGTACGACCCGCTCCGTGACCTACTCGACGACGGCGAGTTCGACCGTCTGTTCGCGGAACTCGGCGAAACGTGGGAGATACGGCGGAACTACTTCAAGCCGTATCCGTCGTGCCGGTACACGCATCCGGCGCTGGACGCGCTCGTCGACCTCCCCGAAGACGTGGACGCCGCCGATGTGGAGCGCGTGGACGTGTACACGTTCGGGAACGCCGTTGCGATGAACCATCAGTCGCCGGAGACGTTCACGAGCGCGAAGTTCTCCATCCCCTACGTGCTCGCACGCCAGCTCGTGAGCGGGGCCGTCGCGTTCGAACACTTCACGTCGGACGCGATCGCGGAGGACTCCGTACAGGCGCTCGCGGACCGCGTGTTCGTCCACACCGACGCCGAGTTCGAGGACCGGTTCCCCACCGAGTGGGGTGCGCGGGTAGCGGTTACCGTCGACGGTCGAACGGTGTCCGCGGTGCGTCGGGTCCCCCGCGGCGATCACGCGGATCCGCTGTCCGAGGCGGCGCTGAGCCGGAAGTTCGAACGGTGCTGTGCGCTCGCGTTGGACGACGCGGAACGCGCGACGACGGTGCTGGACGCACCCGCGAGCCACTCCGTCGCCACGATTGCGGACGCGCTCTCCGACTAGCGTTCGGCATTGACGAACGAACCCCGCATATTTTTCTATACCGCCTACCAAGGTAACGTATGACAGCCGACCCATCCGACACGGGCCTGCCGGTGCAGGCAGTCGGCCGCACGTTCGACATTATCAACCACTTACGGACGGAAGGGGCGTCCGGCGTGACGGCCGTGGCAGACGGTCTCGCCCTCCCGAAGAGCACGGTTCACGGCTACCTCGACAGCCTCGAACGCGGCGGGTACGTCGTCCGCGACGACGGCGAGTATCGGCTCAGCCTCCAGTTCCTCGACCTCGGGGACTACGCTCGAAGCCGCTACGGCCTCTACGAGACGGTAAAGCCGGAAGTGGACGACCTCGTTGCGGAACTCGGCGAACGCGCACAGGTGATGGTCGAGGAGGCCGGGCAGGGGGTCTATATCTATCAGACGACGGGCGAGAACGCCATCCAGACGGACTCCCACATCGGCACTACGGTGAATCTCCATACAACTGCGGTCGGGAAGGCGTACCTCGCGTTCCAACCCGAGGAGCGCAGAGAGTCCTTCATCGACGGCGAACTCGCGCAAGTCACTGAGCGGTCGCTCGTGGACACGGATGCGCTCCGTGAGGAGCTCGCGGAGGTGCGAGAACAGGGGTACGCGTTCAACATGGAGGAGAAACTAGACGGGATGCGTGCGGTGGGTGCACCGATACTCGACGACGACGGCGTGTCCACCGCTGCGATAAGCGTCTCTGGGCCGACAACGCGGTTCAACGGCTCCTTCCTCACCGACGACCTGCCCCAGCGGATGAGCCAAGTTGCGAAGGTCGTTAGCGTGAAAACAGCCTACTCGTAGCGTTCGGATATACCGAACAGCTGTGTGCGGGATGTTCTCGATTTATATGGGAACGCCAGTAGTGCACCCATATCCACTCTGTCACTAACACTCTGTCCGGCATCGTCGAACAATACTCGCACACCGGTGGTTGCACCACTAGAATAACATTCGTACTATCGTTATACATATGGGGCGTAGTCGAAGCGTACGCCATCCCTGAGAAACACCGTCCGCAAGCTACTCGCCCGCAGCATCCGCCTTCCGTCACTCACGCGTATCTCCGTTCACCGGGACGTTTTCGCGTCGGTTAACAGGCGTTCGACACAGCACCACCCACATCCGTTCGGTAATACTGAATTCCTTCGAGAGACGGGCGGGGCGAGGGGACCCGACGACCTCGCATATCTGGCGGGGAGCGGTAACGGCTTAACCCTGCCCCGTATTCCCTCAATTATGAACGGACGCCGACGCGAAGTACTCGACCTCCTGCGAGAGAACGCGCGGTACACCGCCGAGGACATCGCGCGACTGACCGACCTCGACGAAGACGAGGTCGAGCGCACGATTCGAGACCTCGAAGAAGCGGGCGTCCTCCGCGGATATCAAGCCGTCGTGGACTGGAGTCGCGTAGACGACGAACGCGTCCGCGCGGAAGTCGAACTGAACGTCTCACTCGACCGCGAAACGGGCTACGACGACATCGCGAAACGCCTCCAGCAGTTCCCGCGCGTACGGACGCTCCGCCTCATCAGCGGCGACTACGACTTCTACATGGAAGTCGAAGGCGACTCCCTCGAATCCGTGTCACGGTTCATCAGCGAGGAAGTCGCACCCGTCCCCGAAATAACGCAGACCGTCACGCACTACGTGATGACGTCCTACAAGGAGGACGGCATCGAATTCGACACTGACAGCGAGGACGACCGCCTCTCCTTCTCCCCCTAATCATGTCCTTCGAACTCTCCGAACGCGTGCAGGACGTGCCGCCGTCGGGCATCCGTCGGTTCTTCGAAATCGCGGACGAACGCGACGACGTCATCTCGCTCGGCGTCGGCGAACCCGACTTCAGCGCGCCGTTCGCCGCCCGCGACGCCGCCATCGCATCGCTCGAACAGGGCCGAACGTCGTACACGTCGAACCGCGGGAAACCCGAACTCCGCGAGGAGATCACGGGGTACGTCGACGACCGGTTCGACCTCGCCTACGACCCGGCGGAGGAAGTCGTCGTGACGGCGGGTGCGAGCGAAGCTATCGACCTGGCGTTCCGCGCGTTCGTCGACCCCGGCGACACGGTCGCGGTCGCCCAACCGGCGTACATCTCCTACGAACCCGGCGTCGTCTTCGCCGGCGGAGAGGTGCTACCCGTGCCGACCCGAGAAGCGGACGACTTCCGCTTGACCGTCGACGCACTCCGGGACGCCGGCGCGTCGGACGCCGACCTGCTCGTGTACTGCTACCCGAACAATCCGACGGGCGCGGTCATGTCGCGCGAGCACCTCGAACCGATTGCCGACTTCGTTCAGGAACACGACATCAACGTGGTCGCCGACGAAATCTACGCCGAACTCACGTACGAGGACGACCACACGTCCATCGCCACGCTGGACGGGATGCGCGAGCGGACTATCGTCGTCAACGGGTTCTCGAAGTCGCACGCGATGACGGGGCTCCGACTCGGGTACGCGCTCGGCCCCGCGGACGCCATCAACGCGATGAACAAGATCCACCAGTACACGATGCTGTCCGCGCCGACCACCGCACAGTACGCGGGCATCGAAGCATTGCGGTCGTGCCAGGACGACGTAGCGGCGATGCGTGAGCGCTACGACCGCCGCCGTCGGTTCGTTCTCTCGCGGTTCCGCGAGATCGGGATGGACGTGTTCGAGGCGACGGGCGCGTTCTACTGCTTCCCCGAAGTCCCCGAAGGACAAACCGCCGAGGAGTTCGCGGAAGGCGTCCTCCGCGAGCAGGGCGTCGCGGTCGTTCCTGGCGACGTGTTCGGTGTGGGTGGCGAGGGACACCTCCGAGTGTCGTACGCGACCGACCTCGACGACCTGCGCCGCGCCCTCGACCGGATCGAAGCGTACGTCGACGGCCTGTAGCGGCCTCGCGTACGTCGTTCGAGTAGTACGACTCGTTCCAGATCGTGAGTTGGACCCGGGATATCCTAACAAGGGTGCTGGCATTATCTCTCCTGGGTGGTGCGTGCAGCCCGGCGGTGTGGCCCGGTTGTCAACACGTGTCCCGAACGCGCCCGGAAGACATTTCATATAGCTATTTAGAGTTTATACCTGGGCTGGAGGCCACCGCTGTCGTTCGGTGTGCAGGTGGAGTAAACGCTGACGGGCAGTGCTCAGATATACGAATAGGTAAAGTAGCAACCCACCACATTTAGGTGACGAACCCCAAGTAATAAATGGTTCGATTGATAACGATTGTTTGGTAGCGTCATTGCCATCATGCGTCATGTCACGCGGACCGCCGACAGACGCTCCCGTCAGACGCTACCCGACCCTTCCCCCTCGGGTCGTTCATGCACGCCGAGTTACGGAACGGACATCCCGGCGACGAGCGACGACAGAGCCTTCCCATGACTGTCGACCCGCAGGGATGTCGTCACACCACCCGCGAGTACCCCGCGGACCACGAAGTTCAGTGACCGGGTCGCCGGAACCTCGTATCGCTCGGTCGCGTCCGCGCCGAGGTGCTCGAACCGCTCGAACACGCGGTCCTCCGTCAGTTCACGCACGAGCGTGTCGTAGGCCGCAGCGGAGTCCGCGACCACGACGACGTTCGACGTGTTTCCTTTGTCGCCTGCGCGCACCAGCGCGAGGTCGCGCACGGTCGTCATCGCTCCACCTCCGTCACCGACACGGACGGAGAGACGGTCGCGCGGTCGACGAGCGTCGACACGATACCCACGACGCTCTCCACGTCCGTACGCGCGCCACCGCCGCCCGCGGGACCGTTTGTGTACAGGGTTTCAACCTCTTGTGCGACGGCCGCGACGGTCTCCCGGTCGTCGTCGCGCGCGGCGACGCGCAACCGCGTCTCGTACGGGTCAGTATCGCCGACATCGCCGTGCAACGAGTCCACGCCGACGAGGTCGACGCGAAGGTCGGCGGGGTCGACACCGCGCACGTCGAGGCGTTCACGGACCACGTCGCCCGCGAGTTCTGCCCGTCCGCGCGCGTTCGGTCCGGCGTACGACAGCTCTCCGACCCCGCGGTAGCCCGCGTCGTAACCGAGCGAGACCTTCAGCGTGTCCGGCCGGGGCGCTGCAACCGCGCCCGCGACCGCCACCGCGTCCGGGCCGGCGTCCGTGAGCGTCACCTCGGTAAAGTCGACGGCTCCGTCGGGGACAAGGTACTCGCTGGGGTCGTGAATCTCGTAGAACAACTGCTGGGTGCACGTCTCGACGGTTACCTCGCCGCCGGTCTCGGGGAGTTTCGTGATAGTCACGTCGCCGTCGGGCGTGACCTCGCCGACCGGGAACCCGAGGTGTGCGAGGTCCTCGACATCCGCGCGGCCGGGGTCGGCGTAGTAGCCGCCCGTCACCTGGCCGGCGCATTCGAGAAGGTGGCCCGCCGCGATGCCCTGCCCGACGAGCGACGACGAGGTGTCGTGCGGGAACTCCCAGTCGAACTCGTGGAGGAGCGGCGCGAGGAACAACGAGGAGTCCGCCACTCGACCGGTGAGAACGATGTCCGCGTCCGCGTCGAGGGCGTTCCGGATGGGGTCAGCGCCGAGGTAGGCGTGGGCCGCGAGCGTCCGGTCCCGGTACGCCTCCGTGGGCTCACCGTCGAACGTCGTCCCGTCGAGCGCGTCGAAGCGGTCCGCGACGTTCGACCCGGCGACGCTGCCGACACGCAGGCCGTCGAGCCCGGCGTCGGCGGCCAACGCGACTGTTCGCTCCGCGGCGGCGTCCGGGTCCGCCGCACCCATGTTGGTGACGATGGTGATGTCGTTTCGCGCGCAGTTCTCCAGGACCGCGTCGAAGCGGTCGACGAGGAGCGGGTTGTAACCGGGGTCGCCGCGTCGCCGCCGTTCCTCGGCCAATGCTACGGTGCGTTCGCCGAGACACTCGAACACGAGGTAGTCCAGGCCGGCGTCCCGGGAGAGTTCGACGGCGGGTTCGATGCGGTCGCCGGCGTACCCGGCACCGCTGCCGAGACGAACGGCTTCGGCTGTCGACATGCCTCTCCAATCACGACTACCCTACAAAAGTCCAGCGCCGCACGCGAGCCAAATCTTCATACTGGTGCGGGCACGCTGGAAGAACATGCATTCGGTGTTAGTGACGACCAGCGAGTCGCGTCCCGTCCGCGCGGACGTGCTGACGGCGGAACTCCCCGACGACTGGACCGTCGAGACGTACGAAATCGACGCGGACGGGCTCGAACGGGGGTCGGGTGCGGAGGTTGCCGCGGCGGCGGACGGTCACAACGCGCTCGTCCTGCGGCCGGGCGTCGCCGACCGCGCACTGTTCGAGGGCGCGCCGTCCCTGGACGTGCTCGCGGTGTACGGGTCAGGGTACGACCGCGTCGACCTTGACGCGGCGACCGACCACGGCGTCGTCGTCACGCACTCACCGGGCGCGCCGGGACCGGCGGTGGTGGAGTACACGGTCGCGTCGATGACGATGCTGCTGCGGAACCTTTTCGGGATTCACGAGCGGACCACGGGTGGCGAGTGGCAGGCCGCAAAGGGCATGGAGCGGGAGCTCGGGCGGACGACGGTCGGCGTCGTCGGCCTCGGCACCATCGGGTTCGACGTGGCGGAGCGCGCGAGCGCAGAGGGCGCGACCGTGCTTGGGTACGACCCGTACGTCGCGGGCGACCGCACCGACTCCTGCAT
Organism: Salarchaeum sp. III; assembly: GCF_036418315.1. Lineage (NCBI taxonomy): Archaea > Methanobacteriati > Methanobacteriota > Halobacteria > Halobacteriales > Halobacteriaceae > Salarchaeum > Salarchaeum sp. III. Next base: position 151,337 of record NZ_JAZHPG010000023.1, on the reverse strand, counting down.
CTATCCGCGGTACTCCCGTGACCAGGTGGAGGACGCGGGCATCGAACTCGTGGATATCGCGGAGCTCGTTGAGCGCGCGGAACTGGTGTCGCTGCACACGCCGCTCACGGACGACACCCACCACCTCATCGGTTCCGACGAACTCGCAGCGCTCGACGGCGGCTACCTCATCAACGTCGCGCGCGGCGGCGTCGTCGACGAGGACGCGCTCGCCGACGCCGTCGAGAACGACCGGCTCGCGGGCGTGGTCGTGGACGTGTTGTCCGCGGAGCCACCCGCGCCCGACCACCCGCTGCTCACGCACCCGAACGTCATCGCGACGCCGCACGTCGCCGGCGTGACCGACGGCTACCTCGAACGCGGTGCGCGGCTCGCGGCGGAGAAAGTCCGGACGGTGCTCGGCGGCGGGCGGCCGACGACGGTCGTCAACCCGGCCGTATACGACGATTAGAGGTTCGCGCCCATCGACCCGCCGTCGACGGGCATCGCGGCGCCGTTGATGTATCCCGAGCGCGGAGAGGAGAGGAACGCGACGGTGGAACCGAACTCCGCTGTGGTGCCGAGTCGGTCGAGCGGGACTTCGGTGACGCGGTCGTCGATGCCGTCCTGGTAGTCCGCGTAGTCGCCGCGCTCGACGCCCTGTTTGACGAGGTCGGTGATGCGCGAGGTCTCGTGCGACCCGGGAAGGACGGCGTTCGCGCGCACTTCGGGCGCGAGCTCCGTGGAGAGCGTCTTCTCCAGGCCGATAACGCCCATGCGGACGGAGTTCGAGAGCACCATCTGGTCGACGGCCTGCTTGACCGTCCGCGACGTGATGTTGACGATGGTTCCCCCGTCACCGCTCTGGAGGTGGTCGGTGGCTTCGCGGACGGTGCGGACGACGCTCATCACGAGGAGGTCGTACGCGTCGTACCAGTCCTCGTCCGTCGTCTCGAGAAACGGACCAGAGGGCGGGCCGCCGGCGGACGTGACGAGGTGGTCGAGACCGCCGAACTCGTCCACCGTCGTCTCCACGAGCGTCTCGATGTCTTCTTCCTCCGTGAGGTCGGCCTGAACGGGGAGGATTGCCGTGCCCGCCGGTGCGATGTCGCGGAGTTCAGTTGCGGTGTCTTCGAGAACGGTCCGGCGGCGGCCGTTGATGGCGACGTTCACGCCCTCCTGAGCGAGCGCCTTCGCCGAGGCCTTTCCGAGGCCGCTGCTGGATGCTGTAACGAGCGCCGCGCTCCCCTCGATATTGAGGTCCATACGCAGTCCACTGGTCGGGTCGTGTTAACCGTTGGCGTTAGTCGGCGGAGTACGCGGTCGCTCCCTCGGGGGCCGTGGTGGTGTGCGCCAGGAGAACGCTCGCGACGCCGACGAGCACGGCGACGCCGCCCGCGCCGACGAGAATCCAGCGAAGGGCGTCCGCGCGTCCGAGCGACGGTTCGAGGACCGTGAGGAGCGCGCCGATGGCGACGGGCGTGAGCGTGGCAACGGTGCGCGCGCCGGACTCGGAGAGGCTGACGAGGCCGCCGCGGAACCGGGGCGGTGCGACGCCGGTGATGATGCTGCGGTAGAGCGAGAACGTGATGCCGACGCCGACGCCCATCGCGACGACGGACGGGACGGCGAGCGGGACAGCGGACGTGAGCGCGAACGTCACAAGGCCGCCGCCGAGCAGGATGTTCGCGCTGACCAGCGGGACGGCGTCGTGGTCGAACCACGCGGTGATGCGGCCGGCCTGCGTGGACGTCGCGGCGTAGACCATGCTGAACGCGGCGACGAGCAGGCCGGCCTGGCTCGCCGACCCGCCCTGAAGACGGCCGATAACGAGCGAGTTGTACGTGAGGAAGGCGAAGAAGGGCATCGCGACGATGGCTCGCGCGAGCAGGTACGCGGCGGCATGCGGGTGGGTTGCGAGCGCTGCGAGGCCGCGGCCGTACCCCGTCTCGTGGGACGTGTCTGTGTCGGCGTCACGGCCGTGGTCTGCGGGTTCGTCGAAGAACAGCCAGATGAGGGCGGCGATTGGGATGGCGAGCGCGTAGATGAGGAACGGGTACTGCCAGGCGGCTACCACGACGGCGCCAGCGATGGCGGGGAAGACGGCCTGGGAGAGGCCGGTGACGCCGAACCTGATGCCCTGCGCGGTGGCCTCCGTGTCGTCCGTGTAGAGGTCGCCGAAGGACGTGATGATAATCGGCGTGACGCCCGCGAACCCGACGCCCTGGAGCGCGCGGAGCGCGAGCACGACGGTGAAATCGGTCGTGAGAGCGATGGCTGCGCCGGCGCCGCCGAAGAGGACGAGACCAGTGATGAGGACGGGTTTCCGGCCGATGCGGTCGGCGATGACGCCCGAAACCGGAATGAGGAAGATGGACGGCGCGCCGACGGCGGTGACGAGCAGGCCGATTTCGGCGGCGGACACGCCGAACGGACCGGTGAGCGAGTTCAGGAGCGGGGAGACGAGTGCGGTGCCGAGCGCGCCGATGGCGTTCGCCGCGAGGAGGAGGCGGAATTCGTCGTCGTGAACCATGCTCGCGTTCCGCCCGAACAGCCTGCCAACCCATGTCATTACCGCGACGTTCTCCGCACGGGGTCAAAGGCGTAGGGGTATCGACAACGCCGGACGGAAGCGGAGTCAGGGCTATCCGAGCGTGAACGGGTCCTCGACTTCGCCCGCGAGGTCGACCCAGACGCTCTTCGTCTGCATGTACTCTTCGAGCCCTTCGCGTCCGTTCTCGCGGCCGAGACCGCTGTCCTTGTACCCGCCGAACGGTGAGTTGTAGGTGAGGGTGCGGTACTCGTTAATCCAGATGGTTCCCGCTTCGAGAGCGTCGGCGACTCGGTGGGCTTTCCGGAAGTCCTCGGTCCAGATGCCCGCGGCGAGGCCGAAGTCGGTGTCGTTCGCGCGCTCGACGAGAGCGTCCTCGTCGCTGAACGTGAGGATGCTGGCGACCGGGCCGAATATCTCATCCTGGGCGACGGTCATGTCGTTCTCCACGTCGGTGAGGATGGTCGGTTCGAGGAAGCATTCGCCGGGGAGGTCGTCGGGCTGGTGGCCGCCGAACCGGAGGGTTGCGCCCTCTTCGAGCGCGGTCTGAATGTACTCGCGGTCGGTCTCCCACTGTCCGCGGAAGGCGACCGGCCCCATCTCGGTCTCGGGGTCGCGGGGGTCGCCGAGGTCGATGTCGCGGGCGCGTTCGGTGAGCCGGTCGACGAACTCGTCGGCGATGTCCTCGTGGAGGAACACGCGCGAGCCCGCGAGACAGGTCTGACCGGTCGCGGCGAAGATACCCTTGATGACGCCGTTGATGGCGTTGTCGAGGTTCGCGTCGTCGAAGACGATGTTCGGGCTTTTCCCGCCGAGTTCCAGCGAGGCGGGGATGAGGTTCTCGCCCGCCGACTTCCCGATGTGGCGGCCGACACTGGTGCTCCCGGTGAAGGAGGCCTTGTCGACGCCGTCGTGGTTGATGAGCGCATCGCCGACGGTGCTGCCGCTGCCGGTGACGACGTTGTAGACGCCGGCGGGGAGGCCGGCTTCCTCGTGGAGAAGTTCGGCGAGGCGGAGCGCGCTCACGGGCGTTTGCGTGCTGGGTTTGTGGACGAACGTGCAGCCGGCGGCGAGCGCGGGCGCGAGTTTGAACGTCGTGAGGAGGAGCGGGGAGTTCCAGGGGGTGATGGCGCCGACGACGCCGTAGGGTTCCTCGACGACGTAGTTGAACATCTCGCCGTCCTTGCTCTCGACGGGGATAGTGTCGCCCTCGCGGGTCTCGCACTGGCTGGCGTAGTACCGGAACCAGTCGCCGAGCGAGTTCATCTGTCCGCGCATCTCGCGGATGAGTTTCCCGTTCTGCCGTGTTTCGAGTTCGGCGAGTTCGTCGGCGTGCTCGTCGATGGTGGCGGCGACGTCGCGGAGGAGGCTGGCGCGTTCGCTCGGGTGGATGCCGCCCCAGTCGTCGCGTTCGAAGGCGTTTCGCGCGGCTGTGACGGCGCGGTCGACGTCGCCGGCGGTGCCGAAGGGGACGGTCGCCCATGGTTCGCCGTCGTACGGGAACTCGACCTTGGCGCGGTCGTCGCTCTCAGAGGGGACGAACTCACCGTCGATGAACTGGTCGTGGCTCTCGATGTCGGCCATACTGGTATGGGAGAGCAGGCCACAATAACTCTTTCTGCGACGGAAGGCGACGGCGACGCCACGATTTGCGCGACGAACGGACGCGTGCGAACCGTTGATTTCTAGATATAAGGGCGTATATACAACACATATTCCTAAATTTCTACTTTTGGTACTCGTAACCAAGGGAAAGGTATTACCAAGCACGGCGAGCTCTGACGAACGTCTATGGTAGAGCGATCCATCGACCGACGGGAGTTCTTGTACGGCTCAGCAGCTGTGGGTGCGCTCGGATTGGCCGGGTGTACGAGCGGCGGCGACAGCGACGGCGGCAGCGACATGACGCTTCGCGTCGGCACGTCCGCCGGCGGCACGAAGGAAATCGGTCTCGCAGTCGAGCAGGTCGCGACGAACAACAGCGACAGTCTCGACTACGCGACGATCGAGAGCCCCGGTTTCATCGGCACTATCCGCCGGATGGACCAGGGCCAGTTCAACGCCGGTATCACGGACAACAACTCGCTCGTGAAGGCCGCCGACGGCCGCGGGTCGTTCGCGGAGCAGGGCGTGGACAGCATCCCCTGGTTCGGGTTCTACGGGTTCCCGTACAACATTTACCTCATCGCGCGTGACGGGACGGACATCGAGACGTTCGACGACCTCGCCGGAAAGAACGTCTACCCGGCCGAACCCGGCTACTCCACGCGCGCAACATCCATCGACGTGTGGTCGCAGGAGCCGACAGCGGATATCTACGAGCAGATGAACATCATTGACCTCAGCGTCGAGGACGCCCCCGGTGCGATGGAGGAGGGCAGCATCGACGCGTGTATCGCGTACGGCGCACCCGGCGCGGGCTACACCGGTTGGGTCACGCAGATCGCCTCCCGCGTCGACGTCCACTACGTCGAGCCCACGGATGCACTCCGCGAGTCGGGAGAGGCGTACAGCGGCGCGGGTACGTCCACCATCGAGTACAGCAACATGCCGCTCGGGAACCAGGACATCGGGACGGACACCCTGTTCACCTGGGACATCCAGTGTAACTTCATGTTCAACCCGACCGCGAGCGACGACGCCGTCTACGAGCTCTGCCGGGTTGTGGACGAACACAACAGCGCCGTGAACGAGACTGCGCCCCAGTTCGTCGACTTCGAGTCGACGAGCGACATGCACGCCTCCGCCGTCGACGCGTTCGAAATCCACCCGGGTGCGGCGCAGTACTACAAGGACAACGACGCGTGGAGCGACGGCCTCACCGAGGCGTCCCGCGAGTAACCGTCCATACGCCTCCGACGCTCTTTTCTTGCAACCGCGCACCGGACAGCTCAGCGGCCGGTGAACTCCGCGTCGCGGTTTTCGCGGAACGCGTCGATCCCTTCCTCCGCGTCCTCGGTCCCGAAGACGAACGCGCCCGCGAGCCGTTCGAGGTCGAGGCCAGCGTCCTGATTGAGCCCGCGATTCATGGCCTCCTTCGCGAGGCGCTGTGCGACCGGCGCCTGACTCGTGAGTCGGTCGGCCATCGCGTCGACTGCGTCCTCGAACTCGTCGCTCCCGTAGATGTGGTTCACGAGCCCGATGTCGTCGGCCTCCGCGGGTTCGACGACGCGGCCGGTGAGGACGAGTTCCTTCGCCATCCCGGCACCGACGGCCTGCGCGAGGCGCTGGGTGCCGCCGCCCGCGGGGATGACGCCGAGCGTGACCTCGGGAAGCCCGAACAGCGCGTCCTCGGACGCGAGGCGGATGTCGCACGCGAGCGCGATTTCGGTGCCGCCACCGAGTGCGGGACCGTCGACCGCCGCGACCGTCGGTTTCGAGAGGTCCGCGACGTAGTTGTAGAGGCCCTGCGCGTACTCTGTGACGTACTCTATGGCGTCTATGTGGTCGAACTCCGCGAACGAATCGAGGTCGCCGCCCGCGATGAACGCGCCGCCCCCGGCGCCGCGGAGCACGACGGCGCGGGAGTCGTCGTGCGAGACCTCCTCGAACGCGCTCCGGAGCGCCTTCCGAGTGGGCACGTCCATCGCGTTGTTCTTCTCCGGGCGGTTGACGGTGATGGTGGCGACGCTGTTCTCCCGTTCGACGAGTACGCGGTCTGCCATACCGGGAGGGTTGGGCGAGGGGGCCTATAATCCTTCTCAGGTTCGGGGCGTCCAGCCGACGAACGACTCCTCGATGGGTACGTCGAGTGCGCTGATGAATCGCTGGGTCGCGAGGTAGTGCGTCGCGAGCAGCGTCACGCCGACCAGCGTGGCGTCGTCGAGGAACTCCGCCGCGGCCGCGAACACGGCGTCGTCCACGGCGTCGTCGGCGACGGCTTGCGCGTACGTCGTGAGCGCGTCGACCCGCGACGAGAGGGCGTCCGTGGTGCCGTCGGCGAGCGCGCGTATCTCCCCGGACGGCACGCCTTCGCTGCGCGCGATGGGGTAGTGTTGGTGCCACTCGTACTCGGCGTCGAGTTCCCGCGCGACCGCGAGGATGACGCGTTCTACGTCCGCGCCGTTCAAACCGCAGTCACGCCAGAGCGCGGAACCGTACCGCATGTACGCCTGGAGCGCGTCGGGATTGTTCGCCATCACGCAGAGGAGGTTAATCTCGCCCATCGCGTCGTCGGAGAGCAAGTACTGGTAGTCGTCCGGCAGGTCAGCCTGCGCGAGACTCGAAAGTCTCGACATCTACACTAACGACGCCAAGCGGTGATATGAATCCCCCGGATACCTCAGTCGAGCGGGAGGGGGTCGACGTCCTCGTAGCCGCTGAGGAGGTTACGGGCGATGGTCTTGAGGTGTATTTCTGTCGGGCCTTCGCCGATGCGGCGGACGCGCGCCTCCCGCAGCCAGCGTTCGAGCGGGAGGTCGGCGTCGACGCCCATCCCGCCGTGTATCTGGACCATGCGGTCGAGCACCTCCCAGAGGGTTTCGGTGGCGCGGTACTTCGCCATTGAGGACTCGTGGCGGATGTCGTCGCCGTCGTCGTACGCGTCGGCGGCGTGGTAGACGGCGTACTTCGCGGACTGGAAGTCGACCGCGGACTTCGCGATCTTCCACTGGACGGCCTGCTTGCTGGCGAGCGGGTCGCCGCCGACGACGCGGTCGTTCGCCCAGTCGACACCCATCTCGACGGACTCCTGGATGGGGCCGAGGCAGTTCGCGGCGTACAGGACGCGGGACTCGCCGAGGCACTCCTTGGCGATGCTGAGTCCCCCGCCGACCTCACCAAGGACGTTCTCCGCGGGGACGCGAACGTCCGAGACCGTGACCTCGAACGGGTACTCGGGGCGGATGACGGGAATCGACCGCATCGAGATTCCGGGGTCGTCCGCCGGCACGAGGAAGGTCGTGATACCGTGGTCGTTGATGTTGTCGGTCTTCGGTTCCGTGCGGGCGAACAGGATGAGGAAGTCGGCGTCGCCCGCCCACGAGATGTAGTGTTTCGTGCCGTTGATGATCCACTCGTCGCCGTCCTTCTCGGCGCGCGTCTCCATCCCGCGCGGGTCGGAGCCGGCGGCGGGTTCGGTGAGCGCGAAACAGCTCTGCGCGTCGCCGTCGATGCACGGCTGGAAGAACCGGTCTATCTGGTCCTGGTTCGCGCTGTCGAGGTACGCCGTGGGTTCGCCGACGGTCAGTCCGGGGCCGAGTTCGATGACGCCGAGACCGGGCTGGTAGAGCCCCATCTCGTGCTTCGACAGTTCCTCCAGGACGACGCAGCGCTCGACGAGGCTCAGGCCGCCGCCGCCGTACTCCTCGGGAACGCCCATCGCCCAGAACCCCGCGTCCTTCGCGCGTTCGCGGAGGCGCTCGCGGTCCTCGCTCGGAATCTTGATCGGGTGCGGGCGGACGTTGTCCGTGAGTTCGGGATTGTCGGGGTCGAGGTCGTGGTACCGCTCGATTTTGTCGTCGACGCTGTTGAGTATCGGCCGGAACTCGTCGTCGACGAACCGCCGAATCTCGCGGCGAAGCATCTGCGTCTGGTCGGAGAAGTCTAGTTCCATCGTGGTAGCGCGTTCGGAAACCCGCGGCGTAAGTGTTGGGGTGGGGGGAGGGGGCGTCGCTTGCAGGGACTCTCAGCTGTCGAGCGCGGGCGGAACGGCGTCCGCGGCGTTCAGTTCAGCGGCGAGTTCGCGGAGTAATGCGGCGTCCACGTCGACGATGGAAACACCGTTCTCTCGGGTGTCGCGGAGCGTGCGGTGTTCGGCTTCACCGGGGAGGAGGCCGCGGTCGCCGCTGGCGGCGTCACCGGGACTCACGGGCGCGGAGTAGTCTGTGTCACGGAGATAGCTGGCGAAAGTTTCGACGCGTTCTTCGACGCCCTCACGGGTCGTGTGAAGCGTTGGGTCGATGACGACGAAGACGGCTCGGTTCCCCCACGTGTCGCCGTCCCCACCTGAAATCGCGCCGTCGCTGAGGATGGACGCGAACAGTTCCATCATCACAGACAGCCCGAACCCCTTGTGGCCGGTGGTGAACCCGCCGAGCGGGAGGATTGCGCCGCCGTCACCGTCGACGAACGCACCGGCGTCCCGGAGCGACGTGCCGTCGTCGTCGACGAGCCAGTTCGAAGGAACGGTGTCGTCGCTCGCCGCGTACTCGCGGACCTTCCCGTGCGCGACCTGGCTGGTGGCGATGTCGAGCACGAGCGGGAACGAGAGGGCGTCGTAGGTCGGGACGCCGAACGCGATGGGGTTGGTGGAGAGCCGGGGTTGCGCGCTCCCCGCGGGTGCGACGTACTGGCTGCCGGGATTGCAGACGAATGCCGCGAACAGCATCTCGTGGGCGACGGCGCGCTCGACCCACTCGCCGATGCGGCCGATGTGAGAGACGCCGTCGATACCGACGACACCGACGCCGTGTTCGGCGGCTTTCTCGACGGCGAGGTCGGTCGCGTGGCGGCCGGCGAGCTGGCCGAACCCGAGGTTCCCCTGAACGAGCCCGGAGAACGCCCCCGTTTCTTGGCGGTCGGGCGTGGCACCCGGTCGAATTTTGTCGTCCTGAATCTCCGGGTAGTACTTCGCGGGGAGTGCGCGAACACCGTGCGAGTGGTGGCCGCGTGCGTCCGCCGCGACCAGCGAGGTCGCCATGTCGGTTGCCGCGTCCGGGTCGGCGCCGAGCTCACGGATGAGGGTGGAGACGAAGTCGACGAGTGCGTCCCGTTCGATGCGTGGCATGCGGTACCCTGTCGCGGTTGTGCAGTTAAATCCGTCGAGTACTCAGTACGGCGGGAACCCGGGGCGGGAGACGGCGGGGTTCGTGCGCGCGTCGACGACCATCGGCCCGTCAGGGGCGTCGAGGTACTCGGCGACCGCGTCGAGGTCGTCGAGGTCACGGACTGTCACGGCTTCGGCGCCGAACCCGCGCGCGATAGCGGCGAAGTCCGGGCTCTCGTACTCCGCGGCGGTCGCTCGGTCGAAGTCGAGGTTCTGGCGGTGCCGGATGATGCCGTAGCTCTCGTCGTTGTAGACGACGACGAGCACGGGAAGGTTGAACCGGACCGCCGTCTCGATGTCCTGAATCACCTGCAGGAACGCGCCGTCACCGATGTAACACACCGAGGGCGTGGTGTCGTCGGCGACGCTCGCGCCGAGCGCGGCGGGGAGCGCGTACCCCATCGTGCCGAAGTTTCCGTTCGCGAGCATGCGGCCGCCGCGGTTGAGGTCGTGGTAGACCGGCGGAAACCCGGTGTTGTTTCCGGAGTCGACGGTGACGACCTCGTCACCGGGGAGGTGGTCGGCGAGTTCGACGGTGAGTTCGGCCGGGTCGACGGTGTCCTCCGTCGCATGGAACGGCCCCGCCTGCGGGTCGTCCGCGGACGCGATGGCGTCCCGAACGTCCGCAGCGCGCTCGCGGTTCGCCGGGAGGCGCTCGCGGAGTTCGACCGCGGTCGACTCCGCGTCCCCGACGACCTTCACCGCGGGGTCGGCGTGCGTGGCGATGGCGCCGTGGTCGATATCCACCTGGATGACGTCGGCGTCGTCGTAGAGCGCGCCGTACCGCGTCGTCTTCCCCGAGAGCTGCGCGCCGAGTGCGAGCACCACGTCGGCGGCTTCGGCCGCTTCGCCGGCGGCGGGCGTCATGAACGTCCCGCCGATGCCCGCGAGGAACGGGTGGTCGTGGCCGAGCATGCCCTTCGCGTAGAACGTCGTGACGATTGGGGCGCCGACGTGCTCCGCGAGGTCGGCGACGGCGTCACCGAACGGGCCGGCACCGCCACCGGCGAGGACGAGCGGCGCCTCGGCGTCGGCGAGCAGGGAGACGGCTTCGTCCAGCCGGGCGGGGTCGGGGCGGACCTGCTGGGGCGGCCGGTCGATGGGATGGTAGTCCTCGGCGGGCGCGTCGGCCTCCTGAACGCTCCCGGGGAGTTCGACGACGACGGGGCCGCGTTCGGTGCGTGCCGTATCGAACGCCTTCGCGAGCGTCCCGGGGAGTTCCGCGGGCGATGCGGCGCGGGTGCCGTAGACGGTGATCTTGTCCGTGAACGCGAGGTGGTCGAGGTACTGGAGCGAGTTCTCGTGGCCGGGACCGTCCACGTCGCCGACGAGCACGACGAGCGGGACGTTATCGCTCTCCGCGATAGCGAGCCCGGTCGCACCGTTCGTGACGCCGGGACCGTGCGTGAGCGTGCAGACGCCGACGTCCCCGGTGGTGCGCGCGTAGCCGTCCGCCATCGAGACGGCGACCTGTTCGTGGCGAGCGTACCGGAATGGGATGTCGTGGTCGCTGGTTCGGTCGAGGAAGTGCGCGTTCCCCTCGCCGATAAGTCCGAACAGTTTCTCGACGCCTTCACTCGCGAGTGCATCTAGAACGTAGTCGCTTCCCGTGTGGGCCATACACAACACCCATCCCCGGCCCGCTTAGTCCTTTCTCTACCCGGGCCTGGCGGCGGCCGCCCGCTAAAGATTCAAGGTGCCCCGCGGTGAGGGGGAGGTATGGACGATGTTACGTCCCGTTACCGGAAGTTCGACACGAGCCTCGTCTCCGACGCGCTCGACCAGCACGGCGTCGAGGGGGTCGTCACCGACATCACGCCCGTCTCGCCGACACACACGGCGGTCGGGCGCGCAACGACCGTCCGGTTCGAGCGCGTGGAGACGGACGACGCGACGAACTTCCCGAACGCGATGTTCGACGCGATGGAATCCGACCGCGTGCTCGTGTTGGGCAGCCCCGATGACCTCTCCTGCTGGGGTGGGATGGCGTCGCGGCTCGGACACGGGGCGGGCGTCGTGGGCGTCGTGACGAACGGCCGCGTCCGGGACGCGGACGACATCCGCGCGGGCGACTTCCCCGTGTTCAGTTCGGGAACGACGCCGCTGACGGGCCAGCGACGGATGCGGGTCGCGGCGACAAACGACCCCATTACTCTCGACGGACAGGCGGTCGAACGCGACGACATCGTGGTGGCGGACGCGACCGGTATCGTCGTCGTGCCGAGCGACCACGCGAAAGCGGTCGCGGAGACCGCGGAGTCGCTGCTCTCGGAGGAACTGCTCATCGGGGAGAAGATTTCGAACGGCGCGACGCACGACGACCTCCGCGACCACGAGTTCTGAACGCCGCGCGAGAAAGTGGCGGGCGCCTCCCGGTTGTTTTCAGCGGTCGATGTGCCAGTCGAGCGCGGTTTCGAGGTGGTGGGGGATGTGGCCGCCGCAGTCGAGGCCGCGGTCGAGGTACTCGCGGAGGCCGTCCCGGAAGTCGGGGTGCGCGCAGTTCTCCACGAGCGATTCCGCGGTCTCGCGCGGCGAGTTCCCGCGGAGGTCGGTGACGCCCTGTTCGGTGACGACCACGTCGATGTCGTGTTCAGTGTGGTCCGTGTGCGGAACCATCGGGACGACGCGGGAGATGTCGCCGCCCGCGGCCGTGGAGGGAAGTGCGAGCACGGCGATGGCAGCGTTCCGGTTGAAGTCCGCGCTCCCGCCGACGCCGTTCATGGCGTAGTTACCGTTAACGTGCGTGGAGTTCACGTGCCCGAACAGGTCGACTTCGAGCGCGCTGTTCACGCCGACGACGCCGAACCGGTCGATGAGCGCGGGGTTGTTCGACACGTCCGCGGGGCGGAGAACGATGTCCTCGGCGTACCGCTCGGCGTGCTCGTAGAGGCGGTCCTGGCCGTCGCGGGAGAGCGCGAGCGAGGTCGCGCTCGCTGAGTCGAGTTCGCCGTCGTCGAGCAGGTCGAGCAGGCCGTCCTGAATGACTTCGCCGAAGTAGACGAGGTCGCGGTCGCCGAAGTCCGCGTCGCCGAGCGCGCCCATAAGGGCGTTCCCGAGGCTGCCGACGCCGAACTGGATGCGGAGAGAGTCCTCGAACAGCGGGGAGTCCGCGACTTCGGTTTCAAGGAACGCGCCGAGGTTGTCGGCGATACCCTCGTCGTCGTCGGTGGGGTTGCGGAACTCGTAGGGCTGGTCGCGGCGGTCCGTCTCCACGACTGCCGTGAGTTTCTCGGGGTCGAACGTGATGCGGTCGTCGCCGATGCGGTCGCCGGGGTCGGTGAGCGGAATCGGCTCCCGGTTCGGCGGCAGATCGACGCGGTAGATGTCGTGGAACTCCCGGACCGTCTCGGGGACGGAGTGATTGAGTTCGACGACGAGCTCGTCCGCGCCCGCGACGAACGCCGGCGTCTGGCCGATGCTGGACGTGGGGATCAGCCAGTCCGGCCCGACGGCGAGCGCTTCGACGACGGCGACGTCCGCGTCGACGAGGTGGCCGAACTCGACCTCGTCGCCGAGCGTGCTGATGTTTCGGTCGTGGAACTCGATGCGGCCGTCGTTGACGGCTTCGCGGGCGGGCGGCCGGGCCTGGTAGGGAAAGCGCCGGGCGATTGCGCCTGATTCCACGAGGGCCACGTCGATTTCCGCGCCGACGCTCCCGCCGCTCACGACCGTGAGTTCGAGGTCGCGCGCCGAGTCGGCGAGCGCGAGCGGGAGGGCTTTCGGGTAGCCGACGCTCCCGAACCCACTCACGACGAGTTCGCCGTTCGCGGGGATGGTTTTGGCAACGTCCGCGGCGTCCCGAACGGGTAGGTCGCCGACGAGTCGGTCAGTCATCACCCTCACTCGGCTGACTGCCGACGCCCTCGGGCCACCCGGGCGGCTGTTCGGGCGATACGTCCGCGTGCTCGCGCTTGAGCACCATCGGCGTGCGTTCGAGGGAGAGAACGAGGTCGCCGTCCTGGTTGTACGCGCGGAGTTCGGTGGTGACCATGCCGACGTGCTCCCGGCTTTTCGACTCCCGCTTCGAGACGACTTCGGACTCGGCGAAGATAGTGTCCCCGTGGAACACCGGACCGTGGTGGCGGATGTCGTCGTATCCGAGGTTGGCGGTGGCGTTCATCGACACGTCCACCACGCTCATCCCCACCGCCAGCGCGATGACGAACGTGCCGTTGACGAGGCGTTCGCCGAACTCGGTCTCCGACGCGTACGCCTCGTTGAAGTGCATCGGGTTCACGTTCATCGTGAGATTCGTGAACCACACGTCGTCGGTCTCCGTCACCGTTCTGCCGTACGGGTGTTTATACACGTCGCCCGTCTCGAAGTCCTCGTAGAACCGACCCTGCCAGCCGGCCTGAATGCGTGTGTCGGACATTAGTATGAGCGGGGGAGTCCGAGGACGTTCTCGCCGATGTAGTTCAACGCGAGCTGCTGGGTGATGGGGACTAATCGGGTGAGCCGTGCCTCGCGGAAGAACCGCTCCACGTCGTACTCGCGGGCGATGCCGAACCCGCCGTGGGTCTGCACGGCGGCGTCCGCGGCGTCGAACGCGGCGTCCGCGGCGAGGAACTTCGACATGTTCGCGCGCGCTCCCACGTCCTTCTGATTGCCGCTTTCGACCTCGCTGGCGGCGCTGTACACCATTCCCTTCGCGGCCTGTACGCGCGAATGCGCCTCCGCGAGCGGGTGCTGGATGGCCTGATTCGACCCGATAGCGCTGCCGAACACCTCGCGCTCGTTCGCGTACGAGACACCGGCTTCGATGGCGGCTTCCCCGAGGCCGATGCACTCGGCGGCGATAGCGAGGCGTTCCTCGTTCAGGCCGTCGAGCATCTGGTAGAACCCGTTTCCTTCCTCGCCGATGACGTTCTCGGCGGGGAGGCGGAGGTCCTCGAAGAACAGCTCGTAGGAGTGCACGAAGTTGCTCGCGGTCTTGTCTATCTGTTCGATTTCGAGCCCGCCCTGGTCGTACGCCTCCTCCAGGGGAACGAGGAACATCGTCAGTCCGCGGGTCCGCTTCTTGACCTCGGATTTCGGGGTTGTGCGGGCCATGAGGACGAGGTAGTCGCTCGCGTCGACACGGGAGATCCATATTTTCTGGCCGTTCACGACGTACTCGTCACCCTCGCGAACCGCACGGGTTTCGATGGACGTGGAGTCGGAGCCGGCGTTCGGTTCGGTAAGCCCGAACGCCTGAATCGACGTGTCGCCGGCCGCGACCCGCGGCAGGAGGTCCTTCTTCATCTCCTCGCTCCCGTACTTCACGAGCGGGACGGAGTTGTAGATGCCGCCATGCACCGCCTGCGCGGCACTGAATCCGCCGCCGGACGCCGCGATTTCCTCCATCATCACGACGACTTCCTCGGTTCCCATGCCGGCGCCCCCGTACTCCTCGGGGAGGAGCGCGCCGAACCACCCGCCGTCAGCGAGTTCGTTCGCGAACTCGTGAGGGTACTCGCCCTGCTTGTCCTGCTGGCGCCAGTAGGACTGGTCGAAGTCCCCGCAGATGTCGCGGATGGAGTCGCGGACCAGTCGTTGCTGGTCGGTCAGCTGGACCGTGTCTCTGTCTACCATTGAACGTTCACTCATGACTGTGGGACTGGCTTAAACCTATGGATGGGACGCATTGCGAACCGCATTGGCGACGTTGTCACAGTCGGCGAGGGCAGTGAAGATGTCCTCGAGGGCGTCCGCCGTCTCCTCCGGGACAGCGCGGCGCGCGCATTCGTCGAACTTCGCGCGGAGTTCGGCGTCCGTGAGGGGGTTGTCGTGGGTGCCGGGCGGGTTCTCCTGCAGGCGCTCGTAGCTGTCATCGGCCGTGTCGATGCGGACGTGCGCCTCGTGGGAGTCGTAGTGAAGGTCGTCATCAACCGCGAAGTCGACGCGCTCACGGACGCGCTGGACGGCGGGGTCGTCGATTGCGTCGTCGTCGAACGCGGTGAGGCCGACGCGGTCGCGGACGGCGGCGCTCGCGACCGTGTATTCCATCGAGAACTTCGCTTCGAGGCCGGTGTCGGGGTCTGCGTGGTGGAGGGCGTCGGCCGCACCCTGAGCGACGCGGACGTGGATGCGTTCGATGTCGCTGGGGTTGATGTTGTTTTCGTCGACGAGCGCGGCGGTGCCGGCGATGCTGGTGTGGGTGAAGTAACAGCAGGGGTAGTACTTGACGTGAATGCCGCGCTCTTCGAGCGCCCACGTGTCGGGGCCGAACGTGAACTCGTCGCGGACGGCGGGGCCGTAGAGGTCCCAGAACCCGCGGTCGCTGCTGATAGCGGTCGGATCGGCGGTGAAGCCTTCGCGGGCGAGGCGGGCGGCGGTGACGCCGGAGCGCGCGCAGAGGCCGGCGTGGAGGGGTTTCGTCATCGACCCGAAGTTGCGTTTGAGGCCGGCGGGCGTGGACGCGGCGGTGTTGAGCGCGTGCTTGGTCTCCGATACGGTGAGGTCGAGGAGAGATGCTGCGGCGGCGGTCGCGCCGAACGCGCCGAACGTGGCGGTGGCGTGCCAGCCGTCCTCGTAGTGGTCGGGACTGATTGGTGCGGCGAGCGCGCATTCGAGTTCGAAGCCGGCGGCGAACGCGGTGACGAGGTCGCGGCCGGTCGCGTCGCTGTCGGCGGCGAGCGCGAGAATCGGGGGGACGAGGGTGACGCTGGGGTGGCCGTCCATTGCCCACGCGAGGTCGTCGTAGTCGAGCGCGTGGCTGGCGGTGCCGGTGTGGAGCGCGCGCTTCGTTGCCGGTCGATCGGTGCCGAGACCGAGAATAGTGAGGGCGTCGTCGGGCGTGACGCCGTCGGTTCGGAAGGCGGTCTCGCCGGCGTCGTCGTGCGCGCCGGCCAGGGTGACGCCGACTGTGTCGAGGAACGCGCGCTGGACGGTGTCGCGGGCGTCGACCGGGATGTCGTCGTAGTCGAGGTCGGTGACGAACTCGCTGAGCGTCGTCTCGGGGGTAGGCATGGCTGGGTGTCGCGCGGCGACCGTGATAAACGTTCACCACCGAATGCTGTTCGGCCATGCGGAACGTTAAGTATCTGGGCGAGGAAGGGGCGAATATGGCTGGAAACGACGCGTCGGACGGTGTGGATTCGGTCGGCTCCGTCGAGACGCTGTTCGATATCGTAGAACACATTCATCAGGCCGGTGGCGTCACCGTCTCCGGGGCCGCGTCGGAACTCGACTACGCGAAGAGTACGGTACACAGACACCTTGCGACGCTCGAACAGCGAGGGTACGTCGTGAGCGACGGCGGCTACTACGTCGGGCTTCGGTTCCTCGAACTCGGCGAGGACGCGCGGAACCGACGCCGCGGGTACCAGCTCGCGAAGGAGAAGGTCGAGGAACTCGCCGAGGAGACGGACGAGCGCGCCCAGTTCCTCGTTGAGGAGCACGGGGAAGCGGTGTACATTCATCGCGCGCTGGGGAGCCGCGCCGTGCGGACGGACCCGGGTATCGGGAAGCGCATCCCGCTGCACTCGACGGCGTCGGGGAAGGCGATGCTGGCGGCGATGCCACCCGAGACGGTGTCCCGTATCATCGAACAGATGGGGGTGACGGAGGTGACATCTGAGACCGTGACTGACGAGGACGAACTCCGGCGTGAACTCGACGAAATTCGGGAGCGCGGGTACGCGTTCAATCGCGAGGAGAACCTCGACGGCCTGCACGCGGTCGGCGTGCCCGTTCGGAACCCCGACGGCGGCGTTATCGGCGGACTGAGCGTTTCCGGTCCGAGCCATCGGTTCACGGGCGAGCGCTTCGAGGACGAGCTTCCGACGCTCCTGTTGGGGACGGCGAACGAACTCGAACTCAACATCGCTCACTCGTAACCGTTCCGTATCACGGAACGAACGCGGTCGGGAGAGGAAGAGTAATACGGACAGGCCGGTGAGAGACGTGTATGACTGACGCGGACGACGGGAGCCGACCGTCAGGGAAGGTCGCGCGCCTCATCGACGAGTACGACCTGACCGGACTGGGCGCCGAACTGGAGGACCGATGGACGGCAACGGGCGACCGGCGGATGAGCCTGCGCGACCTCGCGGACTACTTCAACCGGGAGCTGTTGGCGTCGGTGCTCGCCGACGCGGACGCACAGCCGCTCGACGGAGAGGTCGAGAACACGTATCGCGTGCTGACCGACGACGACGTTCGTAGCGCGAGTCGGACGCGGGCGCGCCGGCGGCTCGAACGCGAGGGCGTGGATGTCGACGACCTGGAATCGTCGTTTGTCACGTATCAGGCCGTGCGCTCGTACCTGAAAGACGGACGTGGCGCGGAATACTCGCCGTCTGGGGCGTCGGTCGCGGACCGGCGCCGCACAATTCAGCAACTTCAGGGCCGGTTGCAGTCGGTAACGGAGAGCAAGCTCGACAGTCTGGCGGGCGAGGAGGTGACGCTCGGGGAGTTCCGCACCCTGGTGAACGTTCGGGTTGTGTGCGAGGACTGTGGCGCGCAGTACGAGGTCAGCGAACTCCTCGACCGCGGCGGCTGCGACTGTGAATAACACCAGTACGCTTGTTATTCTATTCGGGCGAGAGGGCGTAGTTTATTGTACATCCCGGCGAAGAACCGTTACTACAAATGAACACGAACCAGAGTCAGGAGACAGCGACCGTGGCGGTCGAGAACGTCGGGGGCATCACCGAAACCTCCGTGACGCTCCCAGCGGGCGTTACAGTCCTCGCGGGACGGAACGCGACGAACCGCACGTCCTTCCTCCACGCGATAATGGCCGCGCTCGGCAGCGACGACGCGTCGCTCAAGGGTGATGCGGACAAGGGACAGGTCGAACTCGCCATCGGCGACGAAACGTACACACGACAGTTCACCCGCCAGAACGGCCAGGTCACCACCGGCGGCGACCCGTACCTCGACGACCCGACGGTCGCCGACCTCTTCGCGTTCCTCCTCGAATCGAACGACGCACGGCAGGCGGTCGCGCGCCGCGACGACCTCCGCGACCTGATTATGCGTCCCGTCGACACCGACGAAATCGAGCGCGAAATCGAACGCCTCACCAGCGAACGGGAGCGGCTACAGGACGAACTCGACGAACTCGACTCGCTGAAGTCCGACCTCCCCGGACTCGAGGAGGAACGAAGACAGCTCACGGACGATATCGAGGAGAAACGCACGGAACTCGAACGCGTCGAGGACGAACTGGAAGCCCAGGATGCGGACGTTGAGACCCAGCGCGCGGAAAAACAGGAGCTCGAAGAGCGGCTGGCCGACCTCCGGGAGAAACGGGATACACTCGAAGAGATTCGATACGACATCGAGACCGAAAAGGAGAGCCGCGAGGAGCTGCGCGCTGAGAAACGGGAGCTAGAGGACGAACTCGACGACCTCCCCGAGTCGCCGGCCGCCGACCAGCAAGAGCTTGAGGAGACCATCGAACGCCTCCGCTCGCGGAAGCAGTCGCTCGAAGCCGACGTGGACGAACTGCAGAGTATCGTCTCGTTCAACGAGGACCAGCTCGACGCCGCGACGGACGGCGGATTCACCGCGCTGGACGACAGCGGGTCTGTGACGGACCGGCTCGTCGCCGACCGGGAGGTCGAGTGCTGGACGTGCGGGAGCACGGTCGAGACCGACCAGATCGAGGCGACGGTCGAACGCCTACGGGAGTCGATGCAGGAGAAGCTCGCGGACGTTCGAGAGATAGAGGACGAGCTTGCGGACGTGAAAGCGAAGAAGCGGGAGGGAGAGCGCGAACAGCAGCGACGAGAGTCGCTCGAACGCGAGCTGGAGGAGACCGACGACGAACTCGAACGGACGGCGGACGCCATCGAACAGTTGACCGACCGCCGGGAGGACGTGACGGCTGAAATCGAGGCGCTGGAGGACGAAGTCGAGGCCCGGGACGACGAGACGTACAGCGAGGTGCTCGACCTGCACAAGGAAGCGAACCAACTGGAGTACGATATCGGCCGGACGGAGAACGAACTCGAACGTGTCGAAGAGGAGATTGCGGACATCGAGGACCGCCTTGCCGACGAGGACGATATCGAGGAGCGACTCGCGGCGGTGCGAGAAGACTTGAAGCACGAGCGAACGAAGATCGAGCGTCTGGAACGGGACGCAGTCGACGCGTTCAACGCCCACATGGACGACGTGCTGGCGCGACTCGGGTACGAGAACCTCGACCGAATCTGGCTCGAACGCACCGAACAGAGTGTTCGGGAGGGCCGACGGAAGACGACGAAGTCGGCCTTCGACCTGCACGTGATTCGGTCCACGAGTTCCGGGGCGACGTACGAGGACACCATCGACCACTTGAGCGAGAGCGAGCGGAACGTGACCGGACTCGTGTTCGCCCTCGCTGGCTACCTTGTGCACGACGTTCACGAGACGGTGCCGTTCATGCTCCTGGATTCACTGGAGGCCATCGACTCGAACCGGATCGCAGCACTGGTCGAATACTTCGAGGAGTTCGTCCCGCATCTGGTCGTCGCCCTCCTTCCGGAGGACGCGCAGGCGCTCGACGACGAGTACCGCCGCGTCACCGACCTCTAATCGCGGTCCTCGACGCACCCACTATCTACGTAGTGAGGCTGCACGTTCGTTGGTGGGGCTCCTCGCAGACTGTTAGTAGAGCACGTCGGTGGCGACGAGTTCGAACTGACTGCGGTCACGACTGATACCCGCCATCAGGGCGAGTTGATATAGTGGTAATAGATTTATGAGGTTGTTCGAGTCTACCGGCGAGCTGCGAGGGCTCGCGAACGCGCGTGCAGGACTTGTGAGCGCGGCGGATGTTACACAGACAGATAGGACTCGGTCCGTCTGGTACTCTTTGGGTTCGCCACGCCGGTCGGAGTACTGTCGCGCGCCCGTGCGAGCGGGCGTTGTCCCTTCCGTTAGCCAGAGTCCGATGTAGCCGGGTGGTGCATCACTACCGGATGCTCACGTATACAGACCAGATATAGTCTATAGTTGAGATGTATAGCTATAGGATATAGCTATTGTACTTTGGAGGTTGTTCTCGGAGTCTTCTTTGCCCACTAAACTCATCGATACTGGGGACAGGACGGATGACGGCGGCATTTAATAGTGTAGTTGTGAAGTATAGCTATATGGTATATTCGTATGTCGTCGTTGTTAGTTGTGACTAATCTTTATGAGTGGGGGATATCTCTATGCGTGTATGCTGACGTACACCCCGGTGTCGGAGGCGGGCGGCGTGGGGAAGACCACGACCGCCGCGACGCTTGCGGTCAGTCACGCGCGGAACGGCCGGAACGTCCTCGCGATAGACATGGACACCCAGAACGGGAGTCTGACGTACTTCTTCGGGCCGGACTACGACAGAGGCGATCCGGAGGCGGACAATCTCGTTCGACACCTCGTCCGCCGGCCGAAGGGCGACTTCGCCGACCTCACACACGAGGTCGAGGCGGGCGTCGACCTCGTCCCGTCGCACAACATGCTCGAAGACGTTCACGAGTTCCTGCTCAACGAGAAACAGCAGGCCGAACGCCTCGGCGAATCCTTCAGTATGTACCACCAGCTTCACCGCGTGCTCACCGATGCGAACGTCCGCGACGAGTACGACGTGATTATTGTTGACACTGCGGGGAAGGCGGGGCCGGTTCTCTACAACGCGTTGGTCGCGGTGCGGAACGTCGTCATCCCGTTCGAAGCGACCGCGAAGGGCCAGGAGTCAATCGATGGATTGGACGACCTGGTTGACGGATTGGAGGAGAACCTCGGCGTCGACGTGGGCGTGCTCGCCGTGCTTCCGCTCGGGTTCAAGAACACCCGCGACCAGCGAGAAATCCTGGAGGACCTGCGAGCACAGGGGTTCCCGGTACCGGTCGTCATCGGGGAGCGGAGTTCGCTGATGGAGGGCTGCTGGAACCAGCAATGTAGTCCATTTCGCTATATCGAAGAGCATCGGGGGCGAGAGCGCGAGTACGAACTCGAGACGCTCGAGCAGTTCGAGGAGCTCGCCCGCCACCTCGAACAGGAGGCTGGCCTCGGCGCGCCCGAGGAGGTGACCGCGTAATGGGGCTCAAATCCGGGTCTCGTGACGCCGGCCTCGACGACGAAGAGGCGGAGTCGAACGAGCGCGAGGCGGAGGCTGGCGAGCAGTCCGAACCGACGACGAGCGAGGTGGACAATGCGGTTGAGGCTGCGGACGCGTCGGGAAGCGAGGGCGAGGAGGCGGGTGACGACCGGCCGTCGATGAGTTCGATTCCGTACAAGCTCCGCCGGGACAAGGTGAACGAGGGCCGCGAGCAGGTGCCGTACTTCCTACGCGAGGAGGTGATTGCGGGCGAGGACGACCTGCAGGCGGAACTGGAGGACCTGCTCGACGAGAAAGTGTACAAGTCGGACTACCGGGAGGCGGCGATGGTGGTCGCACAGCGCAATCCCGACCTCATCGCGGACGTGCTTCGCGAGTGGGGATACGACCTAGAGTAGTCGACGAGTACAGCCGCCTTCGAACGGCGGCCCTCCGCGGGCAGTGTGGCCGAACAGACGGGTGATGTCCGTCTGTGCCCCTCACTCCGGCTGCCGTGCTGGAGGTAATCGAGACGGAGCTAGCAAACTAGACTATATCGTATAGTTATACTCCATAACTATACTTGGGGCTGGCAGTGCTGGCGGCCGTGTACCGGAACGCTCTTTTTCGAGTCTGAAAGTGGTTCGCGCATGGCATCTGCCCTCCGGAGTCCACTGGTTCGGTACGGTATGGGCGCGAGTTCCGCAGTCATCATCTTCGCAATCGCGTTCACCTTCGCCGAAGGGATTGTGCAGACGATGCTGTTCGTGCTCGCGGTCGTAGAACTGCTCATTATTCCCCAGGTTCTCAAGGCTGCCGCGGAGTAGCGACGCGCGGTCGTAGGAGTTTTCGTGGCGGGTTTCGTTACGGCGGTATGGATACGACGACGCTCATCGCACTCGGTGCTGTCGGCGTGGTGTTGGTCGGTGGCGCTGGCGTCTTCCTGTGGCGGCAGTCGTCCGAGGACGTACGGGAGTCAAAACGCGCGCACGCGGAGGCACAGGAACGCGAACCACCCGTCGAGCTCGGCGAAGCGTACGAGTTCGGTATTACGGAGTTCAGCGACCATCACTCCGGCGAGCGCGTCGCCGTCGGGAAAGTCGAGGGATTCGTGGTGTTCACGGAAGATGTTCCGGACTCGGTCGCGGAAGGGGACGTCATCCGCGCGAAAATACTCTCGTTCAATCAGGGGAAGACGTCCGCGGACGCGACCTTCGTCGACACCGTTTAGTCGTCCGTCGCGGCGACCTCGTCAGTGTCGACGCGCTCTTCGGTGAGGTCGGCGTCCCGCCACGTTCCCCGCTGATACCACGCGTAGGCGAGGATGCCGCCGAGAACGTTCGAGACGGCGAACGCGACCCAGATGCCGGTTTCGCCGAGCGGGTCGGACGCGATCCACGCGATGGGGAAGCGGACGAGGCCGAGAACCACGACGGAGATGACGGCGGCGGTAAGGGTCTTTCCGGCGCCGCGGAAGCTCCCGACGTAGGCTTGCGTCACGCCGATGAAGCCGAACGTGAGCGCGACGTACCGGAGGAACTCGGCGCCGACGGAGACGACTTGGTCGGCGTTCGCCTGGTCCGCGCCGACGAACGCGGAGATGATGGGTTCGGGGAACGCGAACACGACGAGGCCGGCGAGCGCGAGCACGACGAACAGCACTTTGCTCGCGAGGTCGGCGGCCGCGGCGGCGCGGTCGGGCTGGTCGGCGCCGATGTTCTGGCCGGTCATGGTTTCGACGCCCCGGGAGATGGCGATGGCGGGGAGGAAGATGACGGAGAACACGCGGGTGCCGACGCCGTAGGCGGCGACGACCGCGTCGGGGAAGAACGCGACGATAAACAGGAGGAGGTTCATCGAGATGGCGCGCCCGCTCCCCTCGATTGAGGCGGGGCCGCCGATGCGGACGAGCCGGCGGAGGTAGTCGAAGTCCGGCGCCATGTCGCGGATGTTGATTTGGACGCCGCGACGCCCGCGGAACATGATGGCGAGGCCGACGACGAGCGCGAGCGCGCGCGAGAAGACGGTGGCGATGGCGGCGCCCTGGATGCCGAGTTCGGGGAACGCTATCGTGCCGACGAGGGGGGCGTTCTCGACAACCGTCCAGCCGAAGATGAGGAAGGGGTCGAGAATGATGTTGAGGACGACGCTCCCGAACATGACGAGCATCGGTGTAATGGTGTCGCCGTAGCCGCGCATGAGGGCGACGAAGACGGCGAACCCGAACATGAAGAGGAGGCCGAGCGAGATGACTTCCATGTAGCTGGTAGCGAGCGGGAGCACGTCCGCGGACGCGCCCATCACGGAGAGGAAGTCACTGACGAAGAAGTAGCCGATGACGCCGAGCACGATGGAGACGATGACCGCGAACGTGATGGTCTGGGAGGCGGCGTATTCGGCTTCGCGTTCCTCGCCCGCGCCCGTGAACTGGGCGACGAGGACGCTGCCGGCGACGGAGATACCCATTCCGAGGGAGATGAGGAGGAACACCATCGGGAACGCGAAGCTGATGGCGGCCAAGGCGTCGGTGTTGTACTGGCCGAGCCAGAAGGTGTCCGCGAGATTGTACGCGGTCTGGAAGAGGTTCGTGATGACGATGGGCAGCGAGAGGTAGAAGAGGGGTTTGCCGATGCTGCCGGACGTGAGGTCGAACTCCTCGGGACCCTTGAACACTCGCTCTATCTGTTGGCGGACACCCATTAGCCCGCCACCTCGGCCGTCGCTGTGGGTGGGTCACTGATGGAGGGCGGTCTCGTCAGGACGTGTGTGAGAGCCATTTGTTACCCGTACTTACTGACTGGTCAGTCAAAAGAGTTCTGCGTTACGCGTTCACAGCCACGGACGACAACACGCAGGATGGAGACGGACGGCCGCGTACTACAGTGAATAATGAAGTCACTACTACACGTCATTTTCGCGGGCGTCCACTTAGTCGTTCGCGTGCCGGCGTCGATGGTCGACGAGCCGACGGCTACGCGCTCCGCCGCGCTCGTTCGACGGAGTCAGTGTGCCGTCACACCCACGTCTCGTTGAGCACGCGGAGGATGTTCTCGCCGAGCACTTTCTCCATATCGCGATCGGAGTAGCCCTCCTTCACGAGCCAGCGCGGGATGTTCTGCCAGGCTTCCGTTGGGTTCTCAAGACCGCGAACGTACTCGGTCTGGAGGGTGGAATCGGGGAGTTCGACGCCCTGGTCGGCGGCGAGCACGCGGAGCAACTCGGTGTGGTCGCCGTACAGGACGTCCGGGCCGAACGCGACGTGGTCGATACCCACGAGGTCCACGAGATACTCGAAGTGCTCCATGTACTCGTCGATGGACGGGAGATGGGCGGAGGAGAGCAGGCCGATGACGCCGCCAGTGGCGGCAATCGCTTCGAGTTCCTCGTCGCTCGTGCCGCGTTTCCCCATGCCGGCGCCCTGTGCGAGCGCGTGCGTGTCGAATATCGGTTCGTCCGTCACGTCGCACACGTCGAGCGTAGTCTGCTTACTCGCGTGACTGGTGCTGACCGCGAGGCCGAGGTCGTTCATGCGCGCGATGGCGTCCACGCCGAACGTCGTGAGGCCGCCGTCTATCTCGTAGACGCCGCCTTTCCCGGCACCGAGGCTGTTCGAGGCGTCGTACGTCACGCCGATGGACCGGATACCCATGCCGTAGAGCTGGTCGAGGCGGTCGAGTTCGTTCTCTATCATCGCCGCGGATTCGAGCGCGGGGACGAACGCGAGTTGGCCGTTCTCGCGGGCGCGTTCGATGTCCTCGATGCCGCTCGCGCGAATCCCGTAGTCGGAGTGCTGGATGTCGGCGGCGCGCATCGTCACGTCGTGGACGATTTCGCTCCATTTCCAGCCGTGGTGGGAGTGGATGTGGGAGAGGCCGTCGAGGTGCATGTCGAACACGGCGTCGAGCGGCGTCTCGGAGAGTGCTCTGAACGCGGTTCGCGCGCGGCCGGCGCGGATGTAGTCCTGGATGTCCTCGGCGAGGTGTTCGGGGAAGTAGAACGGATGGTCGTGGAGAGAGATAACAGCGTCCTCGAGTACGGTGTTGAGGCGGGCTTCCTCGTCGTCGCTCAGCGGGACTTCGTAAGGGTCGAAACCGGCGTGAACGTCGGGGAGGTCGAACTGTTCGTAGGCGTCATCGTCGAGATAGTCGTACGACTCGTAGTGGTCGTACCGCTTGTCGCGTCCCATGCACCTGCACGGTGGGAAAGTGGAGTTTAAAAGCCTCGGATTGTGGCAGCCTTTGGCGGGTGGTTCGCTGGAAACGAGCGTGACGCGGTTTCCACTGAGTTTTCTGCAACCCGCCGTTTCAAGACCGACGCGCGAGTACGCGGCAGTATGGATAGCTCACGATTCGACAACGTCGACGACATCGACAGCCGCATCCTCCAGATTCTGGCGGCGGACCCCCGTGCGCCCTACTCGGAGATAGCGGCCAAATTAGAGGAGGCGGGCTACGAGATGTCGACCGAGGGCATCCGGTATCGGGTGTCGAACCTCCTGGAGATGACGACGGTGTTCTTCCTGCTCGACCCGGAGAACGTGAGCTGGGAGATCGTTCGCATCGCCGTGGAGGCGGTTGACGAACCGGGTGCGAAGGACGCGACGTTCGACCGGCTCGCGGAGATGCGGTTCTGGCACGTCGTCCGCGGGATTGGTACGTACGACGTGTACGCAGTTGGGATGGCGCCGACGCTCCGCGAAATCGACGAGCTCGTGACGGCTATCGAGGAGTATGAGATGGTCGAACGCGTGGACCACATCGTCGTGACGGACCGCGAGAGTAACATGGATGATTACTACATGGCTCCGGACTCCGAATAAAATCTGAATAGGCCTCAAGATTCATACGGGTTCACTGGGTAGAGAACGAGCATGACGACGTACGGTTGCAAGGTCTGTCGAATATTCGACGAGTACGACCTCACGGGGTACGAGGACCGCCTCGTCGACCAGTGGACGGCCGACGGGCCGCGCCGGAAGGGCTATCGGTCGCTCGCCGACTGGCTGAACGTCACACTCCTCCGGAACACGATGGACCGTGCCGGCCTCCAGACGCTCGGCAACGAGGCCGAATCGAAATACGAACGTATTCAAGAGGACGATGCGACCGCGGCTGAGGTCCGGAACGTCCTCCGCGAGGAGGGCGTCCCCATCGACGACCTCGAGTCCGATTTCGTCTCCTACGCCGTCGTCAGAACCCACCTCAAAGAGTGCCTCGGCGTCGAGCGAACAGACTCCTCGACTACCGACAGCAACTGGGAGGAGGACGCCCTCGACATCGCGACCAGCCACGCCGAGTCGAAGGCACGCGAGGCCGTCTCCTCGCTCACGACGAAGAACCGCCTCAGCGCGGGCGGCGATATCGCGGTGCACGCAACTGTCGAAGTCGAGTGCGAGAACTGCCGCACCCGCGTCCCCGTCGAGCGCGCGCTCCACCGCGGATACATTTGTCAATGTAACTCATGACGTTTGAACTCACAGTCCGGAACGTCGGCGGTATCGACGAACTCAAAACGACCTTCGGCGACGGCGTAACGTTGCTCTCGGGGCCGAACGCCTCGAACAAGACCTCACTCTTGCACGCGCTCACGTTCGCGCTCGGAAGCGACGACGTGCCCCTCCGGAGCGGCACGACGCGTGCGGAGGTGACCCTGTCGAACGGCGACCGGTCGGTGACGCGGACCGCTGAACGCGCCGGGACCGGCCTCTCTGTTTCGGGCGAGTCGTGGTTGGACGACGCGGACAACGCGGACGACCTCGTCTCGTTCGCCACGTTCCTCGAGTTCAACGACCTTCGCGCGGCGGTGCGGAACGGCGATTCCTTCGAAGAGACGCTGAAAGCGCCGCTCGAAGTGTCGTCGCTGGAGGCGGAGCGCGCGGCGAAGATGGCCGAAAAGCAGTCAGCGGAGGACGACCTCGACGACCTCGCAGGCGTCACGGACGACCTCGCGGACGTGGAGGACTCGCTCGCCGAGAAGCGCGAGCGGGTCGCGTCGCTGGAGGACGACCTCGACGACTTGCTCGCGCGCACGACTGCCGACGAGGACGACGAACTGGCGGCGCTCCGCGACCGCCGCACCGAACTCGCGTCGGAGCGTGACGAGCAGCGGCGACGGGTCGAGAACACGGAGGACGCCATCGACC
Source organism: Salarchaeum sp. III (assembly GCF_036418315.1). Classification (NCBI taxonomy): domain Archaea; kingdom Methanobacteriati; phylum Methanobacteriota; class Halobacteria; order Halobacteriales; family Halobacteriaceae; genus Salarchaeum; species Salarchaeum sp. III. Next base: position 123,898 of record NZ_JAZHPG010000023.1, on the reverse strand, counting down.
GCCTCGAAGACCGACTGGAGACCGTCGAGGCCGACCTCGCAGAGGCGCGGGCGACAGCCAACGAGCACGACGCCGCGGAGTTGCGGGCGGAGAAGGAACAGTTGGAGCGACGGGTGGCCGAACGCGAAAACCGCGTGAACGTGTTACAGTCGGTGTTGACGGCGAATCGGGAGATGTTGAACGGTGACTTTACGGGCGCGCTCGGGCAGGACGCGGGTCTCGCCGGGGACGAGTACACGTGCTGGGCGTGCGGACAGGACAGGCCCGAGTCCGCGTTCGAGGGGACGCTCGACGAGCTCGTCGAACTGGTGGAACAGGATCGCGAGCGACTGGAGGAGCACCGGCCGCGCGTCGAGGAGGTGTCGGAGGAACTGGCGGCAGCGGAGGACGCAGCGGCGCGCGTCCGCGAACTGGAGGCGGACCGCCGTGAGGTTGCAGAGTCGCTGCAGGAGCGGCGGTCGTCGCTCGACACCCAGCGCGAGCGGCTACAGGAACTCGAAGGCGACCTTAACGACCTCGACGAGCGAATCGCGGCGCGGGAGCGCGAGCGTGCCGCTGAGGAGGATGGCGTGGTGACGGAAATCGAGGAGACCCGGGCCGCGCTCCGGGACGCGCGTTCGACGGTCGGTCGGCTCGAGGATCGTCGGGACCGCCTAGAGTCCGCGGTCGCGGAGTACGAGGAGTTGGAGGAACGAATCGCGGCGCTGTCGGCGGACATCACGGCATTGACCGACCGCATCGAGAACGCCGAGGCGGAGTTGCGCGAGTCGTTCAACGAAGTGATGGACGACCTGGTGTCCGCGTTGGAGTTCGAGCGTGTGCAGCGCGTGTGGTTGGACGGCGACTTCGAGTTGGTTATCGCGCGGGAGGTTGAGGGGGTCGTTCAGCAGGAGAGTGTGCGCCATCTCGCGGAGTCCGAGCGTGAACTCATCGGACTGGTGCTGTGTCTCGCCGGGTGCCTGACGTACGACGTACCGGAGGCGGTGCCGGTGGTGGCGATCGATTCGATGGGAGCGTTCGACGTGGTTCGCGCGCAGCGGCTCGTGGAGTACGTAGCGGGCCGCGTGGACCATCTGCTGGTGGCGATGCATCCGGACCGGGCGTCCGCGCTCGAGTTCTCCGTGACGGAAATCGGGGACGCACTGTCGGCGTAGGTGTTCGTTCTTCTTCGTGTTCCCCCTCCTCGCCCAGTGACAACTATTCACATAGTTTACGGTCCGGTTCGTGAAATCCACGCACTCCTGCCCAAGTAATAACGCACTTAGGGTGTTATTTATCGTGGAAAATTCTGCGTTCACCCCGCAAATCACAGAACACGTTCTGTCCCCACTCGACCGACGTATCCCATCCCACCCCAGATGTCCGCGTCCACAACTATTTTGCCAGTGATTCACGCACTCACGGACGCGATAGATAGCTCATGTATGCAGATGTCAACGGCGCGGAGCTGTACTACGAGGTCTTCGGCGAGGAGAACGACGACGCCATCGTCATCCTCCACGGCGGCCCCGGAATCAGTGACCACCAGAAAGGAAAACAGGCCTACGAAACGCTCGCCGACGACTACACAGTCGTCGTGTACGATCACCGCGGCTGCGGCCAGTCCAGCCTCACGAAACCCTACTCGAACGAACAGTACGCCGCCGACGTAGAGGGACTGCGCGAGGAACTCGACCTCGGTGAAATCGCCATCATCGGCGGATCCTACGGCGGATTCATCACCCAGGAATACGCGACCACGTACGGCGACGACCTCGCCGGGTTCGTCCTCCGCGACACCGCCCCGACCGGCGAGTACGAGGAGAACGCCTGGGAGAACGCCCGCGAGTCCTGGGACGAACTCAAAGCACACGCCTTCGACATCCCCGACATCACCTGGGATGAGTTCTCTCGCGTGATGGACGGCGACGTTCGCTCCGACGAGGAGTTCGAACGCGTCTGGCTCGGCATGCTCCCGCTCTACGAACCCGACATGAGTCAGTTCGACGCGGACGCCGCCCGCGAGGGCGTCGAATCCCTCGACTTCCACCACGAGACGCACAACGTCATGTTCACCGAAGAGTACCCCACCATGGACTACACGGACGACCTGCCCGACGTCGAGACGCCCGGCCTCGTCACCGTTGGCCGCCACGACTGGATAACGCCGCCCGAAGCGAGTGTCGAAATCGCGGACCTCCTCCCCGACTCCCGCCTCGTCGTCTTCGAGAACTCGGGACACTCCCCGAACCTCGACCAGCACGACCAGTACATCGCTCGCGTCCGCGAGTTCTTCGCCGAAATCGGGTTCGGCCCCGCGGTCGAGGGAGGGGAGAACTGATGGCGGACACCGCCAACCCCGACGTGATGAACATCGCGGACGCCGTCAGCGTCTCGTGGCGACCCACTACGGACGGTGAGCGCCTGACCTACGTGGAGCGCGAGACGGGGTCCGACACCGTCTGGGAGTACCGCGACGACATCGACGCCTCTGAACGCATCGTCGCCTTCGACGACCGGATCTCCGGGCGCTGGGGCCGCATCGACTGGAACGCCGACGGTACGAAACTCACGTACACCCGCGACGACGAGGTCCGCGTCTACGACACGGAAACCGGCGAGGAGTCCGCGCCCGCGCCGAGCGACACGTTCGACGCCGAACCCCGATTCGCGCCCGACGCCGACCGCCTCGCGTTCATCTCCGGGCGGGGCGCGTACAACGACATCTGGACGGTGGACGCCGACGGCGCGAACATCGAACGCGTCACCACCGGCATGAACCCCCACGACGACAAGCGCTGGTCGCCCACCTGGGGACCCGCGGGCGAACGCATCGCGTACGTCTCCGCGGACGACTGGGACGGCCGCGACTGGGCGGACGAAGCCCACCTCGTGAACCTCACCGACGGCACCGACGAGAAACTCACCACCGGCCTCTCCGTCACGAGCGTCCCCTCGTTCGGCCCGGACGGCGACCGCGTCGCGTTCTTCGCGAAGCGCGTCGCGGAACCGTGGTACCGGCACTCAGAGGACATCCACGTCGTCGACCTCGACACCGGAAACCGCGAGGTGTACGAGGTGGAGGCGAGCCACCAGTACAACGTCCAGAGTCCGCTCTGGTCCCCGGATGGCAAGCAGCTCTACTATCCCGTCCGCGAGCGCGGCGCCCAACAGTTGGAAACCGTGCTCCTGCACGACGACAGCGACGCGAAGGGCATCACATCCCGAATCACCGTCCACGACGGCGTGTTCGGCGCAGGCCCCGTCCACCTCTCCGCGGACGGCGAGCGGTTCGGGTTCGTGTACGCCGCGCAGGACGCGCCGAACCACCCGCGAACGCTCGACGTGGCCGGTGGAAGTGAGACTCAGCTCCGGGACCCCGACACACCCGAGGGCGTCGTCGTCCCCGAGAACGTCACGTACGAGTCTTTCGACGGGATGTACGTCAATGCGTACGTGTACAAGCCCGAGGACGTGACGCCAGAGAACCCGGCGCCGACGCTCGTGCAGGTGCACGGCGGCGCGCACTTCCAATTCGGGAACGGCTGGCACCCGATGGAGCAGTACCTCGCAGCGCGCGGGTTCGTCGTCGTCGGAATCGACTTCCGCGGGAGCGGCGGGTACGGCCGGCCGTTCCAGGAACTCTCGATGGGTGACTGGGAAGGCGGTGAGGTCGAAGACGCCCGCGAGGCCGCGCGGTTCGCGCGCAATCTCCCGTACACGACCGACGAGGTCGGCATCTACGGCGGGTCGTGGGGCGGGTTCATGACGCTTCAGTCCATCACGCAGTACCCCGACGTGTGGGACGCGGCGGTGGAGTGGTACGGCGTCGTGAACCAGTTCACGGACTACGAGGAGGTCGACCGGGTCGGACGCCTGCTCACGGAGCGCGACCTCGGCGGAACACCGGACGAGCAGGAGGAGCGCTATCACGCTGCGTCGAGCCACTGGCGGCTGGACGACGTGACGACTCCGCTCTCCGTGCTGCACGGCGCAGAGGACCTCCGAGTGCCCGTGAACCAGGCCGAAGAGCTCATCGACTTCTTCGAAGACTCCGACGTTCCGTTCGATTCGACCATCTACGAGGGCGAGGGGCACGGCTTCCGGGACGCGGAGAACCGCCGGGACGCGGTACGGCGGACGGCGGACTGGTTCGACGAACACCTCCGCTAACCCCCGTAGGTTGACCCATAGCCAAAATTTATAACGCGGCGTGAAAAAGTGAGTCTCGGTAGCAAACCTATGAGTAACGATAGTCAGGGGACTCGCCGTAACGTTCTGAAGTACCTCGGCGTCGGCGGAGTTGCCGGCCTCGCAGGCTGTTCGAGCGGCGGTGGGGACTCACCAGACAACAACGACACGACCAGCGGGACGACGACCGCCCCGGGAGAAATCCAGCAGGGCGGAAAGCCGGTCATCGGATTGACGAACGAACCGCGCGGCTTCAATCCGCTCGTCATCTCCGACTCCGCGGCGTTCGCCATCATGGACCAGCTGTTCGTCTACCCGACGGCGCGAGACCCGGAGAACCCGAACGAGACGGCCGGGTACGCGTTCTCCGACTGGGAGTTCGACCCCGACACGCTCGAGGGCAGCGCGAATATCCGGGAGGGAATGACGTGGACGGATGGCGAGACGTTCGACGCCGACGACGTGGCGTTCACGTTTAACTACCTCATGGAGCAGAGTGGCCACCGCTACGAGGGGAACGTCGGGAACCTCGAATCCCTCGAAAAGACCGGGCAGTACGAGATCGAGTTCACGCTCGGAAGCGAGACGCCCGCCGTCTTCACGCCCGACACCGGCACGTTCGCCGTGCCGATTCTCCCCGAACACGTCTGGTCCGACATCGACGACTACACCACGTACTCGCCCGAACAACCTATCGGCGCCGGCGGATTCCAGTGGCGGGACAAGAGCGAGGGCAACTGGTACGAACTCGAAGCACGCCCTGACGCGGTTCCGGACGACCTCCACGAGGGCCCGTACGTGGACAGCCTCCGGTTCCTCGTGTTCGGTAGCATGACCGCACTCATCAACGGTATGAAGAACGGCGAGGTCGACCTGACGTACTCCTCGGTCACGCCAAACCGTGCGTTCCAACTGCAGGACCGCGACGACACGAAGGTCTGGAACTCGCCGACGCGCGGCTACGAGTACATCGCGTACAACATGCGTCGCGTCCCGTTCGACGACAAGAAGTTCCGGCAGAGTCTCGGATTCGCGTACCCGTTCGACTACCTCGTGAACACGCTCCGTCGCGGCCTCTCCACGCCCGGCGATTATCCCGCCGCGAACACGTACGACCCGTGGCGGCCGGACTCCTACCAGAGCGGCCCGTACCGCACGGAGAGCGGTGAACTCGATGTCGAACAGATGCGGACGTTCCTCGAGAACGCCGACGGCGAGCACGACTACACGTGGGGGTCCGTCGAGTCCAGTCAAGTCACCGGTGACAAGGAAATCCGGGTCGACGGTGAACTCCTCACCGACGCGCACACGAACAACGACGGCGAGAGCGGGCAGGGCCCCATCCAGATGATGATGACGCCGCCGTCCGCGAGCCCCATCGTCGCCCGCGCCTGCGGGCGGTTCGTCGAGAACCTCAACAAGGTCGGGATTCCCGCGGAGAAACAGCCCATCGCGGAGAACAGCCAGTCCCCGCGCGTCTGGGGGCAGGAGAACTTCGACATGTGGGCGTCCGGCTGGGTGTACATGCCGAAGCCGCACTTCTACCTGAATTACTGGCTGCACAGTCGCCGCGCCGACATGGAGTCGAACAAGGAAGCGCTCCATCTCAACCCGATGGGCTACGGTGGCGCAGACGACCTCATCGAGAAAGTGCACAGCACGTACGACCAAGAAACGCAGCGCCAGGCGTCGAAGGAGGCGCTGTCGGCTATCTACGAGGATATGCCCGCGCTCATCACGGAGTACCCGAACCGGCTGCACGCCACCACGCAAGCGTTCGACGGCTGGGTGCAGATGCCGGGCGGTGTCTCCCAGAACCCGTGGACGTACCTCAATGTTCACCAGTCTCAATAACACACCCCATCTCACGCGACACACGATATGGCACGGATAACTGGACGGTACGTCCTCCGGCGTCTCGGGATTAGTGCCGTCACTCTCTACGCGATCGCGACGCTCCTGTTCGTCCTCCTCCACGCGATGCCGGGCAGTCCCGTGGACCAGTTGGTCGGGCCGAGTATGACGGCGGAACAGATTCAGAACCTCGAACAGCGCTTCGGCCTGAACGCGCCGCTCTGGGAGCAGTACGTGCAGTTCATCACGAACTACCTCGTGTTCGACTTCGGGTATTCGGTCACCAGCCTCGAACCCGTGAGCGAACGCATCCTGAACCGGTTGTTCCCGACGCTCATCCTGTTCGTCCCCGCGTTCGTCCTCCAGTACAGTCTGGGGACGATTCTCGGGACGTACTTCGGGTGGAAGCGCGGGAGCAAGACCGACCTCGGTGGGTTCATGGCGGGCTTGACGCTGTACAGCATCCCGTTCTTCTGGCTCGGCTGGATACTGCTCTGGGTGTTCTCCTACCAGCTCAACCTCTTGCCGTCCGGGCATATGCTCCCGCCGTTCGCGTCACAGTTCGGCTGGGTGGACGCGGTCGTCAACCTCGTCCGCCACCTGACGCTCCCGGTGCTTGCGCTCGCGCTCATCGGGTGGGCGGGGCCGATGCTCGTGATGCGGACGACGATGCAGGACGTGGTGAACGCGGACTACATCGACTTCGCGCGCGCACAGGGCTACCCCGAGTCGACCGTGATGACGCGGTTCGGTGCGCGGAACGCCCTCATCCCCGTCGTCACGCAAGCGATAATCGGTATCGCGTTCATGATAGACGGGAGCGTCATCGTCGAGACGGTGTTCTCGTGGCCCGGTCTCGGAAAGCTACTCGTGGACTCCGTGCTCGCGAAGGACCTGCCGACGGCGCTCGCCGCGTTCTACGTGCTCGGCGTGCTCATCGTCGTCCTGCGGTTCCTCACTGATATCGTCTACACAATGATCGACCCACGCATCGAATTCGGAGGCAGCGACTGATGGCGGCGAAGGACTACTCTCGGATGGACCAGCTCCGCGACCGCCTGAAACCGTGGAAAATCGGGTTCAAGCGGACGTGGAGTCAGTTCACGGAGTCCCCCGTGGGCCTCATCGGACTCATCATCCTCACCGTCATCATCCTGATGTCGGTGTTCGCACCGTACATCGCTCCGCACAGCCTCGAATGGCGGGCGTACGGCGACGGCGCGACGTTCGAACAGATGGCGTCGCTCCCGCACCCGCCGGCGTTCGGCGACCCGTTCTTCGCGCCGCTCGGCACGGACAGCCTCGGGCACGGCATCTTCACCCAGCTCGTGTACGGGAGTCGAACCGCGCTCTTCATCGGGCTCGCGGCCGGCCTGCTGTCCTCGTTCGTCGGCGTGCCGCTCGGCATTATCAGCGGTTACTACGCGAACACGTGGATAGACGAGAGTATCCAGCGCGTCGTGGACATCCTGTACGCGCTGCCGTTCCTGCCGCTCGTCATCGTTCTCGTGTTCGTTCGCGGGATGTCGACGACGAACATCATCCTCGCCATCGTCGTGAAGTCCTGGCTGAACAACGCCATCGTCATCCGCGGCCAGGTGTTGTCGCTCTCCGAGCGGCCGTTCGTGGAGGCGGCGCGCGCGAGCGGAGCGAGCGACCTCCGCATCATGTTCCGGCACATCATCCCGAACGTGCTGCCGCTGTCGTTCGTCTACCTCGCACAGGACGCCGCGTTCGCGATTCTGACGCAGGCGAGCCTCGCGTTCCTCGGGTTCAGCGACTTCACGAACATCTCGTGGGGCGTGATGCTGCAGTGGATTCAGGTCGAGGGCTACGTCTACACGGCGTGGTGGTGGTTGATTCCGCCCGGCCTGATGATCGCGCTGCTCGCCGCGTCGTTCTACTTCGTCGGGTATAGCCTCGAAGACGTCATGAATCCGGGTAGCCAGTCATGAGCACGACAGTCGAAGCACGCGAACCAGAATCGGAGTACCTCCTGGAGGTCGAAGACCTCTCGGTGACGTACCGGATGGACGACGGCCCGGACGTGCAGGCCGTGCGCGACGTGAGTTTCACCGTCGAGCGCGGCGAGACGTTCGGCGTCGTCGGTGAGTCCGGGTGCGGGAAGACGACGGCCGTCCGGTCGCTCGTCGGCCTCCTGGACGACAACGGAGAGATCACGAGCGGGAGCATTCGCTTGAACGGCCGCGACCTCACCAGCCTCTCGGAGGCGGAACTCCGCGGCGTTCGGTGGTCGGAGGTTGCGACCATCCCGCAGAACGTGATGAACTCCCTGAACCCGGTGACAACGGTCGGGAAGCAGATCGTGGACGTCGTGCAGCTCCACACCGACCGCACGACCGAGGAAGCGATGGAGCACGCGCGCGATCTCTTCGACCGCCTTGGACTCGACCCGGGGCGGCTCGACGACTACCCGCACGAATTCTCGGGCGGGATGCTGCAGCGCGCGGTCATCGCGATGGCCATCTCCTGCGACCCCGACGTCATCATCGCGGACGAACCGACGACCGCGCTCGACGTGGTCGTGCAAGACGAAATCCTCGGAGAACTCGCGTCCATTCAGGACGAGTTCGACCTGAGCATCGTCGTCATCAGTCACGACATCGGCGTGATGGCCGAAATCTGTGACGACGTAGCAGTGATGTACGCGGGCGAACTGATGGAGCGCGGCACCGCGGAGGACGTGTTCACGAACCCCGCGAACCCGTACACGCTCGGTTTGAAGAACTCGTTCCCGAGCGTGGACGACCCGGACCGCGACCTCGTCGCGATTCCGGGGTCCGCACCCGACCTCACGGATCCGCCGTCGGGCTGTGTGTTCCGCGAGCGCTGTCCGTTCGCGACGGAGGACTGCGAGAGCGCACACCCCGAGGCTCATGACGCGCCGGGCGACGCCGGCCACGTCTCACGGTGTCACTACGTCGACGACATCGACCGCATCCGTGAGGAGGCCGCGAAACCCGAGACGTGGGGTGGGACGTCCTCGGAGGTCACCCGCACGCCGACGGACGAGCCGCTGGTCGAAGTCGACGGCGTGCGGAAGTATTTCGACAACGACCAAGGACTCGTGGATACGCTGCTCGGCCGCGACCCCACGCCCGTCCGTGCGGTGGACGACGTGGAGTTCACAATCAATCGCGGCGAGATGTTCGGCATCGTCGGCGAGTCCGGGAGCGGGAAGAGCACGCTCGGCCGCCTCCTGTTGAAGCTCCTCGAACCGACCGACGGGACGATATCGTTCGACGGCCAGGACCTCGGGTCGCTGAGCCGGCGGAACGAATCAGAGTTCCGACGGGACGCCCAGGTCATCTTCCAGGACCCGTTCGAGAGCCTGAACCCGAGATTGACGGTTCAGCAAACCCTCCTCGAACCCATCAGTTTGCTCGGGGACGAACCGTCGTACTCGGCGCGCGTCGAGCGCGCCCGGGAGACGCTGGAGGAAGTCGGGTTGTCGCCCGCGGAGGAGTACCTCCAGCGGTTCCCCGACCAGTTATCGGGTGGTGAACGTCAGCGCGTCGCCATCGCTCGCGCGCTCGTCATCGACCCCGAGTTCGTGCTCGCTGACGAGCCGGTGTCGATGCTCGACGTGAGCATCCGCGCGAACGTCCTCGACCTGATGGAGCGCCTCGGCGCAGAGCACGACCTGACGTACGGCGTCATCAGTCACGACATCAGTCTCGTGCGGAACATCTGTGACCGGACGGGCGTGATGTACCTCGGGGAGTTCGTCGAACTCGGCGACACCGCCGACCTCGTCGACGACCCGAAGCACCCCTACACGCGCGCGCTCGTCAACTCCGTGCCCGTTCCGGACCCGACGGTCGAACGGACGGGCGCGGATATTTCGGGCGAGACGCCGTCCGCCCGCGACCCGCCGTCCGGCTGTCGGTTCCACACGCGGTGTCCCGACGTCATTCCACCCGAGGGCGTGGACATCGAGCAGGAGCGCTTCCGCGAAGTCATGGACCTCCGGCAGGACATCGAGTCCGACAGCGTTCGGAGCGTCACTCCCGCGGCCGGCGAAAGCGAAGCCACGGCGCTCCGGAACGCGTACTTCTCCGACGGGTTCACGGACGAATCGGCTGAGTCGGCGGTCGAGTCGGCGCTCGCTGCCCTGTCGAACGGCGACAGTGACGCGGCGGCGGCGACGCTCGCGGAGACGTTTACCAGCGAGTGCGAGACCGCGTCACCTGAGTATCGAGAAGTAGACGGTGTCTACGTCGCCTGTCACCTCTACGACAGCGCGGTGTAGGCGCCGGCCGCGCCGCCAGTCATCGCCGCGACTCCAACGGCGACTACGGCGATTTTGTCGGTGAGCGAGCTGAGGTAGGGCGTCGTCAGTCCGAGGAGGGTTATCGAGATGCCGATGGCGAACACGACGGAACTCACCGAGAGGAGGAGCAAGAACCCCGCCTGTCCGGTGTCCGTGATACGGTCCTGTGTCTCTGTCGCAGGCATACGCGATTGTGTTTCTCCCCCGGCAGTATAAGCGTTGACCCTGACTACAATCGACGCACTCGCCACCGTACATCCCCGTCTCGGCGGACACTACCGTGTAGTGGCCTACCGCAAGGCGAACGTTTTTGCGGGTGGGTGTGGGAGTCTCAAGCAGATGAGTCAGACTATCGCGGATAGTGAAGCGCTTAGCGACTTCGAACGGTCGCTCGTGGACGATATCTCCGTCGACGAACCGTGGGCCCTCCTCGAGGAATTCTCCGACCTCAACCGCCTCTCCGGCACTGAGGAGGAAGTAAAGGCTGCCGAGTACATTCTCGACCGGCTCGACGCGTTCGGCGTGGACGCGAACCGATACGACCCCGACCTCTACATCAGTCAGCCACACGACGCGGACATCCGCACGCTGAACAAGGAGTTCGAACCCGGGCCGGTGAAGACAGTCTCGTTCTCCGAGTCGACGACCGTGCAGGGCGACGTCGAGTACGTCGGGGAGGTCGAGACCGGATTGCTCGCTGAGGGCGCGGCTGGCGAGGGCGCGTTCGCGGACGTGGGCGACCTCTCCGGGAAGATAGCGCTCACCGCTGCGGGAAGCCTCTCGATTCGCGCGACCAGCATCCTCGAGGACAAGGGCGCCATCGGCGTCGTCGCCATTCACGAACACGACCGCGAACCGCACAACGGCATCGCGACGCCCGTCTGGGGCGGCGCGCCGCGGCTCGACGAGACGGAGAAGATTCCCGGCATCCCCGTCGTCAACGTGAACAACCCCGACGGCGAGACGCTGAAGGACTGGGCGCTCGCCGAGGAGGGCCTGGAACTCGAACTCGAGACCGACCTCACGACGGACTGGATGGAGTGCCCGCTCGTCGAGGCCCGCGTCGAGGGCGGGAACAGCGAGAGCGACGATTTCGTCCTCCTACACGGCCACTACGACTCGTGGTACGTCGGAATCACGGACAACGCGACGGGGGACGCAGGCCTCCTCGAACTCGCGCGTGTCTTCGAGAAGCACAGCGACGACCTCGACCGGGACATCCGCATCGCGTGGTGGCCCGCACACTCGACGGGCCGGTACGCGGGGTCGACGTGGTACGCGGACGAGTTCGCGCACGAACTCGACGAGAACTGCGTCGCGCAGGTGAACATGGACAGCCCGGGCGCGAAGGACGCGACTGACTACACGGATATGTCGTGCTGGACGCCCGAAGCGCACGGCCTCGTCGGGGATGCCATCGATGACGTGACGGGCGCGCCGTACGAGGAGCACTTCCCGCATCGCGCGGGCGACTACTCGTTCGACAACCTCGGCATCACGGGCTTCTTCATGCTGTCCTCGAACATTCCGACCGCCGAACGAGAGGAACGCGGGTTCCACGAGGTCGGCGGTTGCGGCGGGAACTCGGACGCCTGGCACGTCTCCACGGACACGCTCGACAAGGCCGGGGAGGACGAACTCGTCCGCGACATCCGACTGTACGCGGTGAGCGTCGCGCGCGTCCTGAACGCGGACGTGCTGCCGTTCGACCACGCGCGCAACGCCGCCGCCATCCTCGACGCCGTGGAGGGCTACGACGAGGACGCCGGCGACCACTTCGACTTCTCGCCCGCTATCGAAGCGCTCGAAGCGCTCGAAACCGATCTCGAGGAGTTCTACGACGCCGTCGAGGCCGGCGACGTGTCCGCCGCGAAGGCGAACGAGACTATCAAACAGCTGTCGCGCATCCTGACGCGCGTGAACCTTGTCTCCGAGGGCCAGTTCGAGCAGGATCCCGCGGTCGGCCGCCAGCCCGTGCCGCGGCTCGCGCCCGCGGCGAAGTTCGAAGCGCTGGAGGGTGACGACGTGAAGTTCCTGCAGACCCAGTTGAAGCGCGAGCAGAACGCGGTCGTCGCGGAGGTGCGCCGCGCTCGCCGCCTCCTCTAATGGTGGATATCGCGTACCTCGTCCCGGGGAGCGGGTTCACCGAGGACGAGCGGGCGCGCCGCGAGCGCGTCGCGAACGACCTGACGAGCGCGACGGTCACGGTCGTCAACGCCGACCCGGACGGCCCATCGAGCATCGAATCCACGGTCGACGATGCTTTAAGCGTCCCCGGGACGCTCCGTCGAGCGCGCGCTATCGAGGCCGAGTACGATGCCATCGTCGTCGGCTGCTTCGGCGACACCGGCCTGCGACCGCTCCGCGAACTGGTGTCTGTTCCGGTCGTCGGACCCGCGGAGGCGACGGTTCACACCGCCGCGCAGGTCGCCGACCGGTTCGGCTGGCTCACCGTCCTCGACCGCACCATCCCGATGTGCCGCGAGCAACTCCACGCGCTCGGGTTCACGGAGCGGTGCGCAGGTGTCCGGTCGGTCGACGCACCCGTGGAGGACATCGACCACGAGTCCACGGCGCTCGCGGAGCGAATGGTAGCCACCGGCTCGCGTGCGGTGCGTGAGGACGGCGCGGACGCGCTGTTCCCGGGCTGTATGAGCCTCTCGTTCGCACAGCAACACGAGTTCGTCGCGGAGCGCCTGGACGTGCCGTTCCTCGACCCGGCGACCATCGCGCTCGAACAGGCAGCGACGTGGGCGCGCCACGGCATCACGCAGAGCGACCGGTCGTATCCGCCAGTGGAGGCGTGCGACCATGACGAGCTGCGCTGACCCATAGACTTATACTCCCGCCTCTTTTATCTATAATTGGAAAGCTAACGCTCTATCTGTTGCCGGATACTGTAGCGTTCGTTTTCCATCCTGGTCTCCAACCACTTCCATTTGAGGCACAGCCGCTATCCTCCAAAGTACGTCTCGTAGCCCTGTCTCCGCCTCGAAACGTACGGACGCGCCCGTCATAGACCGTGAATCGTTACGCGAGAAGGAGGAACAGACCGAGCAGAAAACCAACGAGGGCGATGACGAGGCCGCCGAGAGAGGTGCGCGCCATCCGGAAGACCGTTGCGCGCGGTGAGCGGTCCGAGACGACGAGCGGCGTGAGGGTTGTGCCAGCGTTCGTGGTGCGGCCGACGACAGTGACCTCGTCACCGGGTTCGATGCACTGTTCGGTGTAGCGTCGCGTTCCGATTGAGAGTGCGCGGAAGACAGACCGGATACCGGTGGGTGGTGTCTGCCACCACGACGAACGCGGAATCCGGTCGTGGTCGCGTTCGAACGACTGAATGGACTTGGGCGGTGTGTCGTCGGGGCCAACGGTCGCGACGGTCGTCGTGGCCGCGGTGACGGTTCGCGTGGCTTCGTCGACGGGTACGGTCGCAGCGGACGTGGCGAGGTCGAACGGAACGGCCGCGGTGGCTTCGTGAACGGTGACGTACCAGGGGAGGACGTAGAGGAAGCTGAGGCGTCGTTCCTCTACCTGATACCGGAGCGCGACGCAGTCGGTGTCGCTGAACGGCGCGACGAGCGGGTCGACCGCGTGTTCGACGGTGCCAGTGAGACGGACGAGCGCGTTCGCGTCAGCGCCAGCGAGGGTGTCAATCGACGGCGCGCGGACGACCGCTGACGCGCGCCAGACGTATCGAGCGCTTGCCGCGAGAACGACCAGAGAGACGACGAGGAGGAATCCGCCGAAGAGCGTCGACACCGAGAGTGACGCGGAGAACGCCATGTGCGAAAGTGGAACGGGGGCCGCGTGTACCTACCGGGTAGTTTCAGGCCGAGAAACTGTGCGGAACCGTCAGGGTACCACGCCGCATAGGAGCGGATGCCGCTGGTCCGCCGGCGTCCCCGCTGACGGTTCTCTCCTATCGACGACTGACGACGCCACTGCGAGGAGAACGTCCCGATTCTCGCCCGTGACCGTGTATGTCGCCGACTCGGTCTGCCACTGCACCAGTTGTCGGTCGCCGTTCTCGACGTACCGGACCGTCGTCCCGTTCACGCTCACTGGCTCGCCATCGAGGCGGCGGTCGGCGGCGGGAACGCGTTTCGTGACGAGGAGGCTGGTATCGTTCGGCGTCGTGTACGTGAGCGTGATGCTCGTCCGGTTCCCGTACGCCAAGAGCATGCCGTCCTCGAACTGATAGGGCGCAGGAACGTCGGGCGACGGAACCGTGACGGTCGTGTTCGTGCGGAGCGCCGCGAGGTCGTCGGCCGTGATGACGCGATTCGTGGTGACGGTCGCGGACTCCGGGAGGTTCGGGTCGAACCGGTCAGCCGCGAACTCCGGGTCGAGCGTGACGTTCGTCACCTCGATGGTGACCCGCGACGTGGAGTTGTTGGTCGAGTACGTCATCCGGGCTTTCACGGGAATCCGTCGGTCGCGGTCGACCCAGACGCGCGTCGTCCGGTTCGCCGTCGCGGCTTGCGTGACGAACTGATAGGGGCCGCCGGCCGCGCCGACTCGAACCGACGCGTTCCCGCCTTCGACGGCGTATTCGACCGCGAACCCGTCCCCCGCGTTCGTCTCGCCTTCGTAGGTCGCATTCCGTTCGAGCAAGTCGGAGAGCCGCTCGAAGAGATCGGTTGGCGTCGTTCCGTACGTCACGGTCGCGCGGTTCGTCCGCGGAACGTACTGAACCGTCGCGGACGCGTTGGTGACGATGCGCATCCCAGCAATCCGGTCCGGCTGGCGGTACGTCGCGTTCGTCCGCCCGTCACTGTGCGCAACCCGATAGGTGACGGTTTCGTTGAGCGATCCGTTCAGCGTGACGTGGACGGTCGCCGCGTACGCGTCGAGCGCGTCGGTCTTGGCTATCGCGGTCTGCTTGACCTCGGCGGCGCTCGGCTGCGTGTCGCCCGGCAGGGCGGCGCACCCCGCACACACGGAGAGCACGGCGATACCCAGGAGGACCAGTAGCGGGCGGGAACGCATGACGCACGATACGTCCGACGGTGCCGCCGTAAACCCCTCGGTGTCCGCGCGCCACGACCGGCGGTTTCAGAGCCGGAAACTCCCCACTATTGGTTAAGGCGGTCACTCGACACCGTTCGGATGATGCCGCCCTCCACGCACGCCGCGTTCCGCAGCGACGCCCGAAGTCGACTCACGCGCCGCGTTCGCCCGCAATGGTGGTCGGAGTGACCACGCCCCGGCGGTCGCGGCGCGCCGTCCGCGCCGTCCTCGCGTTCGGCGTGCTCGTTGGACTCCTCGTCCCGGTCTACTTCTGGGGGCTCGCGGACACCACGCCGTTCGCGTGGGACTTCCGCGCGTACCATCACGCTGCGACGCTCGCGCTCGACGGCCGGCCGTTCGTCGGCGTCTCTCCGTCCGTCGGCGGCGGCGAATGGGTGTATCCGCCGATCACTGTCGTCGCGTTCTACGCGTACACGCTCGTGTCGTGGAGTGCTGCGTACCTCGTGCACGCGACGGCAAGCGTCCTCGCCGGCCTCGCGTGCGCCGGTCTCGTCCTCGACGACCTCCGGGACCGCGGCGTCGCGCTCCGCCGGACCGACACCGCGCTCGTCGCCGCGTTCTTCACACTCAGCACGTACCCGATGGTCGTGCTTGGACAGGGCCAGCTCGGGCTGTTCGTTCTCCTCGCCCTCCTCGGCGCGTATCGAGCGCTCAACGCGGGCCGCCAGCGGACGGCGGGTGGGTTGCTCGCGCTGGCGTCCGCGTTCAAACTCTTCCCGTTGTTCCTGCTCGTCTGGTTCGCGCGGCGACGCGCGTGGCGAGCAATCGCGTGGTGTCTCGGCGCCGCCACGGCCCTGTGCGCGGCGGGGGTCGCGATGTTCGGTTGGTCGCTCCACGCGGAGTACGTGCGGTTCATCGTGTTCGAGCGGAGTCGCGTCAGCGAACTCGCCGCCGGTATGAGTCCGAACGTCTCGGCGCTGACGCTCCAACGCCCGCTCGCGGCGCTCCTCCCGGACGCCGAACCAGTCGTGTACACGGTGCTCGCCGCCGTGTTTCTGCTTCCAGTGCTCGGCGTAGTATACACGAAAGCCGGCACGCAGCGCGACCGCGCCATCGCGTACCTCGGCACGGTCGTCGTGATGTTGCTCGTCTCCCCCGCGTCAAACATTCATCACGTCCTCTACGTCTACGTGCCGCTCGTCGCGCTCCTCTACACGGTCCGCGACCCGGTCGTGCGCGCGTGCTTCCTGACGGGGACCGTATTCCTACTCGCGCCGGTTCAACCGGCGATACTCGCGGACGTGCTCAGCGCGACCGGCGCACCCGCGTCCGTCACCGCGACCGTGGTCGCGGCGAGTCACGCAGTACTGTCCGTCGGGTCGCTCGCGCTCTACGGACTGCTCGTGGTTCTCGGCGGCTGTATCGTTCACGCGGCGCGCTCGCGGCCGGTCGGCGAACCGGCGACGACCCCGAGCGAGCGGCGTGTCGCGGAACAGGATTAGCGGACGAGCGCGTAGAGGATGACCAACAGGGCGAGACTGTCCGCGCCCTGGCGGAGAATCGCGCTCTGGAGCGGCGTGACGAGCGTGGCGGCTTCGAACACGTATTCGAGGAGGAACGGCGTGAGCACGAGGACGAGCGTGCCGACGGCGACGGCGAGCATCGCGGTGCTGTCGTGTCGTCGATACCCGCGGTAGGCCTGCACGCTCACGAGACCGCCGACGCACACGAGGAACGCGTCGAGGACGACCTGCCAGACGGCGACGGTGGTGAGCGCGCTCATCGACCCTCACCCGTCACGGACGCAGGTGTTCGCTGTTTACGTGTCATAGATGGCGTACAGGATGACGGAGAACCCGAGGAGCTGTGCGACCGACCCGACGAGCGACACCACCTCACTGGAGAGGGTGGTCGCCGTCGAGAGCGAGAGGTTCAGGAGTTTCGGGACGGGAACGACGAACAGGAATCCAACGCCGAGTGCGAGCAGGTGGCGGCTACCGGTCCGCCGGTACCCGCGGCCGATGCGAACGACGAGCACGCCGCCGAGCAGCGTCGCGAGGGCGACGCTGAGGAACAAGCCGAAGACGAGGAGTGGCGTACCGCCGCTCGTCGTTATCGAGACGCCACCGACGTTCATCGGAGTTCCTCGAAGAGGTGCGTGAACTGGTCTGCGGGGTCGTCGCGCACGAACACGTCCACGGCGAGGTCGCCCGATTCGAGTTCGACCACCGCGCGCTCGAACGTCGCCGAGTACACCGCGTGGTGGTTGCCGTCGGACGCGATTCGCTGACGTTCGACGACCAAGTTCTGTTCTTGGAGGCGGTCGAGGCGACGGTAGATGGTTGGCGGGGAGGCGTCGCAGCGTTCGGTCAGCGCTTTCGCGGACAGGGGTTCGACGCTGGTCTCCTTGAGAATCTCGCGAGCGTACTCGTCGTCGAGGAGGGACAGCACGACGCGTTCGTCCTCACACATCACGCGTCACCGGCGCGGCTGACCGACGAACCGTGTTCGCGGAACGCGTCTGCACCGACGGCACTGCTGCGGTGACACCAGGCACGCACGGCGAACCGGCAACCGGCGCCGCGTCCCAGTCGTCGACGCTCATACACGCCATGGCACAGTATCGCGTATGATTCTTTGCATCTCTGCGCTGCAATCACCGGCCGTTGTCGCCCCACTCAGTCCGCGATCGGCGTTTCAGCGAGTGCGTCTGGGTCGAGACGGGCGTATCGGACGACTGCTTCGAACGCGTCCGAGTCAACGGTATCTGCGTCGGCGATTCCGCGGGCGTCCGGAGTGGCGAAGCAGTCGTCGACGAACGCGCGAGCGACAGTGGCCTCGCGGGCGTCGTCGGCATCGTCGAGCCGGGTCTGGGCGTGTGAGAGCAGGAGCGCGCTCGTGTACACGTCGAAGACGTAGTCGGCGAGGTCCTTGGCGGCCGTCTGTGCGTCCGCGCGGTCGGCGTCAGCGAGAGCGGCGAGCGACGCCTGAAGGTCGGCCAGTTCGTCTGCAACGGTCTCCCGAGCGTCTGCAAGCGTGGGGTGGGTGGCGTCGTCGAGATGGGACTGAATGGTGGACACCAGGCGGGATGCAGCGCCGTCCGTCGCGAGCGCGCTGAGGAGTTCGAGCGAGAGGATGTTCGAGGTGCCCTCCCAGATAGGGAGGACCTGGGCGTCCCGGTGGAGGCGGGGCGTGGTGAAGTCCTCGACGTAGCCGTTCCCGCCGAGCACCTCCATCGCGTACGACGTGATGTCGACGGCCATGCGCGCGGTCCGGTACTTCGCGATGGGGACGAGTACGCGCATCAGTTCGGGGTCGTCGCCGTCGCGTTCGGCCGCGTCGAGCAACCGAATGGCTTCCGTCGTGAACGCGGTCATCGCCTCGTAGTCGACGCTCATCTCGAAGAGGTCGCGCCGCATCAGCGGGTGTTCGTCGAGGCGTTTCCCGAACGCTTCCCGGTTCGCCGCGCGAACCTTCGATTCGAGAAGGGCACGCCCGGCGACACCGGTCGCGCCGACCGCGTTCGCCACGCGTTCGAAGTTCAACATCGCCGTCATGTACTCGAACCCGGACTCGGGTTCGCCGACGAGGTAGCCGAGCGCGCCGTCCAGCTCGACTTCGCCGGTCGGGACGGCCTCGGTGCCGAGTTTATCCTTCAATCGGCGATAGGTCTGGTCGTTCAGCGACCCGTCCGGCTTCGTGTGCGGAACGAGGAACAGCGAGAGTCCGGCGGTACCGTCAGGGGCGCCCTCCGTGCTCGCGGTTTCACCGCTCTCTCCGTCGGCGGCCTCGCCGGAGGCCGCCCGGCGCGCGAGGACGAGCGTTCCTTCGGCGTCGACGTTCGAGCAGAACCACTTCTCGCCGGTCAGTCGATACGTGCCGTTGTCGGCCTCGACGGCGACCGTTTCGTTCGCGCCCACGTCGCTTCCGCCCTGCCGTTCGGTGAGGAACATCGCGCCCTCCTCGTGGTCGTCGCTGTCGCGGGCGGTGAGCGCGTCGAAGTGCTCGCGCAGCACGTCCGCGTGCGTGGATTCCTCGGCGTAGGTATCGAGGACGTGCGCGGCGCCCGCGGTCATGGAGACCGGACACGCGAACCCGATATCGCAGTATCCGAGGAAGACCTGCATCACGAGCGTGTGCGTGAGGCCGAGCCTGTCGTCGCGGTCGTCCGGCGGCGTGAAGGAGTCGGCGACGACGCCTGCCTCGTACGTGAGCCGGTCGTTCTCGTGTTGCGCCGGGTGGTACTCGACCTCGTTCTGCACGTCCCCGTAGCGGTCGTACGTGTGGAGTTCGGGGCCGTGGCGGTTCGCGGCGTCGGCGTTGTTCGTGATCGTGTGTCCGACGGTGTCACCCCAGTCGCGGAGACGGGGTTCGGCCCAATCGAAGTCGTCGCTATCGTAGATCCGGCGGGCGTGTCGTTGGAGGGTGCGGTCGTACGTCCAGTAGTTGCAGTCCCGGCCGGCGTCCAGGTCCGCGTACGAGAGTTTGCGTGTCATACTACCACACACGAAATATATTAGGATATTGCGATAAGTCTTCCGCGGAGACCAGACCGGTACGGGACGACCCTCGGAGACGTCCTCCTCGCTGTTCGAGGGGGACTGAACGAAGCAGCAGCTAGTCGAGTTTCACGAGCTGTTTGCCGATGTTCTCGCCCTCGAAGAGACCGAGGAAGGCGTCGGGCGCGTTCTCCAGGCCGTCGGTGACGGTTTCGCGGTAGGTGAGGTCACCGGACGCGACCCACTCGGCGAGGCGGCGGGTGGCCTTCTCGAAGCGCGGCGCGAAGTCGCGGACGAGGATGCCCTCGACGCGGGCGCGGGTCTGGATGAGAGTACCGAAGTGGCGGGGGCCGGTGGGGCGTTCGGTGTCGTTGTAGTGCGCGATTTGGCCGCAGACGACGACGCGTGCGTCGACGTTGAGGTGGTCCATGACGGCGTCGGTGATGGGGCCGCCGACGTTGTCGTAGTAGATGTCGACGCCGTCCGTCGCATCGCGGAGAGCGTCGCGGACGTCCTCGTCCTTGTAGTTGATGCCGCGGTCGTAGCCGAGTTCGTCCTCGAGGTACTGGACTTTCTCGTCGCTCCCGGCGTACCCGACGACTTCGCAGCCGGCGAGTTTGGCGAGCTGGCCGACCGTGGAGCCGACGGCGCCCGCAGCACCCGAGACGACGACGGTGTCGCCGGGCGTGGGGTCGCCCACGTCGTAGAGGCCGAAGTAGGCGGTGCGGCCGGGCATCCCGAGCACGCCGAGCGCGGTGCTGACGGGTGCGTCGCCCGTGCGGACGGGGGAGAGTTCCGCGCCGTCGACGGCGACGTAGTCCGCCCAGCGGAGGTTCCCGACGACGGTGTCGCCCGGTTCGAAGTCGGGGTGGTTCGACTCGTCGACGGTGCCGACCGCGCCGGCCTGCATCGGGTCGCCGACGTCCCAGGGTTCCGCGTAGGATTCGGCGTCCCGCATCCGGCCGCGCATGTAGGGGTCGACGGACATATACGAGAGGTCGACGCGCACCTCGTTCGCGCCCGGGGTCGGTTTCTCCGTTTCCCGGAGTTCGAAGTCGTCGCGGGTCGGTTCGCCGGTCGGACGCTGCGCGAGAATCCACTGTCGGTTGGTCTCGGCCATACGAACCCCTCTCCCGGCTGGCATTTAGTCGTGGGTGGTACTCGTCAGTCCGGCCGTCAGTCTATCGCGCAGTTGTTCGGGCCGAGTTCGAGTTCTGTGAGTTCGGTCTCGGTCTCGGGTTCTTCTCGGCCGCGGTTGATGTCGATGACGCGCTCGTAGTTCGGTGGTTTCGCTGGCGCGCTCGCGGTGAGGCGCTCCACGAACGCGTCCTCGGACAGCGATAGCAGGGGGAGGCGGTCGCGGAGCGCGCCGAGCCGGGATTTCACGGGGTGGCCGGGCGGGGTGGGCGTCCACGTGCCGTCGGCGGCGACGCTCGCGTGCCCGGGGAGCACGGTCACCGAGTCCGGGAGCGCGAGGAGTGTTCGGTGGAGGCTTCCGTGCTGGAGGCGCGCGCCGCGGTCGGCGTCCGCGTCCCCGAACTCCAGCTCCGTCCGACCCACGGAGTCGACGAACAGCGCGTCCCCGGTGAGCACCGCCGCGTCGTCGACGAGGTAGCTCGTGAGGTCGGTCGTGTGACCCGGCGTCGGCACGGCCTTCACGGATACGTCGCCCACCGAGACAGTGTCGTTTCGCTCGATGGCGTCGTACTCGTACGCGACGTCGCGTTCGCGGGCGTTCGCGCCGAGGTGGTAGGGGACGCCGAGGTCGTCGGCGAGCCGTCGGCCGCCCGAGACGTGGTCGGCGTGGACGTGCGTGTCGAGCACGCGCACGAGTTCGTAGCCCCGGGACTCGGCGACGGCGCGGAACCGTTCGGTGTGGCGGGTCGGGTCGACCGCGGCGGCGTCCCCGCTCCGCGGGTCCGCGACGACGTAGCCGAGGCAGCCCTTCGCGCGGCGCTGCACCTGCACGATTTCGAGGTCGCTCCGGGCGACGACGGGCACGGTCTCGTAGACGGCGCTCCAGCCGCGCATCCCGCCGGCGACGACGGATACGTCCCGGTACCCCGCGGATTCGAGTTCGTCGGCGAGGAAGCGCGAGGACGTTCCCTTCGCGCAGACGGTGAGCACGCGGTCCGTGGTGTCGAGGTCATCGGGGAGCGCATCCCCAGGAAACGGTTGGTTCGGCTTGTACGGGACGTTCACGGCTCCGGGGAGGTGCCAGGCGTCGAAGCTCTCGGGCGGGCGCGTGTCAAGAATGGTGGCGTCGGCGTCCGCGTCGAGGAGCGCGGCGAGTTCTGCGGGCGTGGTGGTCGCGGGCACACCCACGGTTGGGGCGTTCCGAACTTAGATTCACCCGATAGTGTTATGTGGTAACAATACACACTAAGGTGTATGAGCGACGCGCGTAGCGGTCGTCCAGCGCTCCGGC
The DNA here is from genome assembly GCF_036418315.1 of Salarchaeum sp. III. Classification (NCBI taxonomy): domain Archaea; kingdom Methanobacteriati; phylum Methanobacteriota; class Halobacteria; order Halobacteriales; family Halobacteriaceae; genus Salarchaeum; species Salarchaeum sp. III. Next base: position 101,679 of record NZ_JAZHPG010000023.1, on the reverse strand, counting down.
CCGTGGACGCGGCGATACTCGAGTTCCTCGCGGACGGCCGCGTGGAGTACGCGGCCATCATCGCCAACCGGGTCGGTGCACACACGCCGTACGTGGAGCGCCGCTGCGCCGTCCTCGCCGACCGCGGCCTCGTCGAACCTGTCACGGGCGAAGTCGTCTTCCGCGCGACCGACGCCGGCAAGCGCGCCGTCACTCCCGGCGGGTTCCCCGAGTAACGCCGCGCTTACCCGTCCACCGTTCTCAGCGACCGTATGGAGTTCCGTGACGCCCTCGCCGCCGACGGCGTCGTCGCCATCGTCGGCGCCGGCGGGAAGAAAACCACCGCGTTCGCGCTCGCCGACCGCATCCCGCACGCCGTCGTCACCACGACCACCCGCGTCCCCGACCTCACAGCGCACCTCTCGACGTTCCGCATGACCGACGACCCGCGAGCGGCAATCGAGGCCGCGACCGACTTCCCGGTCGGCGTCGTCGCCGGCGAGTACCGGCCCGGCCACTACCGGGGATACGACCCCGACACCGTCGCCGGCCTCCGCGACCTCGCGGACGCCGTGCTCGTGAAAGCGGACGGCGCGCGCGGCCGCGAGTTCAAGGCCCCGAAGGAGGGCGAACCGCCGATTCCCGCGAACACCGACACCGTCCTGCCCGTCGCGTCCGTCGGCGTGGTCGGCGACCCGCTCAGCGAGGACACGGTTCACCGGCCCGAGCGCGTCGCCGCGCTCACCGCCCTCGCGACGGGTGATACCATCGAACCCGAACACGTCGCCGCGGTGCTCGCGCACCCCGAGGGCGGCCTGAAAAACGCCCCAGAGGACGCGACCGTGATTCCCGTCCTGAACAAGGTCGACGACCAAGAGCGCCGAGACACCGCCGAAGAAATCGCCGCGGAGATTCACGAGCGCGCGGACGTGACGCGCGTCGCGCTCACCAGTCACGTCCGCGACGACCCGCTCGTCGCAGTTCGTTAATCGACGCGAACGGCGGTTGCGCCCGCGCGGACGAGCGGGTCCGCGGCGTCCGCGTGCAGGGCGACCGTGCCCGCGCGGATGCCGTCCGTGACGTGCGCGACCGCCTCCACCGACGCGTCGCCGTCGACCGTCGACACCGCCACCCGCTCCCCGTCTTCGACGCCGAGTTCGGCCGCGTCGTCCGCGTTGAGGCGGAGTCGGTCGTCGCCGGCCTCCATCCCGAACCCGCCCGCGCGGCTCGCGACCACTAATGCGAACGCGTCCTCGGGAATCGTTGACGCCTCGAACGACGGCTCGACGAACCGTGCGCGACCGTCCGGCGTCGCAAATGACTCCGTGTAGAGCGTGTCCGTTCCGCCGCCGTCGGCGGGCGGCCAGCGCTCGCCGTCCGGACCGCCGTGGAGGTCGCTCACCGCCGCGAGTTCGCGCGCGGTGTCCGCGATGTCGCCCGCGAAGGCGTCGCCCGCGAGGCGGCGGCCGAGACCGCCGAGAATCGCGTGGTCGGTCCGGGCGTCCCCGGGCGGGTCGGCGCGCGGGGACAACCGCTGGACGAGCCTGTCGAGCGACGTGACGGTGCCTGGCTTTTCGAGGCCGACGGCCGCCGGGAGCACCACGTCGGCGTGCGCGGTCGTCTCGGACTCGAACACGTCGAGCACGACGAGCGTGTCCAGCGCGTCCAACCGTTCCGCGACCTCGGCTTCGTCGCGCTTCGACACCCCGGGGTTCTCGCCGACGACGAGCGCGCCCCGCACGTCCTCACCGAACGCCGGTAACGCCTCCTTCTCGGTCAGTCCCGGCTCCCGCGGCGGTTCGACGCCCCACGCGTCGGCGAGGCGTTCGCGCGCGCCAGCGTCGTCCAGCGGCGCGTGGCCGGGAAGCCCGTCGGGTCGGCAGCCGGCGTCGGTCGCGCCCTGTTCGTTGTTCAGTCCGCGGAGGAGGCCGAACCCGGTGCCGGGACGGCCGACGTTCCCGGTGAGCGCCAGGAGGTCGAGGAGGGCGTTCGGCGTCGCGCCCTCGTCGTTCTCCACGCCCGTCGCGGCGAGCACGGCCACGCGGTCCGCCTCGGCGACGGCGTCCGCGACCGCGTCGACGGCGTCCGCCGACACGCCAGTCTCCGCCGCCGCGCGCACCGGGTCGACGCTCGAAACGGCGTCCGCGTACGCCTCGTAGCCGGTCGTGCGTTCGTCGAGGAACGTCTCGTCAACGTCCCCGCGCTCCACGAGGCGCGCGCACACCGCCTGCAGGAAGCGCGCGTCCGACCCGGGGCGGGGCGCGACGTGGTGGGCGGCGAGCCGCGTCGTCTCGTTCTCCCGGGGGTCGACCTGCACGAGCGTCGCGTCCCCCCGGTTCACGGCGGGGCGGACGAACGAGTCGAAGAACACGGGCTGCTGGACCGCCGGATTCGCGCCGACCGCGAGCAACAGGTCTGTGTTCTCGAGGTCTTCGGCGGCGAACGTCGTCGCCGGATACCCGAACCGCTCGATGAGCGCGTCCGCGGCCTCCTCGTGGCACGCCCGCGCCCGGTTGTCCACGTTGTTCGTTCCGAGGACGCGCGCGAGCTTCTGCAGGCGATAGTTCTCCTCGTTCGTGCAGTGCGGCGCGCCCAGAAAGGCGAGCGCGTCCGCGCCGTACTCGTCGAGAACGCCACGGAGGCCGTCAGCGGCGCGGTCGAGCGCGCGCCCCCACGACGCCTCGACGAGGTCGCCGTCCTCGCGGACGAGCGGCGTCGTCAATCGGTCGGGGTCGTCCAGCACGCTCGGCGCTCGGATCCCCTTCTCGCAGAGCGTACCGCCGGGATTTGCGGGGCCCGTCCGGCCGACCGCGCGGTCGCCGTCACCCACGTCGAGTCGGCAGCCGACCGCGCAGAGCGGGCAGACGGTCCCGTCCGACATCAGTCGCCCGAGCGCAGTCGGCTTCCCTGTGCGCGCAGCACGGAGAGGAGGTAGCCGAGGCCGGCGCGGATGTCCGCGTCGAACATCGCCCCCACGAGGGCGAACGGCCCCGCAGGCTCCGATTCCTCCTCGGCCTCGCCGACGGCGTCGAGCACGCGGTTCAGGCCCGTGACCGTGGTCTCGTCGATTTCGAGCGCGGACAGCAGGCCCGCCATCTCGATGAGTTCGTCGAGGTCGCCGGACTGCTGGAGCGCGATTACGGAGTCCAATGCGTCCGCGAGGTCTTCGCTGTTCTCGCCGACGCCCTCCGCGAGCGCGACCGTGCCCTCGGTGGAAATCGCGTCACCGGCCTCGACGAGCGTGACGAGCGACTGCGTGACCTTGTCCACGTCGTCGTCGTCCGCGCTCGCGATGACGAGAATCGCCGTCTCCAGCACGGCTTCGAGTTCGTCCGTGTACTCGATGGCGTCCGCGTAGTCCCCGCCGTACTCCTCGAGCACCGCGCGCAGGGCGTCCTCGCCCTCCTGCGGACGCTCGGGTTCGATGTTCAGCGCGCCGTCGGGAACGTCAGTGGTCGGTTCAGCCATCAGTCGTCACCCGAGACAGGTTCGCGCGTCTCGAAGTCCACGTCCGGCTCTCCCTCCACGGGCGTCACGCGCACCGCGGACACCTTGAACTCCGGCGTCTTCGCGTGCGGGTCGAGTCGCTCCGAGTCGGTGAGCTGATTCACGCACGTCTCCGCGAAGTGAATCGGCGCGAACACCGTCCCCGACCCGATGCGGGCCGTGACCTGCGCGGGCACCGTGATTTCGCCGCGGCGGGATTCGAGCGTGACGAGGTCGCCGTCCTCGATACCGTAGTCGGCCGCGTCCTCCGGATTGATTTCGACGAAGTCGCGGTCGTTGTAGTCCTGAATGCCCTCCTCGGGGTGCGTCATCGTCCCCGTGTGGTACTGGTAGAGGACGCGCCCCGTCGTGAGCGAGAGCGGGTAGTCCTCGTCCGGGAGTTCGCCCGGCTCGTTGTACCCGACGGCCTGCAGGTGCGCGAGACCGTCCTCGGTGTTGAACTCCTCGGTGTAGAGGCGTTCCGTGCCGGGGTGGTCGAGGTCGTAGCACGGCCACTGCAGGCCGCCCTCCTCCTCGACGCGCTCCTGCGTGATACCGCCGTAGATGGGGGTGAGCTGGCGCATCTCCTCCATGATTTCGGCGGTGTTGTCGTAGTCCCACTCACGGCCCATCCGGTTCGCGAGGTCCTGCAGGATCTCCCAGTCCGTCTTCGAGTCGCCCTTCGGGTCGATGACCTGCTTCACCATCTGGACGCGGCGGTCCGTGTTCGTGAACGTCCCCGTCTTCTCCAGGAACGAACACGCGGGCAGCACCACGTCCGCGTACTTCGCGGTGTCGTTCAGGAACAAGTCCTGCACGACGAGGAACTCCATCTCCTCCAGCACTTCCGAGGCGTGGTTCGACCCGGGTTCGGAGAGCGAGGGGTTCTCGCCGATGCAGTACATCCCCTGCAGGTCGTCCTCGTTCGCCGCGAGGAACATCTCCGTCGTGTAGAACCCGGGTTCGGGGTCGATGTCGCAGTCCCAGGCCTCCTCGAACTTCTTCCGGTTCTCCTCGTCCGTGATGGACTGGTAGCCGGGGAAGTTGTCCGGGAGCGGCCCCATGTCGCCGCCGCCGCCCTGGACGTTGTTCTGCCCGCGGAAGGGGGAGACGCCCGTCCCGGGCTTCCCGAGGTTGCCCGTGATGGCGGCGAGGTTCGCCATCGCCATGATGTTCTCCGTGCCGTGAGAGTGCTCGGTCAGGCCGAGCGTCCACCCGAACACGACGCGGTCGTTGCTCGTGATGGTCTCCGCCGCGGACTTCAGTTCCTCGGGGGAGACGCCCGTGACCTCCTCGACGTAGTCGGGCGTGAACTCCTGTACGGCCTCACGAACCTGCTCGATGCCGCGCGTGCGCTCCTCCACGAACTCCTCGTCGTAGAGGTCGTTCTCGATGATGTACCGAACGAGGCCGTTAATCCAGACCTGGTCGAAGCCGGGCCGAACCTCCGTGTACTGGGTAGCGTACTCGGCAATCTGGACCTCGCGCGGGTCGAACACCACGAGCTCCTTCCCGTCCTTGACGTGCTGCTTGATGCGCGTCGCGAGCACGGGGTGGGCTTCGGTCGTGTTCGAGCCGGTGAGGAAGATGGCGTCCGCCTGCTCGAAGTCCTCGGTCGAGACGGACGCGGCGCCGTAGCCGTACGTCCGCGCGAGCCCGGCGACCGTCGAGGAGTGACAGAGCCGATTGCAGTTGTCGACGGTGTTCGTCCCGAGCACTTGGCGGGCGAACTTCCCCATCAGGTAGTTCTCCTCGTTCGTCGCTTTGGAGGACGCGATCATGCTCATCGCGGAGCCGCCGTACTCCTCCTTGATGTCCTGGAACCCCTCGACCACGCGGTCGTAGGCTTCCTCCCAGGAGGCCTCGCGGAAGTCGCCGTTCTCGTCGCGGACGAGCGGCGTCGTCAGCCGGCCCTCGGAGTCCACGAAGTCGTACGTGAACTTGCCCTTCACGCACGTCGAGATGCCGTTCACCGGGGACTTCTCGGGTTCGGTGGGCCGCGTGGCGAGCACTTCGTCGCCGTCCGTGTACACGTCGAACCGACAGCCGACGGCGCAGTAGCCACACGTCGTGTCCTCGACCGTGAGGTCTTCGAGGCGCTTATCGCCGATGGTGGTCGCGATGTCGAACAGCTTCCCTTCCGGGAGCGTTCCGGCGGCCGCGCCCTCCGCGACGTGCTCGACGTTCGCGAGCGCTTTCTTCCGGGCGCCCTGCATGAAGCCGGCGACGCCCTCTTTCTGTTCTTCCTCGTCGTCCGTGGTGCGCTCGTCCAAGTTTGTCATGGCCAGTCACGCTCCTCGTCGCCACCCGTCTCCCGGGTGGTCTCGGTTACCTGATCGCGCTTCATCGGGGTCATCGGCCCCTTCTCCACGCCGGCTTCCTCGATGACCTTCCCAACGCTGTTCTTCTGATTGAACCCAGGGAGGGGAATGGTCGTCGCGTCCTCGATACCTTTCTCGACGAGACTCCCTGTCGGGCAGACCGTCACGCAGTGCCCGCAGGAGACGCACGTCGAGCCCTCCATCGTGTCCGCGCCGTTCTGGAACCCGATGCGGGTGTCCTGTCCGTGCCCCTCCATGCGGAGGACGCCCTCGACCTGCACGTCGTTACACGCCTCCACGCAGCGGTTGCAGAGGATGCACTTGTTGCGGTCGATCTGGATGAAGTCGCTCGTATCGTCGATGGGTTCGTACTCGTCCTTGTCGTCGAAGACGCCGTACCGGGGTTCCTCCACGTCGTTCTCGATGGAGACGTCCTGGAGGTCGCACCGGCCGTTCTTCCCGCAGGTCGTACAGCGGAGGTTGTGGTCGGAGAGGACGAGGTCGAGGTTCACGTCCCGCGCCTCTGAGGCGGGGGCGGCGTCCGTGGACACGTCGAGGCCGTCCTCGGCGGGCGTGCTGCACGCCGGCACGACGCCCTCGTCGGTCTCGACCATGCAGGTCCGGCACTCGCTCCGCGGACCGATGTCCTGCCGGTCGTAGTGACAGAGCGCGGGCACGTACTCGTCGGTCTCCACTTCCTCGACGGCGTCGAGCAGGGTCGAACCCGCTTCGACTTCGACTTCCTCGCCGTCGACCGTGACCGTCGCCGTCTCCGCGCTCGTCACGTCCGGGTCGCTCGCGGTCCCGGGAGCTATCGTCTCCGTCAGTGGCGGTACGTCGAACTCCGAGTGTGGCTCTGGTTCGTGTGAACTCATGGTTTCGCCCTCGCTGTCTCCTCGCTCGACGCGTCAGGATTACACTGCCCGGACGGACAGGTACCCTCCGCGTGCGCTTCGAACTCGTCCGCGAACTCCTCGAGGCCCGTTCGGACGGGCCGCGGCGCGTGCTGGCCGAACGCGCACACGCTCGACGACTCCATCACGCGCATCAGTTCGTCTATCTTCGGGCGGTTGAGCGCCCCATCGTACACGTCCCGGAGGAGTTCCGTCAACTGCTTCGACCCCTCGCGGCAGGGCACGCAGCGGCCGCAGTTCGCGTCCTCGGCGAACTGTGCGCGCTTCCCGACGAACGCGACCGGACACGCGTCCGTCCCCAGCACTTCGAGCACGCCGTCCGTCCCGAGGTCGGCGTCCGCGAGCGCGTCCGGCGTCGGCGCCACGCCGAGGTCGGTCGTCAGACCGCCGAACCGGCCGCCGACCAGGACGCCCGTGTAGTCGCTGACGCCGGCGTCGTCCAGCGCGGTGTCGAGCGCGTCGTCCGCCGCGAGTTCGAGCGTCGCCTCGTCCGCGTCGCCCGTCACGGAGACCACGCGCGAGTCTGCGTCCTCGCCGCGGACCGCGGCCGCGACATGCGCGAACGTCCGCGCCGTGTGCACCACGGTCGGCTCGCCGAACACGCCCTCGACCTCCGGCCCCGGCGGGCGGAGGCGGGCTTCGAGGCGGTGGTTGCCCTCCACGGCCTCGATGGCCATCGTCGGCTCCGCCGCGCGGTACGCCGCCGGTCCCTCGACGACGGACACGTCGACGGGGAACTCGGGGTAGGCGTCCGCCGCGGCGGTGAGCGCGTCCCGCGCGGCCTCGTCGTCCTCGCTCACGTACACGAACACCTGCACGGCGTCCACGACGCGCGCGACGTGTGCCGCGCCCTCAAGTACAGAAAACGGGTCGCTCTCGCCGAGGAGCGCGTCCCCGGGGTTGCCGTGGGCGTTCACGACGACGGCGGGGCTGCCGTCGCGCGAACGAACGCCCTCCCAGAGCGGACCGACGGGTTCGTCGGCGCTCCAGTCACCCCAGCCGCGTCCGAGCACGTCGCCCGCGTCCTCGACGACTGCGTCGGGGTCGGCGTCGGTGAAGCCGACCGCGTCGGCGTACGCGTCCGGGTTCGTCGGCTCTATCCAGCCGCAGCGCGCGAGCACCGACCGCTCCGCACCGAACCCGTCGAGGTCCGGGAGCGGGAGCGCCGACGCGTCCGTCGCCGCGACCGTCGCGTCCCCGTCGGGCAGCGCCCCATCGTCGGCGAGCGCGTCCGCGACGGATTCGGCCGTCTCCGCCGTGGCGTTCGCGTAGAACGTCGTCTCGTCGCCGTCGCTCGCGGCGAGGAGCGGTTCGACGCCCGGCACCCCGGTCGGCCCGACCTCGGCCACGGGCACGTCCGCTCGCTCGCGGGCGGCCGCCGCGACCTCCCCCGAACCGCGACCGGCGACGCGCACCGAGAGTCGTTGGTTTCCTACAGTTTCAGACATCGTGCATCGTCTCGAACCACTATTCTCGAGCCATCCGGAAATAAGTTTGCTCACGCCGGCTATCCGCTGGAAAGCGGTGACTAGCACCGGTTCGGCCGACGCGTTTTTCTCGCGGCGACGACTACGAATACCGATGACCGAGCGGCGCGACCGCGGCGTCGTCCTCGCCGGCGGCGACAGCACCCGGTTCGGGGAGCGCGACAAGGCGCTCGCCCGCGTGGACGGCACCCCGATGGTGCGCCGCGCGTTCGACGCGCTCGCCGACGCGACCGACACATCGCCCGCGGTCGCCGCGGGAACCCACCCCCCTGTCGAGTATCGGCGCGTGCTTCCAAGCGATGTTCGGTTCGTCCCGGACGCCGACGGTCGCACCGGCCCGCTCGCCGGCCTCGCGGCCGCCGTGGACGCGCTCGACGCCGACTGGCTGTTCGCGGCCGCGACCGACCTCCCGCACCTCGACGCGGCGACAGTCGCGTGGCTCGCTGACGAGCGAACCCCGTCGTGCGACGCCGTCGTTCCGGTCGCCGCCGATGGCGTTCTCCAGCCGCTCTGCGCGTGGTACCGCAGTGATGCTGTCGCGGACGCACTCGCGAGCGTGCCGAGGACCGCCGGGCCGCGCGCGCTCCTCGACCACCTCACAATCCAGCGTGTCACCAGCGCGGACGCCCCCGCAGCGGTCGCGCTCGACGACGCCCTTACCAACGTCAACACCTCCAGCCAGTTCGACGCGCTCGATTCCTGTTCCTCAACCGAAGATTCGACCGGAACCAGCCCCTCCTCGAATTCCCGCTAACGAGCTCTCAGCCGCCGGAACCGGTGTATACGCTAGATTGGCGAATTTTTATACAGCTGTGACTCCGCGGCTAAGGTGATGTCCACAGTCAGCGCAGACAAGAACAGGTGGCTCATCGCGCTCTCGGCGATCGCGATTCACCTCTCCATCGGTAGTATTTACGCGTACAGCATCTACCAGAACCCGCTCCAGGAGAGTCAGGGCTGGTCCAGCACCGACGTCACGCTCGCGTTCTCCATCGCCATCTTCGTCCTCGGGTTCACGGCCGCGTTCCTCGGGAAGTACGTCGAGAAGTACGGCCCCCGGAAGGCCGGACTGACTGCCGCCGTCCTGTACGGCCTCGGAATGGTCGGCTCCGGTCTCAGTGTCCAAATCGGTAGTCTCCCCCTGTTCCTCGCGACGTTCGGCGTCGTCGGCGGGATGGGGCTCGGCATCGGCTACATCACGCCGATCGGCACGCTCGTCGAGTGGTTCCCGGACCGCCGCGGCATGGCGACCGGCCTCGCCGTCATGGGCTTCGGAGCGGGCGCGCTCGTCACCAGTCCGCTCGGCAACGAACTGATGATTCGGCTGAGCAGTGAGGCCGCCAAGTACACCACGGGCGGTATCGCGACGACATTCTACGCGCTCGGCGCGCTCTACTTCGTCCTGATGTCGCTCGGGTCGCTCTACCTCGAGAAACCGCCGGAGGACTGGCTCCCCGAGTCGATGCACGACATCGAGGACGCACAGGAGCAGGCGTCCGGCGCGCTTCCCGGCCTCGACATCCTCAGCGCCGCGGAAGCCCGCGGGACGCCGCGATTCTTCCTCATCTGGGGTATCGTCTTCATCAACATCACCGCCGGTATCATGCTGCTCGCGTTCGCGTCCCCGATGCTCCAGGAGATCGGTGGCGCGACGGCGACGACCGCCGCGTTCATCACCGGCTACATCGGTATCTTCAACGGCGGCGGCCGCATCTTCTGGTCGACGCTCTCCGACTACATCGGCCGGACCACGACCTACGCGGCGTTCATGGTCATCCAGATCGTCGCGTTCATCGTGATGGTGCAGATTACGGGCGTCTGGGCGCTCGCAGCGCTGCTGTTCCTCATCATCACGTGTTACGGCGGCGGGTTCGCGTGCCTGCCGGCGTACCTCAGCGACCTGTTCGGCACGAAGGACGTGTCCGCGATTCACGGCTACGCGTTGACCGCGTGGGCCATCGCGGGCGTCGTCGGCCCGCAGCTCGCGTCCTACGTCGTCGAATCCACGGGTAACTACACGAACGCGCTCTACGTGGTCACGGGCATGCTCGTCGTCGGCCTCGTCCTCGTAGCCGTGCTCTGGCGGCGTCTGGAGAACTTCGAGGAGGCGAGCGCGTCCGCAGCGTCCGCCTAACACCACCGCAGGTTCTTTTTCGTCGTTTATCGCACGCGTCGCGTCGGCCCGAACCGGGAGAGTGCGTCCGCCGTCCGTGCAAGGTCGGTCTCGTCCGCGAACGGATAGACGCCGTCCACGAACGAGAGGGCGGCGCGCATCCCTGGCGCGCTCGGCGACCACTTCTCGTTCGTGGCGAGCGGGTTCAGCCAGAGCAGGAGGCCGGCGCGCCGCGACAGCCACGCGAGCTCGCGCTCCAGGTCGGCGACGCTGCCGCGTTCGATGCCGTCGCTCACGACGACCACGACGCGGTCCCGGGACACGACGCCCGCGTGCTCACCGCGGAGCGACCGGAGCGCGTCCGTGAGACGGGTGCCGCCACTCCACTCCGCGTCGCCGTCCGCGAGCGCCGCTACCGCGTCCGCGGTCGTCGACGCGTCGAACGCGTCCGTCACGTCGCGCAGGCTGGTGTCGAAGAAGAACACGGACAGGTCGGCCCACGCCGCACGGAGCGCGTGCAGAACGGCGAGCAGGGCGTCCCGGTCGAGCGCGTCCAGCACGGACTCGCTCACGTCCACGAGCGCGACGCCCTTCACGCGAGCGTTCTCTCGCGACCGCATCGGGCGCTCCATCGGAACGCCGCCGTATCGCACGCTCTCCCGGAGCGCCCGACGTGGGTCCGGCGCCTCCTCACCGGTCGTCCATCGCCGCCCCGGGAGCGACGCGAGCGCGTCCGTGAACGCTGCGACCGCCTCGGTCGCGTCCGGCGGGGCGGCGTCGAGCGACACCGGCCGACTCCCCGCGTCCGCCGTGTAGGCGTCCCCGCGGCCGCCACGTCCCGCGTCCTCGCCGCCGGAGCCGTCGCCGAATCCGCTCCCACCGCCGTCGTCGTCCGGCGTGGCGGCCGCGTCGTCACCGCGCCGTCCGACGAGCGGGTTGTCATCGTCGCTCGCGTCGCTCCGCGGGTAGTCGGCGTTCTCGCCGCGGACGCGCGCCCAGAAGGTGTCGAACAGCCGACCGAACGCGTCGCTGTCCGCCGGGCGCGTGCAGAGCGCGGCCCGGAGCGCAGCCCGGACGCGGTCGCGGTCGCGGTCGTCGAGCGCCGCTACCACTTGGGCCGCCGTCTGTGCGCCGTCGCCCGGTACCGCCACCCCCGACTCGCGGAGTCGCGCGACGAACGTCACGAGTTCGCGCCGGACATGGTCGTCGAGCGTCACGCTACGCCTCCGTGTTCACGCCCGCGGCTGCGAGCACGTCCCCGAGCGCGTCGTCGTCGAATCGCTCCACGTCGTCGGCGTCCTTCAGCACGCAGGACAGCGTCTCCCGCACCGACTCGGCGGTGACGGTGTCGCGGCCGAGCACGGAGAACGCCTCCGCCCACTCCAGCGTCTCAGCGACCCCGGGCGGCTTGCGGAGCGGGCGCTCCCGGAGCTCCGCCACGATACCGCAGAGGTCCGCCGCGACCGCAGGGTCGAGTTCCGGCACTTTCCGCTCCAGAATCTCGCGCTCGCGCGCCATCGACGGCGGTTCGAGGTTCAGGTAGAGACACCGCCGCTTCAGCGCGTCGCTCAACTCCCGCGTCCGATTCGACGTGAGCACGACGACGGGCGGCACGTCCGCGCGCACGGTACCGAGTTCGGGAATCGACACCTGGAAGTCGCTCAGCACCTCGAGGAGGAGCGCCTCGAACGCCTCGTCCGCGCGGTCCACCTCGTCCACGAGCAACACGGGCGGCCGGTCGCCCTCGTGGCGGAGCGCGCGCAACAGCGGGCGTTCGAGCAAGTACTCGGTCTCGAACACGGACTCCGCGCCGGTCTGCGCGTCCAGCAGCTGCTTCGTGTAGTTCCACTCGTAGAGCGCCTCCTCCGCCGCGAGGCCCTCGTAGCACTGGAGGCGCACGAGGTCGGTGTCGAACCCGCGCGCGAGCACTTTCGCGAGTTCGGTCTTCCCCGCGCCCGGTTCGCCCTCGACGAGCAGCGGTTTCCCCAGTCGGAGCGCGAGCAGCGCCGTCGTCACCACGTCGTCGTCCGCGACGTACTGCTCGCGCTCGAACACCGACCGGAGGTCCGCCTCCGACACCTCCGACAGGTCGTCCATATCCGATAGTCGGACCCGAGGCCTAAACATCCGCCGGGCTACCGGGGCGTCGCGCGCGTCGCCGTCGCCTTGAACGACGCGACGACCGACCGCCCCTCGCGGAGGTCGAGTCGCTCCCTGCTGTCCTCGGTCACGAGCGCGAACACGGGCGTGTCGGTGCCGGCTTCGACTGAGACGAGCGATACCGCTTCCCCTCTGTCGACGCTCGCGACGGTCCCCTCGAAGCGGTTCCGTGCGCTCGTCGCGTCCCCGGCGGGGGCGTCGTCGGGAGCGTGGAGCGTCACGGCGTCCGCGCGCAAGCACACCTGTACTTCGTCCGTGTCCGGCGGGACGAGCGCGCGCACCCGGCCCGCTGCTGTCGAGACGGTGCCGAGTTCGCCCGTCCGGGACTCGACCCGGCCGTCGAGCACCGTCTCCGTGGTCTCCGCTATCGACGAGTAGCCCGCGCGGAGGCGCTCGAAGCGCGCGAGCGTCTCGCGGGCGTTCTCGGTGAGTCGGCTGCCGCCGCCGCCCGCGCCGCCGCGCTGGCGCTCCACGAGCGACCCGAACGCGGCTTCGAGGTCGGTGATGCGGGTGTGCGACCGCGAGTACGACCGGCCGAGGGCGTCCGCGGCGGCGTGAATCGACGCCGTCTCGTCGACCGCGTCCAGCAGTCGGGCGTCGCGCTCGGTGAACGTCACGCCGTCCGCGCGGAGCCGCGCGTCGAAGTCCGCGTCCATACCCCACGGTTCGCCCCCGCGAGCAAAACGGTTATGCCGATATCGACACAACCGCGTTGTATCTATGAGAGAACAACGGTCGCGGCGCGCCGTCCTCGCCGGGGCGGGAGCGGCCGCCGCGTCCGCCGCGGCCGCGCTCGCCGGCTGTCTCACCGTCTCCGGCAGCGGCGGCGGTGCGGACGACCTGACCGTGTTCCACGCGGGCAGTCTCTCACCGCCGTTCCGGGCCGCCGAGGACGGATTCGAGGCCGAAACCGGGGCGCGCGTCGTCCGCGAGCCGAAGGGGTCGGTCGCGTCCACGAAGAAGGTGACGCGGCTCGGCCGGCGGCCCGACGCCCTCGCCGTCTCCGACTTCCGGTTGCTTCGCGACCGCTTGCTCCCCGAGTACGGCGACTGGTACGGCGTCTTCGCCACGAACGCGATGGCCATCCAGTACACGCCCGACTCCACGGGCGCGGACGAGATTTCGCGGGAGAACTGGTGGGACGTGCTCGCCCGCGACGACGTGACCGTCGCGCACTCAGACCCCGCCGTCGACCCGGGCGGTTACAGGGCTGTGATGGCGCTCCGCCTCGGCGCGATACCGTTCCGCGGGCGCGCACTCTACGACGCGGACACCCGCGACGCCATCCTCGACAACGCCGTCGTCCCGACGGGCACCGAGGCGAAACTCACCGCGCCGCTCCGTAGCGGCAAGTACGACTACGTGGTCTACTACCGGTCGCTCGCGTCCACCGCCGGCCTCCCCTGGTTGGCTCTCCAGCCACAGGTCGCCCTCTCGCGGGCGACCGACGAGTACGCCGCGCACTACGCGAAGGCGACGGTGGAGACCGACGCCGGAACGTTCGTCGGCGCGCCCATCGCGTACGGCATGACCGTCCCATCGGTCGCGCGCTCTCCCGGCCTGGGCGCGCGCTGGGTCGAGTACTTCGCCACCGACCCCGGCCGGCGCGCGCTACGCGACGCCGGCCTCGAACCCGTGACGCCGCTCGCCGTCCCCACAGCGCGCGCGGACGCCGTCCCTGACCGCGTACTGGCCCACGCGGACGCGACCGACACCCTCGGCTCGCGTGACCTCGGATGACCGACCGAATTGGCGACCGAACCCTCCTCCTCGCCGTCCTGACCGTGCAGGTCGTCGCGTTCGCCCTCTCGGTCGCACTCGGCTACCCGACGCTGTACGCGGTCTTCATGGTCGTCTCCGCGATAGCGCTCGCGTACGGCGCGGACGCCGGCGTCGCGGGGATGGCGGGCGCGGCGCTCGCCGCCGTCCTCCTCGTCGCGCTCGCGTTTCCGCTCGCGCTGTTCACCGCGCGACAGGACCCGGGGCTCGTCCTCGAAAAGCTCCGCGACCCCGCCGTCCACCGGATGCTGTACGTCTCGCTGTACGCGCCCCTGCTCGCCGCGGCGTTCGCCGTCCTCACCGGCCTCCCGCTCGCCTACCTGCTCTCCCGCGACCCGCCGGGCGGCGCGCTCCTCCAGAGCGTCGTCGACCTCCCGCTCGTCGTCCCGCACGCGGTCGCGGGAATCGTCGTCCTGTTCGGGTTCGGCGAGGGCGGCGCGCTCCCGGGACTCCCGGTCCTCGGCACGGTCGTCGGCGCGGTGCTCGCGATGACGTTCGTCTCCGCGCCGTACGCCGTCAACAGCATCCGGAACGGGTTCGACTCCGTGGATTCCCGCGTCGAACACGCCGCCAGGGTCCACGGCGCGAGCCGGTTCGAGACGTTCCGGCGCGTCACCCTGCCGCTCGCCGCCAGGGGCGTCCTCACCGGCGGCGTGCTCGCGTGGGCGCGCTCGGTCAGCGAGTTCGGCGCTGTCGCCGTCGTCGCGTATACCATCCGGTTCTTCTACCCGCCCGCGTGGGAGACCGTCTCCTCCTCGCACGCCCCCGTCTTCGTGTTCAAGACGTACCTCGCGGGGTCGCTCGACGAGGCGAACGCCGTCGCGTTCGTCCTGCTCGCGGTGAGCATCGGCATCTTCGTCGTCGTCCGCCGCGTCGCGGACGACGGGGGGCGAGTGCTGTGACGCTCGACGCGCACGTCCGCGCGACGTTCACGACCGAGGGCGCCGAGGCGTTCGACGTGGACGCCGCGCTCTCCGTCCCCGCGGGCGAGACGCTCGTCGTGCTGGGGCCGAGCGGGAGCGGGAAGTCGCTCCTCCTCGAATCGCTCGCGGGCCTCCACCCCAACGACGGCCACGTTCGCCTCGGCGACCGCGACCTCACGGACGAACCGCCCGACTCCCGGGGGTTCGGGTTCGTGTTCCAGGACTACGCGCTGTTCCCGCATCGGAGCGTCCGCGAGAACGTCGCGTTCGGCCAGCGATACCAGCCGCAGCCGGTCGCGGACGCGGACGACGCGCGCTCCTCGCTCGCGCTCGCGACGAACGCCGCCCCCGACGCGCCGCTCCCGAACCCGGACGCGCTCCTTTCCGCGCTCGGCGTCGGCGACCTCGCCGACCGGTCGCCGGACACGCTCTCGGGAGGGGAGCGCCAGCGGGTCGCGCTCGCCCGAGCGCTCGCCGTACGGCCGGACGCGCTCCTGCTCGACGAACCGCTCTCCGCGCTCGACGAGCCGACGCGGCGTGCGCTCCGCGACGACCTCGCCGGCGTGCTGGACGGCGTGACGGCGGTGTACGTGACGCACGACCGGACGACGGCGCGCGCGCTCGCGGACCGGGTCGCCGTGATGGCGGACGGCCGGATTCGACAGGCCGGCACGCCCGCCGCGGTGTTCGAGAACCCGAAAACCGCGCGTGTCGCGCGGTTCGTCGGCGCGAACGTCCTCGACGGAACGCCGTTCGGGTATCCGGGAGAACTGGTCGCGGTGCGGCCGGAGCACGTCGAACTCGGTGTTCCCGACCCAATCGCGCGAGCGACGGTCGAGCGCGTGACCCGGGAGGACGCGGCGTTCCGCGCGACCCTCGACATCGATGGCGCGCGCGTCGCGGCGTTCACGACCGCCCCGCCGACGCCGGGCGAGACGGTCGCGCTCGGGGTCGCTGACGCGCACGTGACGGCGCTCGCGGCGGAGTGAGCGACGCGAGTGTGGGACACCGACCCATACACGTAGTGCATACAACAGAACTGTTTAATGCTTCACGGTGATACGAGTGGGTGATGAGTTCGGACTTCCAGCCGAAAACACTCAGCGACATCCCGCCCGAACGCCGGCCCTCGCTCGGGGAGGCCCTCCTCCCGATTCTCGGCGTCGTCGTCTTCCTCGGCGTCGGCTCCGGCTACCTCGGGCTCGCACCGCACGCCCCCCTCCTCTGGAGCATCGTCTTCGCCGGCCTCGTCGGCCTCACGCGCCTCGACCTCACCTACGCCGACCTCTACGACGCCGTCGCGAACGGCCTCATCATGGGCCTGCAGGCGCTCCTCATCCTCTTCACCATCTACGCCCTCATCGCCACCTGGGTCAGCTCCGGCACCATCCCCGGCCTCATGTACTACGGCCTCGGCATCCTCACACCCGAAATCTTCCTCCCGATAACCGCGCTACTCGCCGCCGTCGTCGCGTTCTCCATCGGGAGTTCCTGGACGACCGCCGGCACGCTCGGCGTCGCCTTCATCGGCATCGGCTCCGGCCTCGGCATCCCCGCCCCGATGACCGCCGGCGCCATCCTCTCCGGCGCGTACGCCGGCGACAAACAGAGCCCGCTCAGCGACACCACCAACCTCGCCGCCGCAGTCACCAACACCGACCTCTACGACCACATCGACGCGATGAAGGTCGGCACCGCGCTCGCGCTCGGTCTCTCCGTCATCGTCTACGCCGTCCTCGGCCTCCGCGCCGGCGGCGCGATTCCCGCAGGCCAGGTCGAGAGCATCCGCGGCGCGCTCGCCGGCACCTACGCCACCAGCCCGCTCGTCTTCCTCCCGCTCGTCGTCACCTTCGGCCTCGCGCTCTACGGCATCCCCGCCCTCCCCACGCTCGTCACCGGCGTCTTCGCCGGTGCGTTCACCACAATCCTCCTCCAGGGCGCGAAGTTCACGACCGCCTGGACCGTCTTCCTCAACGGCACCGGGCCCGAGACCGGCGTCAAACTCGTGAACGACCTGCTCGCCACCGGCGGCCTCACCGGGTCCGCGTGGACCATCACCGTCGTCGTCCTCGCGCTCTCTCTCGGCGGCCTCCTCGAAGGCATGGGCGTCCTCGCCGTGCTCGCGAACGAACTCCTCGACCGCGTCTGGAGCGAGAACAGCCTCGTCGCCGGCACCGGCATCGCCGCGTTCGTCACGAACGTCTTCAGCGCCCAGCAGTACATGAGCATCGTCCTGCCCGGCGTCAGCCTCCGGAACGCCTACGACGAGTACGACCTCGACTCCCGCAACCTCTCCCGCGCCGTCGAAGCCGTCGGCACCCCGACCGGCGCGCTCATCCCCTGGCACGCCGGGGCCGTCTACATGTCCGGCGTCTTCGGCGTGCCCACCCTCACCGGCAGCATCACCCTCCCCACCCTCGCCGGCGGCATCGACCTCGCGAACTTCTCCGTCTCCATCGGCGGGTACGCGCCCTACTACGCGTTCGCGTTCCTCAGCCCGCTCATCCTGTTCGTCATGGCCGCGACGGGCTACGGGTTCGTCGCGAAATCCGACGCCTGAGGGGGAAGGTTAACGGTTCGCGGGACCGAACAAAACCCTATGACATCCGACGTGCTCGACGATTTCCTCACCGCCGCTGGGGAGCGACGGCCCCTGCGCGTCGCCGTTCACTACGAGGGCGACGACTACAGCGTCCTCTTCCGGCGCGACGACATCGCGGAGCTGTTCACCGACGAAGAGTTCGACGAGACCGTGAAGAACGCCATCCTCAAAGGCCTCGACGAAACGCCCGAACAGGGCGAGTTCACGCGCTGGGGAACGCTCGACATGACCGCGCGCTGGTTCGACGAAGTCCTCCTCGTTCAGGTTCCGCTCGACGAATGGGAAGGCGTCATCCTGAGCTTCGACCGCGAGAACCTCGACGACTACGGCGACCTCGTGAACGACCTCCTCGCGTACGTCGACACCGAGCTCCGCGGGGACGACTCCTCCGAAGTCGCCGCAGAAGAACACTTCTCCTAGAACGGCTTCCAGTCCGTCGGCGCGCCCTCGAGCCCGAGCACGCGGACCTCGACGCGGCCCTCGTCCTCGTTGTGTCGCGTCTGCACCATCCCATCGAACAGCGGCGCGAACGTATCGAACGCCGTCCGGTCGTCGGTCTCCAGTACGGTCGCGCCGAACCAGCCGTGCTGCTGGACGCGTCCCGTGAGGACGTTCATAAACCGGAACACGCGGCGGGTGTCCGCGTACATCAACATCGTCGATAGCGACGCCAGCCCGAACCGAACGGGACGGTCCTCGTCGCTGAACCGCTTGAAGAAGCCGGCCGCACGAATCCCGATATCGGTGAGGTCGCCCGGCGACGAGATGTACCGGACGTTCTCGCGCTCCCGGTAGTCGCCGCCGCGCTCGCGCGTCACGCAGTCGATGACGCCCGCGCGGCCCTCCGCGGTCGCCGTGCGAATCGGCGGGGAGACGTCGAGCAGGCGGTCGGCACTGTCCCGCGTCGTCACTACGACCGCTCCTTCACCTGCTGAGAGCCCGCGCTCCACGAGCGACCGGGCGAGTTCACGCTTCCGAGTCATCGCCGGACCGCCCACGAGGAGGTTCGTTCCCTCAGGAACCCGGTCGACAGGAAGCACCGAGCCGACATCGAACATCGAACTATCCGACTGTTTGAGCCTGACCGTCAAAAGAATACCCGTTACTCGCGGAGTTCGTCGGCGAGCTGGCGGGCGGCTCGACGCACCGCGTCGTCGCTCGACGCGGCAGGCTCCCAGCCGAGCGCGGAGAGCTTCTCGATGGAGAGCCGCATCTTCGGCACGTCGCCCGTCCAGCCGCGGTCGCCGCCCGTGTACTCGTACTCGGGGTCGCAGTCGAGCACGTCCGCGACGATGTCCGCGATGGTGTTCACGCTCGTCGTCGTCCGCGTCCCGAGGTTGTACGTGTTCAGGTCGTCGTCCGCGTGCTCCACGACGTGACACATCGCGTCCACGCACTCCTCGACGTGCAGATACGACTTCTCCTGCCGGCCGTTCCCGAGGATTGTAAGCGTTTCCGGGTCGTCCAGGAGTTTCTCGATGAAGTCCGGGATGACGTTCCCGCGCTGGCGCGGGCCGACGATGTTCGCGAACCGGTACATCCAGGACTGGATGCCGTGACTGTGCGCGTACGTCGACACCAGACCCTCGTCCGCGAGCTTCGACGCGCCGTAGATACTGATGGGTTCGAGCGGCGCGTAATCCTCCGGCGTCGGCATCGGCGCCTCCCCGTACACCGTCGAGGAGGACGTGAACGCGAGCTTGTCGACGCCGACCTCGTTCATGCGTTCGAGGACGTTGTACGTCATCTCGCCGTTCTCCTCGAACAGCTTGCGGGGGTTCGAGTAGTTCGTGTCCGTGTACGCCGCGAAGTGGAACACGATATCGACGTCCTCGGTGATAACTTCGGAAACGTCGTCCTCGTCGCGGAGGTCGGCCTTCTCGAACTCGACGCCGTCGGGAACGCGGTCGCGCGTCCCTTTCGAGAGATTGTCCACGGCGAGCACGTCGTTCTCGTCCGCGAGATGGCCGGCGAGGTGGGAGCCCACCAGCCCGGCGGCGCCCGTGACGGCGACTTGCTGTCCGGAGAGGTTCATACGCCGACTGACGGCGGCCGCGAGAAGTGTTTTCCGGTAAGCATCGCTGTCGGAAAGGGGGCGTTCGGCGACACAGGTGGCTGCCGCGCGGGGGTGTGTCGCGCGTTCCGAATCCGAGCCGCGCGCGGCGACGGTTACGTCACGCCACCCGCTGGCCCCGCTATCCGATTTGAACGTTGGGTTCCGAAACGCGTTACCCGGCGCGGCCGCTCCACCACGGTATGCAGGGAGAACGCGAAGTCGTCGTCTGCCGGTACGGCCACCGCCCCGGCCGCGACGACCGCATGACGACGCACGTGGGGTTGACGGCGCGCGCGCTCGGCGCGGACCGCGTCGTGTTCCCCGGGAACGCCAGTCAGTCGGCGGAGACCGTGCGCGACATCACCGGTCGGTTCGGCGGACCGTTCGCCGTCGAACTCACCGACGAACAGGACGCCCTCATCCGGGACTGGGACGGAAACATCGTCCACCTCACCATGTATGGGGAACGCGTTCAGGACGTGCAGGACGAGATTCGGGACGCGCACGCGGACGATGACTTGCTCGTCGTGGTCGGCGGGGAGAAAGTCCCGTTCACCGTCTACGACCACGCCGACTGGAACGTCGGCGTCACCAACCAACCGCACTCCGAGGTCGCCGGCCTCGCCGTCTTCCTCGACCGACTCTTCGACGGCCGCGAACTCAACCAGGACTGGGAGGGAGCCGAGCGCCGCGTCATCCCCGAGGAAACCGGGAAGAACGTCGAAACTCTAGAGGCGGAAGGGGACGAGGACACGAGCCAGTAGGCGTCGCGGTGAGGAGCGGAGGGTGGAGGTGCGCGAGAACGCCTCGTTCACGCGGTAGGTATCGCCGTCGCGTTCGACCCGCCCGGCCTCCTCGAGGTAGTCGAGTGCGTCCCGCACCGCTTCGGCGTCGAAGCCAAGGTCAGCCGCGAGTTCGTCGCGCGTTCGCGGTTCGTCGTCTATCGCTTTGAAGACCGTCACAACACGCTTCGTGCTTCCCGCGGCGGCGACCGGGTTCTTCGCCCGCGTCGGTCGCTCGATACCGTGCCGGAGATGCTGGACGCCGTCGAACACGAGCCACCCCCGACGAGCACGCCGAGCGCGAGCACACCTGCGAGAACGCCGACCAGTACGTCGAACGCGAGCCCGGTAAACCCCCAGAGGAGCACCGCGAACACCGCGGCCTCGATCACTCGAACCCCGACAGTTTTCGCGTCAAACGCCATACCCGGAGTTCCGAGCCAACCCTCAAAAAGCCCGCCGCTACCCGGTGACCGACGTCTACACCTTGCTGCCCGCTCGTGCGTTCGTGTGTTCCGCGTTCGTGTGTTCCGCGTTCGTGTGTTCCGCGGCGCTTCCCCCGCTCGCGGTTCGCTTCACTCTCCGCTCGCTCGTTCCGCGGAGCCTCGCCGCTGGCTCGGCTCCGCGTGCCGCCACTCACGCGTCACGACGTTCCGCGTTCGTGTGTTCCGCGGCGCTTCGCGCCGCGCACCCGATGGTATTAAGGGTCGTTCGGCCCGGAGTTACACGCAAATGGCTTTTGAGGACTTACTCGACGACCCGGTGGTGCAGAAGTACCTCCACGAACTCGTCGGGCCGACGGGAATGCCGGTGGCGGCGGCGCCGCCGGACGGCGAGGTGACGGACGAGGAGCTCGCGGAGCGCCTCGGACTCGAACTGAACGACGTGCGGCGCGCGCTCTTCATTCTCTACGAGAACGACCTCGCGACGTACCGACGGGTGCGTGACGAGGACTCAGGCTGGCTGACGTACCTCTGGACGTTCGAGTACGACAACATCCCGGAGAACCTCGCGGAGGAGATGGAACGCCTCCTGGAGGCGCTGCGAGAGCGCCGCGAGTACGAGCTGGAGAACGAGTTCTACCTCTGCGAGGTGGACTCCATCCGGTTCGAGTTCGGTGAAGCGATGGACTTCGGGTTCGAGTGCCCGGAGTGCGGGTCGCCCCTTGAGTCGATGGAGAACACGGATATGCTGTCGTCCATCGACGACCGAATCAACGCGCTCGAATCGGAGTTGAACGCGGCATAATGGTCGTCCTCGCAACCAAAGTGTACGTCGGCGGCGACGCCCGCGAACGCGCGCTCGACGGCCTGCGCTCGCTCATCCAGAACACGGTCGGCGAGCTCGACGTGGAGTTCGAGGTCGGCGTGCGTCACGACGGCTTCCCGTCCGTAACGCTCTCCGGTCCGGACGAGGAGGTCGCGCGGAACGCCCTGCGCGAGGAGTGGGGCGTCATCACGCCCCAGTTCCGCGAGGGTGAAACCTACACGGGCACGCTCGAATCCTGGGACGAGGACGGGTTCGTGCTCGACGCCGGCGAGGAGGTGCGGATTCCCGCGGACGAACTCGGTCTCGGTCCCGGAACGCCCGAACAGATTCGGAAGCGCTTCGGACTCGTCCAGCACATCCCCCTCCGGTTCGTGTACGGCGAGCCGTGCTCGCTCGCCGAAGTGGAGCGCGACCGCCTGTTCGAGTGGACGCGCGGCACCGGCCGCGTGAACGTGAACAGCGCCACCCGCGGGGAGACGCGGGCGACGGTGAACCGCGCCGGTCACGCGCACGACATCGTCACGGTCGAACGCCTCGGCCTCCTCGAGCAGAGCATCATCTGCCGGGAGGACACGGACGCGCCCGGCTTGCTCTCCAGCATCGGCGAGTACCTGCCCGCCGAACTCCTCGCAGTCGTTCCATGAGGCGTCGGCTGGTCGCGGTGCTCGCGGTCTGCGTGCTCGCCGCCACCGCCGGCTGCATGGGGATGGGGGGAACCGGCGCGAGCGCTGAGGACGTGTCGTACGACTGGAACGCGTCGGCGAACGCTTCGATGGACGTAGCGCCCGGCTCGTATCAGGCAGTCTACCGCGTGAACAACACCACCGAACTCTCGTTCTCGACGCCGACCAAGCTCACTGGCGACCAACCGGTCTCCCTCTCGGCCGTGAAGTTCCGTTATTCGAACGGCACGGTCGTGAACGAGTCCGTCGTCGGCGTGTCGCAGACGCGCTCGGAGACGGTTGTCGCGCTCCCGAACGACACCGGCCAGTTGGCGTTCACCGCGACCGCAGGCCAGCGCGCCGTCACCGTCTCGGCACCCGTGGAGGGGACCTACGAGGTCGTGCTGCCCGGCGACATGGACGTGGCGATTCCCGTGCTCGGCCACGTCGACCCCGGCGGCTACGACCGCTCGGTGGAGGACGGCCGCGTCCATCTCACGTGGGAGTCGCTCGACGGCGGGCACATCGAAGCGAACTACTACTACCAGCAGGACGTCCTCCTCTTCGGGGGCGTCATCGTGGTCTCGGCGCTCGTCGGCGTGACGGGCGCGTTCTACCTCCGGAACCGAATCCGGCGGCTCCGCCAGTACCGGGAGGACGCGGGCCTCGAGCTCGACTAGCGTTTTTGTCGACGGAGCGCCTCCTGTCGGTATGAACGTCGCGGTGATTACTGTCGGCGACGAACTGCTCTCAGGCGAGACGGAGAACACGAACGCGTCATGGCTCGGCCGCAGGCTCACGGAACGCGGCGTCACCGTCCACCGCACGGAAGTGGTAGCTGACGAAATCGGCGAAATCGCGGCGGAGACGCGGCGGCTCGCCGACCGATACGAGGCCGTCGTCGTCACCGGCGGGTTGGGGCCGACGCACGACGACGTGACGATGGATGGCGTCGCGGCCGCGTTCGACCGCGAGGTCGTCGAACACCCGGAGGCGGTCGCGTGGTTCGAGGAGCGGGACGGCTACCACAGCAGTGACCTCGCGGAGGGAACGACGTTCCTCCCGGAGGACGCCCGCCTCCTCCCGAACGAGACGGGTGTCGCACCCGGTGCAGTCGTGGAGAACGTCTACGTCCTGCCCGGCGTCCCGTCGGAGATGAAGGCGATGTTCGACGCCATCGAGTCCGAGTTCGAGGGCGAGCGCACGCACGTGGAAGTCGTCCATTCGGAGAAGCCGGAGTCCGCGCTCGTGGACGTGCTGACGGACGTGCAGGAACAGTTCGACGTGACCGTCGGGAGCTACCCCGGCGACGGCGTTCGCATCCGCATTGGAAGCCCGGACCCGGCGACCGCGGAAGCGGCGGCCGCCTGGCTCCGCGAGCGCGTCTAGCGGAGGATGGACGCGACCCACGCGACGACGAACAGGACGCCGACGGCGAGGACGGCGTAGCTCGCGAGGTCGATTGGCAGGCTGCCCGCGGTTTCCGCGACGAGTGCGTTCATACTCGAGTCTCTCGCCCCGCGGGCTTAGTGTTTTTCGAGTCGCCGCGACCCGGTCGCACTTTACCCCGCCGCTCCTATGCCGGGTATGCGCACTATCGGAGTTGTCGTGAACCCCATCGCGGGCATGGGGGGTCGCGTCGGCCTGAAGGGGACCGACGGCGTCGTCGAGGAGGCGCGACAGCGGGGTGCGGAGCCGCGAGCGCCCGACCGCGCGATCAAGGCGCTTCGCGCGCTCCGTGACGCCGACCCGGACGTTCGCGTGCTCGCGTACGGCGGCCGCATGGGCGCGGACGAGGCCCGCGACGCCGGGTTCGACCCCGAGGTCGTCGGCCAGCCAGCGGGCGACGAGACGACCGCTGCCGACACCCGCGCGGCCGTCGAGGCGTTCGTGGACGCGGGCGTGGACCTCGTGCTGTTCGTCGGTGGGGACGGCACCGCCGTGGACATCGCGGAGTCGCTGAACGACCTCGATGCGGACACGCCGATGCTCGGGGTGCCGGCGGGCGTGAAGGTGTACTCGTCGGTGTTCGCGGTGCGGCCGGAGGCCGCGGGTCGAATCGCGGCGTCCTTCGAGCGCACGGAAGGACGAGAGGTGAACGATATCGACGAGGACGCCTACCGCGAAGGCGAGGTGCGCGCGGAGCTGAAGGCCGTCGTCGAGGTTCCCGTCGCGGAACAGCTCCAGTCGAGCAAGCAGCTCGCGGGAGGGACCGTGGAGGCGCTCGCGGAGGGCGTCGCGGACGAGGTCGAGGCGGGCGTGACGTACGTGCTCGGCCCCGGCAGTACGGTCGGCGCGGTGAAGGAAGCGCTCGGGTTTTCGGGGTCGCCGCTCGGCGTGGACGTGTGGCGGGACGGCGAGGTGCTCGTCCGGGACGCGACGGAGGACGAGATTCTCGCGACCCTCGGTGACCAGAACGTCGTTGTGGTGTCACCCATCGGCGGCCAGGGGTTCGTGTTCGGCCGCGGGAACCACCAGATCAGTCCCGCGGTCATTCGACAAAGTGAGGTTGAGGTCGTCGCGTCCCGCCGGAAACTCGACGATATCGGCGCGCTCCGGGTGGACACGGGTGACGACGCTGTCGACGAGTCGCTCCGCGGCTGGGTGCAGGTCAGGACGGGTCGGTTCGAGCGCCGGCTCGTCAAGGTCGTCTAGGGCTGTTCGGTAGCTCGCGTGCGACCCCCCGTCATCCTAAGGCCAATATAAGGTTCGAGAGACAAGATTAAGTCCGATTGGTCACTCTCTCTTGGTATGGACACGAGAAAGGTTCAGCGCCTCGGCCCATCCACGCTCGCGATGACGCTGCCCGCGGAGTGGGCGCGCGCGCAGAACGTCGAGAAGGGCGAGGAGATAACGGTCCGCGAGAGCGGGAAGGGGACGCTCACCATCACGCCCGAGTCCTCCCGCGAGGAGGACACCGAAGCGACGATTCACGTCGAGTCCTTCGCCGCCGACGCCCCGGATAGCGTCGACGCCGTCGAACGCGCTATCGTCGGCCAGTACGTGCTCGGCCGCCGCATCATCCACGTCGAGAGCGACGGCGCGCTCGACTCCGCGCACATCAACGCCGTCTACAAGGCCGAAACCCAGCTCATGGGTCTCGGTGTCATCGAGGAGACGCCCGAACGCATCACCATCCGCTGTTCGGTCGACCCCGAAGACTTCGACCTCGACAACCTCCTCCAGCGCCTCGAAAACACGGGCAGCACGATGCGCGGCGAGGCCGTGAAGGCGCTCGCGCACGGCAACCCCGACATCGCACAGCGCGCGCTCAACCGCGAACGCCAGGCGAACAAGATCTTCGTCCTCTGCCTGCGCCTTATCTTCACCGCCTACCAGAACCCGAACCTCGCGCGCGCCGTCGGCCTCGATGGGGGTTTTCCCCTCATCGGCTACCGGAGCGTCGCGAAGAACCTCGAACTCACCGCCGACAACGCGGAGGACATCGCCGAAATCGTTCTCGAAACCGAGGGCCACACGCTCGACATCGACTCGAAGATACTCCGCCGCATCCGCGAGTTCACCGACCAGGTCGACGAGATAACGCAGCTCGCCGTCGAAGCCGTCGTGAACCGCGACTACGACGCCACCATCGAGGTCCGGAAGCTGTTCAAGGACATCGAGGACCGCGAGGACGAAATCCTCGCCGACCTCCCCGAGATGGATAACGACAAACTCCTCCGCGTCCGCGAGGTGCTCGTCAGCCTCCAGCAGACCGCGCAGTACGCGATGCGGAACGCCGAAATCGCCGCGAACCTCGCGCTCAACGAACAGTCCGACCACACCACTATCAACTAACGTCTCCGCGAGTCACATCGAGTTTCTTCGCGCGTATCGGACTCCGACTGTCGAGTTCGCACGCGAACCCCGGGTGTTCCGCGAAGTGCCGGACCATCATGTGGCGCCGCGACCCCGTCAGGCCCGCTTTCGCCAGGTCGTCCGCGTCGAACGTCTCCGGGAGGCGGTCGAACAACCGCCGCACCTCGTCGAACGTCTCGAACACTGCGGAGTTCCCCGTGGAGTCCGCGTTCCGCCGTTCGACGACGTAACTCCCGTCCTCGCGGTGGACGCACGCGGTGCGGAAGAAGGATTCGCGGCGCGTGAGGGCGTCCCCGACGCCGTCTTTCAGTTCCTCGGCGGCGTCACGGGAGAGTTCGACCGTTTCGCCACCAATCGTGACGATAACCGATTCGCCCTCGCAGTCGACTGAGACCTCATCACGCGTGGAGAACGCGACCAGGAGACTGAGTACTCCGTGCCATACCTGATACAGTGCCCTCCTCGCTCATAAACGTACTCCCCTGACTGACCGCGAGGATACCGCCGTCGTCAGTCGTCGTCCCGCCCGTCGTCCCGGACTCCGTCGTGGTCGTATCCGTCGTTCCCGCTGTCGTGCCGTCCGTGGTCGTTTCCTCGGTAGTGCCGCTCGACGTGGTTGTTCCGGTGGTCGTCCCCGTCGTCGTGTCCGTCCCGTTCGACGTGTCGTTCGCCGACGTGTCCTCGTCGCCGTCCTGGAAGATGTTCGTCTCGATGGTGCGAGTGTAGGTGAGGCCGCGCAGCGGAATGCGCATCTCGCCAGCGCCCTCGACTGGCGGCTCGATGACCGCGTAGAAGTCGATGGTGAGGTTCGTCACCTGGTCGTTTCGGAGGTGGGACACCCACCACTCGTCGAGGCGCTGGTTCCGAATGCCCGTCCGCGCGTCCACTTCTTTCGACTCGTGGGGCGGGACGACGACGCCCTTGTCGAGTTCACCCTCCCCGACCGAGATATTGTTCATCGTGATGTTGTACCCGATTTTGGAGACGCCGAGCGGGGTGTCCTTCGGATTGTGCACGAGGAACTCCATGTCGATGGGCGTCTCCGCGGACGACACCCCGCCCCAGGAGGCGTTCGTGCGGTTCACGTAGAACAAGGGGTCCTCGACGAGCACGCTCCCGGAGTCGACGGCGCGCGTCTCGCTCGAATTGAACTGACTGATGATGTCCGTCGAGATGGTCTGTCCGCCCGTCTGGTAGTTGAACGTGCGGCCGAGCAGCCCGGAGTGAACGTCCGCGTTCACGACGAGCGACGTGGTTTCGCCGTTCCGGATGTGCGTCACCCACCAGTCCGGAATCCGGTCGTTCTGGAGATAGGTCGTGAGGTTGATGGACGTGTTCCCGGTGTCGATGTCGAACCCGGACTTGGAGCCGGTCGCCATCGTCACGTCGTTCATCAGGACGCTGTAGTTCATGGTCGTGTCGCCGAGCCGCACTCCGAGGGGGTTCGGGTTGTGCACGACGAGTTCGGTGTTCACCGCCGTCACGTCGTCGGTGACTTCACCGAAGTCGTTGTCCATCGAGGCGACGCTCGGCACGCCGACGACGCCCGTGACCACTGCACCCCCTGCCACGATGCCCAGGCCGAGCACGACCGTGAGCGCGATACGGACCGTGCTCCCGAACAACAGCGAGCGAACGTCCATACGCCCGCAAAGACCGGCCGACAGTTAACGCTTGTCGGCATGGAAGTGATTAAGTTCGTCGCGCGGGAGACCTCGCGTATGGCAACCGAAACTGACGCGAGCCTCGGCGGCGGCGTGCTGCTCGGCGCGCTCAGCGTCGCCGGCGCGCTCGGAATGTACGTCGCGCAGAGTCAGGCGAACACCGCGTACGCGTTCGCGGCCGCGGTCACCCTCGGCGTCCTCGCCGTCGGCGCGTTCCACGTCTACGACTAACGCCGCGGGGGCGATGCGTTTTTGCGGGTACTCCCACAACCATCGAGTATGCCCCAGACCACGACGAAAACGGACCGCGTCCTCTCGTTCGTGTTCAGTCCCGTCAGCTCGGACGACCCGTTCATGACGCTCGTCGGACTGATGTTGATTACGGCGATGATTTTCCTCTTCCTCCCGCTTCTCCCCGTGCTCGCCGGTCTCTGGGTGCTCGATACGGTGCTCGGCGGCCCCGCGGCGGAGTGAGCAGCAGAACCATTAAGCGCTCGAAACCCGTACTATTCCGCTAATGGCCGACTATACCGACGAGGAGCGCGAAATCGTCGACTACCTCCGGGAGAGCGTGGCCACCGGCGAGCGGTACTTCCGGTCGAAAGCTATCGCGGACGCAATCGGTCTCACCGCGAAACAGGTGGGCGTGCGACTGCCGCGACTTGCGGAGAAGTCGGAGGACGTGGACATCGAGAAGTGGGGACGTTCGCGCTCGACCACGTGGAAGGTCGAACCGCAGTAATCGGCGGGTTTTTCTCGGGAGACGCTCGACGTGATGGTATGACTGTACGTGTCGAGCGGACGTTCGACCTCGACGCGCCGCCGGCGGACGTGTGGGCGTTCATCTCCGACCCGACGCGCCGCGCGAGCGCTATCAGCGTCGTCGACTCCTTCGAGCAGGACGGCGACGTGACCACCTGGCACGTCCGCGTGCCCGTGGTGAACCGCACGATTCCCGTCGAGACGCGGGACGTGGAGCGCGAGGACGGCGAGTACGTGAAGTTCGTCGGGAAGTCCAAGGTGCTCCGCGTCACGGGCGAGCACCGCATCGAACCCCGGGAGGATGGCGGCACCCGCCTCCACAACGCGTTCGTCGTGGACGGCCGCCTTCCGGGTGTGGAGCGCTTCTTCGAGCGCAACCTCGACGAGGAACTGGACAACCTGAAGGAGCGACTGGACGGATGAAGCTCGCGCTCGCCCAGCTCGAGGTCGAGGCCGCGGCCGTGGACGCGAACACCGAACGCGCCGTCAGAGCCATCGAGACGGCCGCAGACGAGGGCGCGGATCTCGTCGCGCTCCCCGAGATATTCAACGTCGGATACTTCGCGTTCGACGCCTACGGGCGCGAGGCCGAAGCCCTCGACGGCCCGACGCTCACCCGGATTCGGGACGCCGCGCGCGAGAACGACGTGGCCGTGCTCGCGGGAAGCATCGTCGAGGACCTCGACGCGACGGACGGCGGCCCCGCGGACGACGGCCTCGCGAACACGAGCGTCCTCTTCGACTCGTCCGGGAAACAGCTGCTCGCGTACCGGAAACACCACCTGTTCGGCTACGAATCCGCGGAAGCACGCATGCTCGTCCCCGGCGAGGACGTGCCGACCGCCGACCTCGGCGGTTTCACGGTCGGCGTGACGACGTGCTACGACCTCCGCTTCCCCGAACTCTACCGCGGCCTCGCGGACGACGGCGTCGACCTCGTGCTCGTCCCGAGCGCGTGGCCCTATCCCAGGGTCGAACACTGGAAGACGCTCCCCCGGGCGCGCGCCATCGAGAACCTCGCGTACGTCGCCACCATCAACGGCAGCGGCAGTTTCGAGGACGCCACGCTCCTCGGGCGCTCTACCGTCTACGACCCGTGGGGGACCCCGATAGCCACCACGGACGACGACCCCAACATCGTCACCACCGAGGTCTCGCCCGACCATGTCGAGGAGACTCGCGCGGAGTTCCCCGCGCTCCGCGACCGCCGCCGGTAAACAACCTTATACGGGAGGACGACCAATCACCGCGTGCCGACGCACAGGCGCTTTTCTCGCCGACGTGTCGGCACAAATTGGCGTCCACGTCCGCCACACCGCGTCCACCCTTTCCCGGCGTCCACCCGCCGGGAACCCCCCACCTCCTCCCGCCACTTACACGACCTCGTAGTGCGTCACTTCCTCGTCCCACCGCGACAGTAGCTCTCGGGCTTCCACGGGCACGTGCGCCGACTCGTACTCCTCGCCCGCGAACGCCCGCACCGCGTCGTAGTCCGCGAACCGAATCACCGTCACGAACTCCACCTCCCCGTCCAGCGACCGCCGCAGTACCTCGCCGCCGAGACAGCCCTCGATACCGGATTCGGCGTCCGGGATGACGTCCTCCGTCACGAACGCCTCGTACTCGTCCGCCTCGCTCGGCTCCGTGTACCCGTACCAGACACGCGCTATCATACCCCCGTCTACGAACCGGGGGCTTGTCGAACCAGCGATGGTCGTCCGTTCGAGCGTGCGATTCGATACTTCTTGGCGGTGGAGCGCTCGACAGAACCGACTTGTGTAGTCACTCGCTCTCGTTCCACCCAGTCGGGGTTCCCGCCATAGTCTCGAAACTGACCTCCTTCGTTCCCAACGATACGTAAAGCGGGTCGTGTGGGTCGCGCCACGTGTAGGTCGCCGACGGCCCGTTCTTGACACTCACGCTGACGGTGTACGTGCCGCCCCACGTGATTTTATCCTGTGCGGTCGGGTTCCAGTGTTCGTCAGGCGTGATTGCGTGCGTGGCGTCTATCTGGACATGGTCACTGTCCGTGGGGCCGACGATGAGCGTGACGCGCCGCGTTTTATCGGTGTTGTTCGTGACGTACACGTCCGTTGCGCCCGACCCACCCATCTCGATACAGCCCGTTCCCGAGACGAGTGCTACCGACGCGATACCGCCGAGAACTGTTCGTCGAGCGAACCGGGATTCCGCGCTCGGTTCCGCATCGTTTGCGTTCATCCTATCGGAACCAAACTACCCATAGTCTCTAACGCGTTTCCGTGGGTTAAAATTCGTTTTGAGCGTCCCGCGGCCGCTCACCGACCACCGCGCGGCCCGTTACGAACGTAGTTCAGACCACACTCCCCACGCGATGAACACGTAGAGGACCAGGAGACCGCCGAGGAAGAACATGGCGAACGGCACGGTGAACACGCCGCTACCGCTCGGTGACGCGGAGAGTTCCACGGTTCTGAAGAACACGTATCCCGTGGACAGAACGAGGACGGTAAACGCACTCAGAACGCGCTTCACGAGCTCTACGAGACTGTTCTTTCGGTCTTCAGTCCCGACGAAGACGGCTATCGGTTCGTCAGCCGGCGCGTACACGTTCATCTCGCGCCCTTTCTCGGAGTATTCGGTACCCGCGACCTGCACAACCCCCGTGTCTTCGAGGTTCGACAGATGGTACGAAATCGTCTGCAGCGAGAAGCCCGTCCGCTCTCGGAGGTCGCTGGGTGTGGCTGGCTCCGAGTAGATACTGGAGAGTATTGTTCGCGCCGTGTCCGAAGCGAGCGCGTCGAGCACCGCACTCGTTTCGTCGTCATCGACGCCGAAAACCCGCAGCTCCCCCTCTTGCTGGGCGTCGACATCGTCGTTCGAGGACGGAAGGAGCGACATGATCGAACCGTACCTATCGTCTCGTCAGTCCCCCAAATATATCCCCCGTATATCGTCGTGGGGGTTCTACCTAACCCGGTGCCGCCTAGTGATACCTCTCCCGACTCGGTGCTGTTCCACCCGCTCAGGAAGACGATAACTCTGACGCGCGAGGAGAGTTAGTCGTCCTCGGTCTTGATGTCCGCGCTCAGACCCTGCGCCATCTCGATGTCTTTGCTGTTGTTGAGCGTCCAGGCGGTGCGTTCGGTGACGGCTTCGATGACTTCGCGGGCGCTCGGGTAGCCGTTCCCGGACTTCTTCACGCCGCCGAAGGGGAGGTGGACTTCCGCGCCGATGCAGGGGAGGTTGCCGTACGCCAATCCGACCTCGGCGTTGTCGCGGAAGTAGTTGATCTGGCGGTAGTCCTCGCTGATGACCGCGCCTGCGAGTCCGTAGGGCGTGTCGTTGTGGATGTCGACGGCGCGCTCGATGTCGCCCGAGTACTCCATGAGGGCGACGTGTGGGCCGAACACTTCCTCGCGGATGCAGCGGAGGTCGTCGGCGTAGTCGATTTCGTAGACGAACGGGCCGACCCAGTTACCGGCCTCGTGGCCGTCGGGAATCTCGTGGGCGTCGAGGTCCGCGCGGTCGACGAGGACGTTCGCGCCCTCCTCGCGCGCGAGGTCGTTTCCGGCCTTGATTTTCTCGACGTGCTCGGGTTCGATGGCGGGGCCCATGAACGTCGAGTCGTCGAGCGGGTCGCCGACGGCGACCTGTTTCGCTTTCTCCACGAAGCGCTCCTTGAATTCGTCGTAGACGTCCTCGTGGACGACGAGGCGCTCGCTGGAGACGCAGCGCTGGCCGGTGGTTTTGAACGAACTCATCACGGCGGAGTGGACGGCGATGTCGAGGTCCGCTTTCTCGGTGATGACGATGCCGTTCTTCCCGCCCATCTCGCACGCGGCGAGTTTGCCGGGTTCGCCGCCGACCTTGCTCGCGATTTCGTGACCGACCTCCGCCGAGCCGGTGAACAGGACCGTGTCGATGCCGTCGTCGTCGACGATGCGCGCGCCGGCGTCGCCGAAGCCCTGCACCATGTTGAACACGCCGTCGGGAATGTCGGCGTCCTCGAACATCTCCGCGATGATCTGGCCGCACCACGGCGTCTGCTCGGCCGGCTTCCACACGACGGTGTTCCCCTCGACGAGGCTGACGGCCATGTGCCAGAACGGGATGGCGACCGGGAAGTTCCAGGGCGTGATACAGCCCACGGTCCCCCGGGGTTTCCGCCGCATATAGGCGTCCTTGGACGGGATTTCGGAGGGGACCACGTCGCCGTGGGGGTGGCGGGCGTTCCCAGCCGCCCACTCGACCATGTGCCACGCCTCGGTCACGTCCGCTTTGCCCTCGGAAATCTCCTTCCCACACTCCTTGGTGACGACCTCCCCGAGCTCCTCGTGGCGGTCGCGGAGCTCGTGGTAGATGTCCCAGAGGTACTCCGCGCGGTCGATGTAGGAGAGCGCCTGCCACTCCTCCTCGGCGGCGTTCGCGGCGTCGATGGCGGCGTCCACGTCCGCGTCGGTCGCGCGTTCGAACTCGCCGAGCGTCTCGCCGGTCGCGGGATTCGCGCTCTCGAACGTCTCCGCGCCCTCGCCGGACACCCACTCGCCGTCGATGTAGTGGTTGTAGGTACTCATCTCGGCAAAACCTGCGCGGTCTGGGAGTAAAAAGATAGGGACTTCCGTGTGGATTCTCCCAGTTCACTACGATTTCAAAATGGAAGTTCTGTCACTCGTACGTGCGATTGCGTCAGCGGTGACCGCACTAGGCGCGGTCCTTATTGTGCACCGTATCCGACAGAACAGACATCAGTTCCAGCGGAGTTTCGAGGACGAACTCACCCGGGAATACCGGGAGCTCACGAAGGAGATGCCGGTAGAGATGCTTCTCGACGAGTCGAAACCGCTGACCGAATCGGAGTTAAACCTCCTCTACAACTACGTGGACTTAACGAACGAACAGGTGTGGTTACGCCGAGCGGGGCGCGTTTCGAGGGAGACCTGGCTGAACTGGCGAGACGGGATACGCTCGAACTTTCATAGGGAAAACTTCCGCCGTGGGTGGGCGGTGATTTACTGGCGGACTGGAGACGGGACGTTCGAGGACCTTGCGACGTTCTTCCACCGGGATTCAGCAGACGACCCGTACGACCCATACCGGGACGAATGAATTACTCGGCGGCGGCCGACTCGATTTCGCCCTTCAGCGCGCCGGCGTCGAAGTCGTGGTCGGGCCGGATGTTCACGAAGTCGAGGAACTCCCAGGCGTCGAGGAGGTCGGTCGCGTCGTAGTGCTCGCTGGCGGCGTCGACGGCGACGGACGCGCCGACGAGCGGTTCGAGCACCGCGAGCGCGCACGCGAGGTCGTACGCGCGCGCCGCGGCCTCCCGGCCCTCGCGGACGTTCGTCGCGTCGATGAAGTAGAGGTCGCCGTCGGAGACGAGGACGTTCTCCCCGCGGAGGTCGCCGTGCGCGATGCCGTGGTCGTGCATCGCGCGGAGGCCCGCGAACAACTCGGGGGCGTACGCTTCGATGTCCGCCGCGGGGAGGTCGTCGAGCGGCGTGAACTCGGGGAGGTATTCGAGGACGAGCACGCCGAGTCCGTCGAACTCGAACACGTCCACGGGTTCCGGGACGTTCAGGCCCGACTCCCGCATGCGTTCTGCGGCGGCGTACTCGTAGGCCGCCATCGCGTACGCGTCCTCGAACTGCTCGAAGAACCCCTCCGTGCCCGAGGAGAACACGCCGAGGTTCCGCATCCCCGTGAAGAGCGCGTGCACGGTCGCGTTCTGCGGCGTGACGACCTTCACGAAGTACTCGTCGTTCACCACGAACGGCGTCGAAAACCAGTTCTCGGCGTCCAGGAACTCCACGCGGACCGTCGGTTCGTCGTAGCGCTCGCCGAGCTCGCGGGCGAGAGCTTCAAGCCGGTCCCAGGGGACCGTGCCGCGGACGAACCGCCGGACGCTCATATCGATACCTGGCTCGCGCGCCCCATATGTTTCCCGCCTCGTCGCGCCGTCCGGTGTGTTTATACTCCTGCTGGCAAATTTTGACGCATGGATTTCAGCGTCCCCGACGAACACCGGATGATCCGGGACACCGTCCGCGAGTTCTGCGAGGAGGAAATCGACCCTATCGCGCAGGACATCGAGGACGAACACCGCTTCCCCGCGGACGTATTCGACGCGCTCGCCGACCTCGATATGCTCGGCGTCCCCGTCTCCGAGGACTATGGTGGACTGGGCGCGGACTACCTCACGTACTCGCTCGTCGCGGAGGAACTCGGCCGCGTCTCCGGGTCCATCGGCCTGTCCTACGTCGCGCACACCAGCCTCGCCTCGAAACCCATCGAGCTGTTCGGCACCGACGAGCAGAAGGAGCGCTGGCTCCGCCCGCTCGCGGAGGGCGACTACCTCGGGTCGTGGGCGCTCACCGAACCCGGGAGCGGGAGCGACGCGAGCGACATGGACACCACCGCCGAACGCGACGGCGACGGCTACGTTCTCGACGGCACGAAGCAGTTCATCACGAACGCCTCCGTCGCCGGCAGCGTGCTCGTGAAGGCCGTGACGGACCCCGACGCGGGGTACGACGGCATCTCCACGTTCATCGTCGACCCCGACGCGGACGACGGCTTCGAGGTCACGACCGAGTGGGAGAAGATGGGACTCAACGCCTCCCCGACCTGCGAAATCGTCCTCGACGACCTCTACGTCCCCGCGGACCGCCTCCTGGGCGAGGAGGGCGAGGGCTGGACGCAGACGATGAAAACGCTCGACGGCGGCCGCATCAGCATCGCCGCGCTCTCCACCGGCCTCGCGGAGGGCGCGTACCAGGCCGCCCACTCCTACGCGCAAGAGCGCGAGCAGTTCGGCAAACGCATCTCGAAGTTCGACGCCATCCGCGACAAAATCGTGCACATGTACCGCCGCACCGAACGCGCCCGCCTCCTCACGCACAAGGCCGCGACCGAGTACGACAAGGGCAACAGCGTGAGCACGGAGTCCGCGCTCGCGAAACTCGACGCGTCGGAGGCCGCGCGGAAGAACGCCGAGGACGCCGTCCAGACCCTCGGCGGCTACGGCTACACCACCGACTTCGCTCCCCAGCGCTTCTACCGCGACGCCAAACTCATGGAAATCGGCGAAGGCACCAGCGAAATACAGCACATGGTCTTGGGCCGCGAACTCGGCCTGTAGGGGTTAGAACCCGACTGCCTGCCCGTCTTTTCTCGGGTCCGACCCGCCGACGAGCGTGCCGTCGTCGTCCCGCCAGATGACTTGTCCGCCGCCCCAGTGGCCGCCGGCGTCGAAGAACTCGTCCTCATCGATGACGCGGTGGCCGCGGCCTTCGAGGTCCGTCACCACCGCCTCGGGAATCCGGTTCGTTTCGAGGGCGACCCGATTGTTCTCCAGCCACCGGAACCGCGGCGCGTCGAGCGCCGTCTGCGGGTTCATGCTCGCGTCGAGGTTCGCGACGACCTGGAGGTGGCCCTGCGGCTGCATCGACCCGCCCATCACGCCCCAGGACGCGCGGAACTCGCCGTCCTCGCGGAGCATCGCGGGAATGATGGTGTGGAACGGCCGCTTGCCGGATTCGAGGCTGTTCGCGTGGTCGGGGTCGAGACTGAACGAGTGCCCGCGGTTCTGGAGCGCGAACCCCCCGACGGTGAGCGCGCTCCCGAAGTTCATGTAGATGGAGTTGATGAACGACACGGCGTTCCCGTCGCCGTCCACGACGGTGAGGTAGACCGTGTCGGCGTGGTCGCCCGCCTTCGCCTCGCGGACGCTCGCGCGGTGGCCGATTTCGCCGGCTCGCTCCGCGGCGTACGCGTCGGAGAGCATCGTCTCCAGGGGAACGTCGTACGCGTCGGGGTCCGTGATGTGCTCGTAACCGTCCGCGAACGCGACCTTCACGGCCTCGATGAGGTGGTGGAGGCGGTCGGGGTTCGTCGGCTCGTCGGGGAGGTCGAATTCGCTGGCGACGTTGAGCGCTTCGAGCGCGACCGTTCCCTGGCCGTTCGGCGGGTGTTCGAGCACTTCCAGATCGCCGTACTCGGTGCTGATCGGGTCGGTCCACTCCGGCGTGTACGAGTCGAGGTCGGAGAGCGCGAGTTCGCCGCCGCGCTCGCGGACCGTCTCGACCACCTGTTCGCCGAGACTGCCGCCGTAAAGCGTGTCGATGCCCGCCGACTGGATGCGTTCGAGGGTGTCCGCGAACGCCGGGTTCCGGAGGGTGTCCCCAGTCTCGTAGGGGTCGCCGTTCTCGTCGAGGAATGTGTCGGCAGTCTCGTCGTACTCGCGGATTCGGGGGGCGGCGTTCGCGAACTGGCGGGCGACGAACTCGCTCACGGGAACGCCCTCCCGGGCGTACTCGATTGCGGGTTCGAGGAGCGCGTCGAGGCTGCGGGTGCCGTAGCGTTCCGCGAGCGCGTCCCAGCCGGCGAGCGCACCGGGGACCGTGACGGGGAGGCCGCCGTCCTCGGGCATCGTCGGGTCGCCGTTTTCATCGGTGGCGTCGGTGCGCTCGCGGTACGTCTCGATGTCCGCGTCGGCGGGCGCGGGGCCGCTCGCGTTCAGTGCCTCGTACTCGTCGTCGAACTGCGTGAGCGCGAACACGTCCCCGCCGATGCCCGTCATGTTCGGTTCGACGACGTTCAGCACGGCCGCGGTCGCGACCGCCGCATCCGCCGCGTTCCCGCCGTCCTGAAGGACGGACAGGCCGGCCTGCGCCGCGACGGGGTGACTGGTCGCCACCATTCCGTTTCGTGCGTGCACCGCGGACCGCCGCGACTCGAACGCCCAGGGGTACTCGAACTCCATACCGGCCTCTCGACGCTCGCCCCCAAAAGTCCACGCGCGACGGACGCGCTTGCCGGGACGCGGAAGGCTTCTTGACGACGGCGCGAGACGGTCACGTATGGAGTACACGACCCTCGGCGACACGGGCATGGACGTCAGCCGCATCTGCCTCGGCTGCATGAGCTTCGGCACCCCTGAGTGGCGCGAGTGGGTGCTCGACGAGGAGGAGAGCCGGGAGATTATCGAGCGCGCCATCGACCTCGGCATCAACTTCTTCGACACCGCGAACATGTACTCGAAGGGCGAGTCCGAGCGCGTGCTCGGGAACGTTCTCGACGACTACGACCGCGACAGTCAGGTCGTCGCCACGAAGGTGTTCCATCCGATGGACCGCGACAATCGGAACTCGGGCGGCCTCAGCCGGAAGACCGTCGAGCAGGAACTGGAGAACTCGCTCGACCGACTGGGGATGGACACCGTCGACCTCTACCAGATTCACCGCTGGGACTACGACACACCTATCGAGCAGACCCTGCGCGCGCTCGACGACGCGGTCCGGCGCGGCCAGACGCGGTACGTGGGGGCGTCCTCGATGTGGACGCACCAGTTCGCGGAGGCGCTCCGCACGAGCGACGTGCAGAACCTCGAACGGTTCGTGACGATGCAGAACCACTACAACCTCGTCTACCGCGAGGAGGAGCGCGAGATGCTGCCGTACGCGCAAAAACAGGGTATGGGCGTGTTGCCGTGGAGTCCGCTCGCGCGCGGCTTCCTCACCCGGCCGCACGAGGACATCGACGCCACCCGCCGCGGGGAGGCAGAAGAACACATGTACGAACACCCGTACCGGGAGGGCGGCGGCCTCGAAATCAACGAACGCGTCGAAGAACTCGCCGCCGAAAAGGGCGTCACGATGGCGCAAATCAGCCTCGCGTGGGTGCTCCACAAGGACTGGGTGGACGCCCCCATCGTCGGCACCACCAGCGTCGAACACCTCGAAGACGCCGTCGAAGCCCTCGACATCAAACTGAGCGACTCCGACATCGACTACCTCGAAGAACCCTACCAGCCCGTCCCCGTCAGCGGCCACCAGTAACGAAAAGAGCGGTCGCGGTACGGTGGCGGTCACGGTGCGGTCGCGGCGCGGGGATTTCGATTCGGTGTTCTTCCGGTCGCCGGCGGCGACCGGTCTTTTTGGTCCAGATTTTTGCGGGGAGTGGGTCGCCGGCGGCGACCCCGACCCGGAAAAAGGTGGGCGTTTAGGGCCAGTTCCCGTTGCCCGTGTACGCGTCCACCACCCGTTGGATGGCGACGACGTAGGCGGCGGTGCGGAGGCTGGGGAGGTCGAGGGTTTCGTAGGCGTGGGTGAGTTCGTCGAAGGCGTCGGTGATGACGCGTTCGAGTTCGTCGTTGACGCGGTCTTCGGTCCAGGAGAATCGCTGGCGGTTCTGCACCCATTCGAAGTAGCTCACGGTTACGCCGCCGGCGTTCGCGAGGATGTCGGGGACGACGGTCACGTCGGCGTCTTGGAGCACGTCGTCGGCGTCGGGGGTGAGCGGGCCGTTCGCGGCTTCGACGATGATGTCGGCCTGTACGTCGCGGGCGATGTCCTCGTCGATGGCGTTTTCGAGCGCGGCGGGGACGAGGAGGTCGACGTCGAGCGTGAGGAGGTCGCGGTTGGAGAGTTCCTCCGCGTCGCTGTAGCCGGTGACGTGTCCGGCGTCGTTCTTGAACTCCTTGACTGCGACGGGGTCGAGACCGTCGGGGTCGTGAATACCGCCGCTGGAGTCGCTGACGGCGACGACCGACGCGCCCTGTTCGTCGAGGAGTTTCGCGGCTATCCAGCCGGCGTTCCCGTAGCCCTGGACGGCGACGGTTGCGTCGGTGAGGTCCGTATCGAGGTAGTCGAACACTTCGCGAGCGGCGAACAGCACCGAGCGGCCGGTGGCTTCGACGCGTCCCTCGCTCCCGCCGTTCTCGATGGATTTCCCGGTGATGACGCCGGGTTCGGTGGTGTTTTCGAGTTTCTCGTAGGTGTCCTTGATCCAGTTCATTTCGCGCTGGCCGGTGTTCACGTCGGGCGCGGGGATGTCCTTGTCCGCGCCGATGAACGGCCGGAGTTCCTTCGCGAACGACCGCGTGAGGCGTTCGAGTTCGCTCGCGGAGTGGTCTGCGGGGTCAACGACGATACCGCCCTTCCCGCCGCCGTAGGGGATGTCGACGACGGCGCACTTGTACACCATCCATCCGGAGAGCGCTTTCACTTCGTCGCGCGTGACGCCGGGGTGGTAGCGGATGCCGCCCTTGTAGGGGCCGCGGTCGCCGTTGAACTGCGACCGGTAGGCGCGGAAGGTTCGGATGCTTCCGTCGTCCATGTCGACGGTGAGATTCGTCTCCAGTACTCGTTCAGGATTCTTGAGGCGTTCGAGTACGTCGTCGCCGACGCCGTCGGGGAGGAAGGCGGCGGCGTCCGCAACCTGCTCCTGCAGGTTCTCGAACGGATTAGACTCAGCCATTACGTAGACGGATTTCGGCACCGGGAATAAACATGGTGGCTTCGATACAGTAGTAGCGGTTCACCTATCGGCGTCGGCGCGGGCGACGATGCGCTCCGCCTGCGCGACGAGC
Source organism: Salarchaeum sp. III (assembly GCF_036418315.1). NCBI lineage: Archaea > Methanobacteriati > Methanobacteriota > Halobacteria > Halobacteriales > Halobacteriaceae > Salarchaeum > Salarchaeum sp. III. The sequence continues at coordinate 61,551 of NZ_JAZHPG010000023.1, read as the reverse complement.
GGCGCGTCCACCATCTCGCCATCCACCCGGAACACGCCGCGTCCCTCGGCATCCGCCCCGGACTTCGCCGCCAGCACGCGCTCCGCCCACTCGACGTCCTCGGGGTCGGGACGGAACGCGTCGTGAATCGGCTCGACCTGCGCCGGATGGATGGCCATCTTCCCGTCGTAGCCGAGGCCGGCCGCGAACGCCGTCTCCTCACGCAAGCCGTCGGTGTCCTCGATGTCCGTATAGACGGTGTCGATGGCGTCCACGCCCGCTGCCGCGGCGGCGAGGACGACGTGCTCGCGCGCGTGCAGGACTTCCGTTCCCTCGTCGGTGCGGGTTGCGCCGATGTCGGCCGAGAGGTCTTCCGCGCCGAACGCCACCGCTGTCGCCGCGTCCGCCGCCGCTATCTCCTGTGCGTTCAGCACGCCAGTCGCGGACTCGACGAGTGCGATTACGTCCGCGTCGACGCCGTGCTCGTCCAGCAGGCGTTCGAGCGTCCGCACGTCGTCCGCCGACGCGGCCTTCGGCAGCATCACGGAATCGACGTGGTCGGCGGCGGGCGCGAGCGCCGCCACGTCGTCGTCCGCCGCGACGTCGACCGGATTCACGCGCACGCACACCTCGCAGTCGGGGCGGAACGCCGGCGAGGTGAGGACGTCCGAGACCGTCGCGCGCGCCACGCTCTTCTCGTCCGGCGCGACCGCGTCTTCGAGGTCGAACACGACCACGTCAGCACCAGAATCGGGCGCCTTCCGCATCATCCCCGGCTGGTCGCCGGGCGTGAACAGGAGACTCCGTCGAACCATACCGCGAAAAAACACTGGGGCGGCTTAGTTGTCGCGGCGGGCGAGCAGCGCGACTGAGAGCGCGGCGATTACCGCGGCCGCGACGCCGAAGCCGGGCGTGCTCCCGCTGGACTCGGTCGTCTCAGCCGTCGTGCTCGTCGTCTCGGTCTCCGTAATCGCCGCAGTCGTCCCCTCAGTCGTGGTCTGGTCCGCGTTCACCGTCGTCGTTGTCGTCGTGCTGTTCGCGCTCAGCGCCAGCGTCGCGACGGCCGACCCGCCGCTCGACTGGTGGTTCACGTCGACGGGCACCTCGTACGTCCCGGCCGGCCCGTTCTCCACGTCCTCGTAGGCGACCACTAGCTGGTCGCCGAGCGAGAGGTCGTAGTTCCCGCCGAGGCCGACGGTGACGACCTGCCCGTCGCCGCCGATACTCACGCTACTCAGATCGTCGGAGACGTTCACGTCGACGGTCGTCTCCGCGCTGTCGTTCCCGCGGTCGATGCCAATTTTCACTACGTCGTTCTGTCCGACGTTACTCGCGTCGACACCCGTCCCGCGGTAGTCTATCTGGAACCCGGTCCACGACGAACCGTCGTTTGCACTCCCCACAACTGCCATTGCGCCGTGCGTAGCGCTCGAATTCCCGTTGTCCGGCGTCGACACGACCGATGCGTGCCGTGCGCCCTCCGCCTCGGTCGTCGTAGTCGTCTCCTCATCGGACGATTGCGTCGTCGTTTCCTCCGTCGTTGTCTCCGCAGTCGTCGTTTGCGTCGTGGTCTGCGTGGTCGTCTCTTCAGTCGTCGTTTGCGTCGTCTCTTCCGTTGTAGTCTGCGTGGTCGTCTCCTCTGTTGTCGTGGTAGTCGTCGTGGTCGTGTCGGATTCGATGTTCAGCGTCGCGGAGGTCTCGCCGCCGCTCGACTGATAGTTCACGTCGAGTCCGACAGTGTACGTGCCCGCGCTCGGGTTCTGCACGTTCTCGTACACGACTACGACCTCGTCACCCTCACCGATGTTGTGGTTCCCGCCGAGGCCGACGGTGAGCGTCTCGCCGTTACTGCTGGCGCTCACGCTACTCAGGTCGTCCGAGACATCGACGTCGATGCTGTCGCCCGCGGCGTCGTCCCCGCGGTCGATGCCGATTTTCGCGATATCGTTCTGTCCGACGTTACTCACGTCGGTCTGCTCGTACGTCACTTCGAAGCCGTTCCACGACGACCCCGCCGCGTCGCCGTCGATGGTGGCGGTGACGGTGTGCGTCGCAGTCGCGTCCGGTGTGTTCGGGTCCGCCGTGATGGACCCGCTTGTCGCCGCGACAGCTGCGCCGGTGAGCACACCGACGGCGAGGAGCGCGGCCAGAAGGGCGCTCGTGCGTGTTGAGAGTGATGCCATATTTCGTTACAGTATGGTTCTCTGACACCGAAAAGGGTGATGGCCGTTCGAACCGTCGGGGTTTTTCTCGCCTACACGCGACCATCCCGGTATGCCCGGAAAGTACTACGAGGAGTTCGAGATCGGCGAAACCATCGACCACCGGAAGTCCCGCACCGTCAGCGAGAGCGACAACCAATCGTTCTGTGACATGACGATGAACCAGCAGCCGCTCCACCTCGACGCCGAGTTCGCCGGCGACACCGAGTTCGGCGAACGCCTGGTCAACGGCCTCTACACGATGAGCCTCGCTGTCGGCCTCACAATCCCGGATACGACGGACGGCACCATCGTCGCGAACCTCTCCTACGACAACGTCGAACACCCCAAGCCCGTCTTCCACGGAGACACCATCACCGCCCGCAGCACCGTCACCGACAAGCGCGAGACCAGCGACGGCGAACGCGGCATCGTCACGATGCACGTCGAAGCCCTCAATCAGGACGACGAAGTCGTCTGCGAGTTCGACCGGACCGCGCTCTCACTCAAGAAAGAACACGCCGAGTAACCGCGCCGACGCGCGGAACGCGGCTCTCAGTTGTCGTCTTCGCGCCAGGTGTGTTCGCACTCGGTGCAGACGAAGAAGCGCGTCTCGGACTCGTCGGCCGCCCGAATCTGCTGCATGTACCAGTAGGCTTCGTCGTTCTCGCACTCGGGACAGTTGGCGTCCGTGGTTGGAAGCCCGGTGTTCTCGCCGTCCGTCTCGATGACGTCGCTTGCTTCCTGTTCCTCGGAGAGCACGTAGTTCGCGTCGGGGTCCTTCGGCTGCTTGTTGCCGCAGGAGTCACACACCCAGAGGTCGTCCTCCGCGTGCATCATCGAACCGCAGTCGTCGCAGAATTCCATGCCCGCTCTAGCGAACGTCGTCAGTTAAGCCCCCCGGCTTAGCCTTCTCCCTCGGACTGCCCTGGTTCCCCGACGGCCTCCGTCGGGAGGTTGTTCCGAATCTCGGCGTCGAGCGTGCTCGGGTCGTCGAACACGTCCTCGTCCGAGCGCTCCACCACGTCCGCGAGCGGTTCCTCGCCGTCCGCGTACTGGAGGACGTAGCCGTCGAGTTCGGAGACGGCGTCGCCGTGCGTGAGCGGATACGGAAGCCCTTCGAGCGCGTCGTCGAGCTCGTTCAGCTTGATGCGCGTTGCCATACTGGACAGTCGCGGGCATCCGCCTTAGTTCTTAGTCGAAATCGGGGTCGCGGTCCTCGAGGAAGGCCGCCATGCCCTCGCGCTGGTCGGGCGTGCCGAACAATCCCGCCCAGGTACGGCGTTCGAAGTCCAATCCGGCGTCGAGCGTGGTGCGGTGACTCTCGTTGATGGCTTCCTTCGCGGCGGCCAACGCGAACCCGGGTTGGTCCGCGAGGTCGCGCGCGAGGTCGTGGGCGTGTTCGCGGAGCTCGTCGTGGGCGATGACGTCGCCGACGAGCCCCTCCTCGTAGGCGTCGGTCGCGTCGATGCGGTCGCCGAAGTAAATCATGCGGCGCGCGGTCTCGTCGCCGACGAGACGGGGGAGGCGCTGGGTGCCACCCCACCCCGGCACGATACCGAGGTCGATTTCGGTCTGCCCGAGCACGGCGCGCTCGGAGGCGACGCGGAGGTCGCAGGCGAGCGCGAGTTCGAGCCCGCCGCCGAACGCGTAGCCGTTGATTGCGGCGATGACGGGCGCGGGGAACTCCTCGATGGCTCGCGTGAGCTCGTGGCCCTTCCGCGCGTACGCCTCGGCTTCCGCGGTGTCGATATCCGCCATGTAGGACACGTCCGCGCCCGCGACGAACGCCTTCTCACCCGCTCCCGTGAGCACGACCGCGCGGGCGTCCCGGCGCGCGGCGTCCGCGAACGCGTCACCGAGCGCGTCCAGCGTCGGCTCGTCCACGCTGTTCAGGCTCTCCGGGCGATTCACGGTCACCGTCGCCACGCCCTCTGACACGTCGAGTTCGACGAGGTCGCTCATACCTCGGAGCACGGCGACGGACTGCATAACGGTTGGGTTCGGGGCTTTCAGAAGGCCGAAATACCCCCGCGGCGAGACTTCGGGTATGAGTCTCTCCGAGGAGGTCCGAGAGCGCCTCGCCGACATCGTGGAACTCCAGCCCACGAAGAACAAAGCCCTCCAGGAGCGCTGGGGGATGGAGTCGGGGAGCGAGGTCCACCAGTACCTCGAGGGCGAACTGAAGGACTACTACTACCGCGACGAGGACAGCCTCATCCGAGCAACTGCGGAGGCCCGCGCCATCGTCACCGGCGAGGAAGTCGGGGAGGACGAACCGCTCCGCGTCCACCTCAGCGACCTCGAACAACAGATTCTGGAAGTGCTCGCCGACCCCGACGAGCGCTCGCAGAGCGTCGTCAGCGTCCTCCACGCGCTCGAAAACGAGTTCGGCGAGGAGTTCGACACCGGCGAGGTTCGGCGCGCGCTCCGCACGCTCGAACGAAAGGGCGTCGCCGAACTCATCTACCGAACCGTCCCAACGTTCCGTCTCGCCGTTCCCCGTGACGCTGTCGAGCACGCGGACTAGCGCTCGCGTTCGCGCTCCCGCCGTCGCTCCAGCACGCGTTTCACCGTCTGTCCGGGCCCGCCCTCGATTGGCCATCCCTTCTGCCGCCACTGCGGGGGTTCGGGCGAGAACTCCCTGCACGACCCCGAGCACTCGCCCGCGGTCTGCTCTCGCCCCTTCGCGTGACAGTACGGCACGTATCCCTCGCCCGCGCGTCGGAGGTCGAAGTGCCGGCAGTCGGGCCGCATCGTATCGGCGTAGGACCGCCAGCCGCGCTCGTACGCGCGCTCCGCGAGCCACGACCGAAGCTTCGCCTTCCGCTCGGCGGACACGTACTCGAACTCGCACGCATCGCTCCCGCGGTCGAGGATGCGCGTTCCCGGACGCGCGGGGTCGAGCGTTCGCGGGTGCCAGCGCACGTCCAGCTCGCCGTCCTCGAACACGAGAATACCCGCTTCGACCGGCATCTCCTCGTAGAGCGCGCGGTCGCCCGACTCCGTGGCAACCCAGACCTCGTCCGCCAATCCCAGGGCGACGTCTCGCTCCAGTTGGTCGGAGAGCGCGCGGGCGGCCGACGCGTCGAGGTCGGGCTTGTTCTCCACCGCGACGATACGATTGACCCACTCCGGGTACGCGTGTTTGCGGCGGAGTTCGATGCGGCCGCTCCGCTTTCGCTTTTCCAGCACGCCGCGCGCGGCGCCGCGATGAATTGTCTCGCGGACGTACCGCCACGGCACTTCGCCCTCCGGGAGCGCGTCCCGGTAGTACTGCCAGTCCGCGGGCGCGTTCCGACACACGAACAGGAGATTTGGGTCGAGTCGCTTCCCGCCGAACTGCGCGCGCCCCCTGAATCCGTCGGGGTCGACTTCGAGAATCAGGGTGTCCCAGCGCCGCCGCTGCGTCCCGAGCTGGCGCGCGACGAAGAACGCGGTCTCCCGGTCGTCGAGCGGCCAGTCGGCTTCGAGCGCGGCGCACACGCGGAGTTCGAAACTGAACTCCGCGGGCACGCTACCCCTCCTGTTCGACGCCGCTCTCGCCGTCCGCGTCGGCGTCGTCTGCAAGTTCGTCGTCGATGAACTCGTGGGCGTCCCGGAGGATGTCGCGCGGGCCGTCCTGCGTGATAGTGTTCACTGCCTGTTCGTAGTCGCGCCACTGGAGGTCGGAGTGTTCGCTCGACAGTTCTGCCGAGGCCTCGTAGGACTTCGCGATGAAGAGGTGGACTGTCTTGTGGATGCGGTCGCCGCCCGCCTCGAACACGTAGTCGTAGTCGTCGCGGAAGCCGTCGAGGAGTCGGAAATCCTCGATACCGGCTTCCTCCTGGACCTCACGGATGGCCGTCTGCTGGAGTTCTTCGTCCCCCTCGACGCCGCCCTTGGGAAACTCCCAATCGCCGGGTCGGCTTTTGAGGAGGAGGTATTCGCGCCGGTCTCGCGTATCCCGAAAGAGGATCGCACCGGCGCTGGTTGCTTCAACCGTCATTACGTATTGTTACTGGACTCCGGGTTAAGTGAATGTCGGACCCGCGCGAGTGCGTGGCACGCGAGAGCGAAGGCACACCACTTTTTACGGTGGACCGCATCGTACCGTATTACCCAGTTCCAGCCATGACCTTCGTAACCAAACTCACGTTCACAAGCGGGGACCGAGACACCCTCGAACGGGTCGTCCGGGACATCCGCGACAACGTCCGACGGAAAGGCGCACAAATCAAGGGCCCGCACTCCGACACGCCCGAGAACTATCACGTCTCCCAGTACAAGTCGCTCGACGGGGACGAGTCCGATAAGTACAGCGCGTGGAGCTACACTGTCTACCAGCGCCGCCTCGAAATCCACGGCCACGACGACCTCGCGCGCCGCGTGATGGAGCGCGACCTCCCCGCCAGCATCCGCATGGAAGCGGACATCGAACGCGTCCAAGCGGTCGGTTCTACGGCATAATTCTCATTACGCCCCGACCCCACACGTGGGGAGGGTGCGGTCAACCGAATCCGAGAGCACCGCGAGAAGACAGTCGTAGTCCACGAGTCGCACCGGTCGCCTCCGGCGCTCGGTACAACGTCGCCGGAACGGCAACGGAGGGAGGTTTCGACAATAGCGTTCGGACGAACTACCGGGTCCTCCGGACCGCGTTCGTCCGGTTCACTCGCGGCTTCGCCGCGATATTTTTATCGCCAGAACGCGGAGCGCGCTCGGCCTTTTTAGTGGAGGTTTTTGCGGCGAGCGGGTCGCCGAAGGCGACCCCGAGCCGTAAAAAAGTCCGTTAGAAGGCGTTCGCTTCCGCCGTGATGTCCGCGCGCAGTTCCTCGCGGAGAGCGGAGTGGACGTGGCAGATGTCTTCGCCGCGAGCGACGATGTCGTCGAGGTCGTCCTCGGGAACGTCGGCTTCGACCTTGATGTGGAAGCGGATGGCTTCGAGGTCGTCGTCGTCGTCGAGGTCGGCTTCGGCGTCGATTTCGATTTTGCCGAGGTCGTCGTAGTCGCGCTGCTGGCCGCCGACGCGGAACGCGGGGATGTAGCAGGACGCGTAGTCCGCGACGAGGGTGGCGTTGGGGTTCGGGCCTTCCTGGTCGGTGGCGTCGATGGTGAGTTCGAAGTCGCCGATTCGGGAGCGCGTGACGAAGCCCTCTTCCGAGGTGCTGGTGATGTCGATGTCTGTCATTGCGTTCGAGTGGTCGCCCGGAAAATAGGTAAGCGTTGTCCCTTCGGTACGCGTAGCCTCGATTGGGTGCGCGACCGTTAGAGCGTGAAGGTCTCGTCGCCGTCGAGGACGTGGGGTTCGGCGTCGCTCCCGGTGGCTTTGACTTCCTTCACGAAGTCGTCGGTGTCGATTTCGATGGGCGGGAAGCTGTCGTAGTGCATCGGGAACGCGTGGTCGACGTCGAGCCAGTCCACGGCGACGGCGGCCTGCCAGGGACCCATGGTGAAGTGGTCGCCGGCGGGGACGGCGGCGGCGTCGGGTTCGAGGTAGGGCGCGATGACGTCCTTCATCTCGGAGTGGAGGCTGGTGTCGCCTGCGTGGTAGAACGTCGTAGATTCGGCGTCGGCGACCTGCGTGGGTTTCGTGTCCGAAATCACGAACCCGGCGGGCATCCCGCCGGTCGCGCCGTAGTCGGTGTCGATGCCGTTCGAGTGGTCGGCGCGCACCATCGTGACGAACGCGTCACCGGCCTCGAAGGTGCCGCCAAGGTTCATTCCCGTGCCGTCCTCGACGCCGTACTCGTCGGTGAGGTAGCTGATGATTTCGGGCGTCGCGACGAAGTGCGCGCCGCGGAAGCGGTCCGCGTCCGCGATGTGGTCCGCGTGCCCGTGCGTGACGAGGACGTAGTCGGGGTCGAGTTCCTCCGGGTCCGTGTCCGTCTTCGGGTTGTCGAAGAACGGGTCGATGAGGAGGCTCGTGTCGCCGACTTCGACGCCCCATGTCGCGTGGCCGTACCAAGTGAGTTCCATTGCGTCTGGTGGTACGAACGTGCGGCCCATAAATCGTACCGCCGACTCGCGGCCCTCCGTTTCCACAACGCTTACGCCCCGCGTCTCGAACGCGTAGGTATGCATCACGTCCGATTCCGCGACCCCGCGGGCGCAGTTCGAGACGGCGAGTACCACGGCGATGAAGTGTCCTTCGGCGGCCGAACCTACGACATCGACGACGTGGAGGTCCTGCCGCCGACCGACCCGTCGAAGGTCGTCTGCGTCGGCCGGAACTACGCGAAGCACGCGGCGGAGCGCGGCGAGGACGTCCCCGACCGCCCGCTCCTGTTCTTGAAGCCGCCGAACGCCGTCACCGGCCCGGGCGCGACCGTCACCCTCCCCGAGGGGAAGTACTGCGAGCACGAGGCCGAACTCGCCGTCGTCATCGGCGAGCAGGCGAAGAACGTCGACGCCGCGGACGCCGAGGAGTACATCGCGGGCTACACAATCGCGGACGACGTGTCGAACCGCGACGACCAGGACGCGGAGAAGAACTGGGTGCGCGGGAAGGCGTTCGACGGCGCGTGCCCGCTCGGTCCCGTCCTCGCCGACCCCGAACACGTCCCCGCGGATGCCTCGATTTCGCTTCGCGTGAACGGCGAGACCCGCCAGGATTCCAGCATCGAGCACTTCATCTTCGAGATTCCGGAGCTCATCGAGGAAATCACGAGCTATCTCACGCTCGAACCCGGCGACGTCGTCATCACCGGCACGCCCGAGGGCGTGAACGAACTCACCGATGGCGACCGCGTGGAGGTCGAAATCGAGGGCGTCGGCACCCTCGAACACACCGTCGAACGCGCCTGAGTTAGATTCCGGGGACGCCGAACGCGTCGAACTCCTTCTCGAACGCGTCGAACGATTCCGCGAACGCGAGCACGACGACCAGCGTGAGCCAGGCGACGAGCGTGATGAGGACGGCATTCACCCAGCCGCCGGGATACCGGTGTTTCACGACCCAGAGGTAGGCGAGGAACACGAGGACGGGGCCGAGGAGGGGAATCCAGGCGAGGAACGTCGCGGTAATCGCCCAGACGATTGCGCCGACCAGCGCGGTGAGGACGGCGTGACTGTAGTCGTCGACGCCGGCGACGACGCGCCCGCCGACGTAGATGCCGAACCCGCCGACGAGGAGGCTGATGACGAACAGGACGAGACCGCTCGTGAGTGATGCCATGTGCGGCGGAAGGGCGGCCGGATACTTAAACGAGGTTGCCGGCGAGCGCGGCGGCGTCGAGCAGGAGGAGGACGCCGACGAGCGCGGCGGCGAGGAGGAACGGCCGCGCGTTCTCCGCGGGCGTGCGAACCTTCTCGGAGTCCGAGGCGTCCTTCAGCCGGGAGACGCCGACCTCGACGAGGCCGGTGAGGACGAACCAGAGGACGACCATCGTGAGGACGAGGTGGCTGTTCGGGTCGTCCGGGAATCGGCTGGTGTAGTCGAGAACGACCCAGAGGCCGAGGCCGGAGAGGAGCATCAGCGCGCTCGACAGGCGGTTGATGAGGCCGAGCTTGCCGGCGATGGCGGTGAGGATGTCGGGGGTAGCGTCGCCGGAGCGGCCGAGCGGGACGACGGCGTACGCCGCGAACAGGACGCTGCCCGTCCAGAGCGAGGCGAACACCAGGTGGAACGCGTACACGGCTGTCTCGGTGAGTGCCATAGTCCCCGATGGAGCGGCGGCGACTTGAAACCCGCCGGGACTCGCTTGGCGAGGGCGAGTCGCCTCCGTCGCCGACTGGCTGTAGGGAGGCTTAAGGCCGCCCGGGCGCTCGGTTCACCCATGCATCCACGGGACCTCTCCGACCACGTCGAGTACGAGGCTGGTCGGGGAATCGAGGAGGTCGCGCGCGAGCTCGGCCGCGACCCCTCGGAGTTCGTGAAGCTCGCGTCGAACGAGAACATGTTCGGCCCCAGCCCGCTCGGGGCGGAGGCCGTCCGCGAGACCGCGACCGACGTCCACCACTATCCGACCGCCGACCACGCCGACCTCGTCGCGCGCATCGCGGAGCGCTGGGACGTGACCGCAGACCAGGTCTGGCTCGCGAACGGCGGGGACGGCGCGCTCGACTACCTCGCGCGCGCCACCCTCGAACCGGACGACCGCGTGCTCGTTCCCAACCCCGGATTCTCGTACTACGGGATGACCGCGCGCTTCCACCACGGCGGCGTCGAAACCTATCCCGTCGAGCGCGACGACGGCTTCTCGCTCACCGCTGACGCCGTTCTCGACGCGTACGACGGCGAGCGCGTCGTCTTCCTCACCAGCCCCCACAACCCCAGCGGCGGCCGGTTCACCCTCGACGCCGTCGAGGAAATCGCGGACGCAACCGACAAGGAGACGCTCGTCGTCGTGGACGAGGCGTACGGCGAGTTCACGGACGCGCCGAGCGCCATCGACCTCGTCCGTGAGCGCGAGGATGTCACCGTCCTCCGAACGTTCTCGAAGGCGTACGGGCTCGCAGGCCTCCGCCTCGGATACGCGCTCGTTCCCGAGGAGTGGGCCGCAGCGTACCGGCGCGTGAACACGCCGTTCGCCGCGAACCTCGTCGCGTGTCGCGCCGGCCTCGCCGCGATGGATGACGACGAGCACGTCGAGCGCACGGTGGAGGCCGCGGCGTGGGCGCGCGAGTACATGACCGAGCACATCGACGCCCGCGTGTTCGAGAGCCACGGGAACTTCGTGCTCGTCGAAGTCGGGGACGCGGCGGCCGTCGCGGAGGCGCTGAAGCACCGCGGCGTCATCGTCCGCGACTGCACGAGCTTCGGGTTGGACGACTGCATCCGCATCACGTGCGGCACGAAGGCGGAGACCGAGACGGTCGTCGAGGAACTGAACGAGGTGCTCGCCGAATGAGAGTCGCGGTCACGGGCACGCCCGGAACGGGGAAGACGACCGTCACCGACCTCGTGGACACCGACCTGGACGTGGTTCACCTGAACGACGAGATTCGCGAGCACGACCTCTACACGGAACTGGACGAGGAGCGCGACAGCCTCGTCGTCGACGTCGACGCCGCCCAGGAGTGGCTGGACGGCCGGGACGACGTGCTCGTGGACAGCCACCTCGCGCACTACTTCGACGCCGACCTGTGTATCGTGCTGCGCTGTCACCCGCGCGAACTCGACCAGCGCCTCCGGGAGCGCGGTGAACCAGAACCGAAAGCCCGGGAGAACGCCGAATCAGAGGCTCTCGACGTGATTCTCTCGGAGGCCGTCGCGGAGTTCGGCGAGGCGCACGTCTACGAGATAGACACGTCGAACCGACCGCCCGAAGAAGTCGCGGGCGACGTTGAAGCCGTGCTCGCTGGCGACCGCGACCCGAGCGCCGGCCGAGTGGACTTCACCGACTACCTATGACGCTCGACCAGTACCGCTCGCTCGCCTCCCGCATCCTCCGACCGTTCGTCAGGCTGTCCGTCCGCCTGAACCTCACACCAGACGGCATCAGCGTCGCCGCGTTCGCGCTCGCCGTGCTCGCCGCCGGCGCGTTCTATCGGGCAGGCCCCGGTCCCGACTGGTGGTACGGCGTCGGCGCCGTGCTCGTCCTCCTCAACGGGATGCTGGACCTGCTCGACGGCGCGGTGGCGCGCGAACTCGACACGGACAGCCCCGCCGGCGACCTCCTTGACCACGTCCTCGACCGCTACGCTGACGTGGTTATCATCGCCGGCCTCGCGGCAGGAATCGACCAGTACGCGCTCGGGTTCGCCGCGGTCACCGGCGTTCTGATGACCTCGTACCTCGGCACGCAGACCGAAGCCGTCGGCCTCGAACGCCAGTACGGCGGCCTCCTCGGACGCGCGGACCGACTCGCGCTCGTCTGCCTCACCGGCGGTATCTCCGTCGTCGTTCCCGTCGTCGCGGACGTGAGCGTCGTCGCGTGGCTGCTCGGCCTGTTCGCCGTCATCGGTCACCTCACCGCCCTCCAGCGATTCCTCGGCGCGTGGCGCGACCTCGAATAGTCGGCGGCGTGCGTTTTAAGCCGCTCCCGCGGCTAGCTTCAGTATGGTTCAATGCGAGATGTGTGGCGCGGAGACGGCGTCCCCCAAGACCATCAAGGTCGAGGGCGCCGAACTCGACGTCTGCGACGACTGCACCGACTTCGGCACCGAAGTGAAGACCGAGTCGTCGTCCTCCACGTCCACCAAGTACTCCACGTCCTCCAGCAGCTCGTCCGGCGGCACCAGTAGTTCGGGCGGCTCATCGGGCGGGTCGTCGAAGACCCGGCGCCGAGACATGTTCGACGAAATGGAGGAAATGGCGTCGGACTACGACGACCGCATCCGGAACGCCCGCGAGTCCGCCGGACTCAGTCAGGAGGAACTCGCCAAAGAAATAAGCGAGAAGGCCAGTCTGGTCCGCAAACTCGAACGCGGCAGCATGCTCCCGAGCGACGACGTTCGGCGCAAACTCGAAAAACACCTCTCGATCACGCTCACGGAGTCGTCGAGCGGGGACGAGGACTGGAGTTCCGAGAGCGAGGGGTCGGGCCTCACGCTCGGCGACATGGTCAAGCGGAAGGACTAACTGCCGTTCTGCGTACTCGACTCCTGTTCGACGCCCATCGCGTCGAACAGTTTTCGCTTCACCGCCTCCTCGGTCAGCGTCAGTAGGGTTTCGCGGTTCTCCTCCGAGGATTCGATGCCCGTGAAGATGCCGAGCGGGATTTCTGCGGACGCCTGCGTCGAGTGCCCCGCGGCCTCCCCGATGTCCGTGAACGCGTCCTGCAGGACTTTCCCGATGTTCAGCCGGATGTCCTTCGAGCGTGCCGCGAGGTAGATGGTGTCGTCAACGATGCCGAACACGGCCGTCGTCGTGATACCCTCCAGATTGAGGAGTTGCTGGGCGGCCTGTGCAAGCGCATCCCGGTCCCGGATGAATCCCGCATCACTGACGAGGTGGCTGCCGCGTACCTCGCGGTTCGTGATGGCTTCCGCGAGCACGTCCAGCGTCTCCGGGCTCATGTTCGGACTCTCGACCTGTTCGAGCGTGTCGTGGTCCGCGAACGGGTACAGATACGCCGCGGCCGTGAGGTCCGCGGGTGTCGTGTCCCGCCGGAAATCCAATGTTTCCGTCCGAATCCCGTACAGGAGCGCCGTCGCGACCGCCTGGTCGACGCTCAGGTCGAACTCCTGGATGTACTTCGTGAGAATCGTGGACGTCGAGGAGACGTTCGGCCGCACGTCCACGAACTCCGCCGCCACCTCGCCTTCCGTCTCGTAGTGGTCGATGTAGATGTCAACGTCCACCTCGACCTGTAGTTCGCCGGCTTTCGCCGGGTCGATGAGCGCGACGGTGTCGTACTCCGAGATGTCGACGGAGTCGTACGGCGTGAGTTCGAGTTCGAGCAGATTCACGAACGCCCGGTTCTCCTGGTGGCCGATATCGCCGAAGTAGAGGATGTCCGCCTCCGCGCCGAGGTGTTCCGCGATGGACCGCAACGCCGCCGCGGACGCGATGGAGTCCGGGTCGGGGTTGTCGTGCGTCAGAATCGCGAGTTTGCTCGTCGACGCCGTGATGACGTCCGCGAGCTGACGGGCCTTGTACTCCAGTTCGCCGGATTCGAGCGCGCGCAACGCCGCGTCCGCGATAACGTTTGACGGATTGATAACCACGTCCGCGCCCAGTTCGGTGAGTTCGTCCGCCGTCACCGGGTCGCTCGCGCGCGCGACCACGAACTGGTCTTCGTTCCGGTCGCGGATGTTCTCCACCGCGGCCTCGTTCGCCTCGATATCCGAGGACATGATGAGCACCACGTCCCGGTCGTCAACGAGCTCCGCGACCTCGTCGTCCCGGATGTCGGCGGCTTGCGCGTTCAAATCCTGGTCGCGCAACGCCTCGACGCGCGACTCGTCCTTGTCCACGATGAGCACGTCCTTCCCCCGTTCGACGAGCTCCTCCGCGACGGAGTGCCCGACGCTCCCGCAGCCGAGAATCGCGTACGTGGACATCGACGAAATCGTAGCCCGGCTACTCATGTATCCACGCGTACCCCCCGGCCGTACTTAGTCCTCCCGACAGCCCCCGAGAACCCCTCCCACGCGACCCCCAGAAGGAAACCTATTTTACCGTCCCGCGGATACGAGGAATCACAGGGCCGGTAGCTCAGTTCGGCAGAGCGTCTGACTCTTAATCAGACGGTCGCGTGTTCAAATCGCGCCCGGCCCGCTTCTGCGACGAACAACAGTGAGAAGCGAAGCGGTCAGCGATTTGGACGCAGCGAACAACGCTTCGCGTTGTGAGTGAGTGTTCAAATCGCGCCCAGCCCGCTTCTCCCGCGAACCGTACCGGCGAGCACCGCGTAGCGTGTGCGAGACCGACGTGAGCGGGTGAACAGTGCACGGGAGTTGAACACATGACAGCGCGAGCGGTAGCGAACGATGGCTGAGTGTTCAAATCGCGCCCGGCCCGCTTCTGCGACGAACAACGGCGAGGAGCAACGCGGCCAGCGATGTGAGCCAGCGAGTCGCAGCTGAACGAGTCGCGAGCGAAGCGCTCGCTGGCAGCCGAAACGCGCTACGGTTCGGCGACGAAGTGAGGTCGTCTCGCCCAGTTCAACTCGCGCCCGGTCCGCTACCTGCGGTGGCGGTTCTCGGTGGGGTGTTCCCGCGGTTTCGTGCGTTTCGTCCGTGTATCCGGACTGACTGGCCGAAAGCATTTACGACCGAGCGTGTGTTCCGGGGATGTGTCAAGTGCCGCATCCCGGTTCGAGCGGTGGTTCGCCGTGGGTCTCGCGATATTCGGGGTCGCAACGAACGTCGTTGTGGTTCTCGAGGGGGAGTGGGTGTTCTTCGGTGCGTTCCTCGTTGAGTTCTTTCTTCTCGGGCTTGGTGTTCTGGCCGTCGAGCTCCTGTATCGACATGGGCTTCGGGAAGGATGGGCGGTCAGCGCCGCCGGTCTCCTCGTCGCTGGGGCGATAGGCGAGTATCTCGTGTCCTTTCTCGGCGGCCCCCTTCCGTCCGCGCTCCCGAAAGCCGTCTGGGCGAGCGGATTGCTTCTCGTTCTCTACGAGCTCTTCCTCGCCCAGCGCCGTCCTCGCCCCGGTTCTGGCTCGTAGAACGCACGCAGGAAGACGGCGCGTCGAGTCGCGCCCGTCCATCGTCCTCGTCCTCGCTTACTGCGGGTTGTTGAGCGTCGTGTCGGGCCGTCCGCCCTCGTAGACGGTGCGGACGTGGGCGGCGGCGGCGAGGCTGACGGTGCGCGCCGATTCGACGGTGACGCCGGCGTTGTGCTGGGTGAGAACCGCGCGCTCCTGGTCGAACAGCGGGTTTCCTTCTGTCGGCGGTTCGGTCTCGTACACGTCGACGCCTGCACCGGCCAGCGCGCCGGTTTCGAGGGCGTTCGCGAGCGCGGCTTCGTCCACCACGCCGCCGCGTGCGGTGTTCACGAGCACGGCGTCGTCGGGGAGCAGACGGAGCTCCTCGCGGCCGACGACGTGCCGTGTCTCCTCGGTGAGCGGGACGTGCACGCTCGCGTCGTCAGCCGCCTCGAACACGTCGGTGACGGTGTCGACGAGGCGGACGGTTTCGGGGAGGGCGGACGGGTCGACGTAGGGGTCGTAGGCGACGCAGGAGACACCGAAGCCGGTGAGGAGTTCCGCGAACCGGCGCCCCGCGTTTCCTGCGCCGACGAGGCCGAGCGTCCGCCCCGAGAGTTCGTGGCCCATGAAATCGTGGCGTCGCCAGTCGGCCTGCCGGGTCGCGGCGTCCGCGCGCACGACCTGACGTTTCGCCGCGAGCAACAGCGTGAGCGCGTGCTCTGCGACCGCGTTCGTGTTCTTTCCGGGCGTGTTCGCGACGAGCACGCCGTTCCGGGTCGCCGCGTCGATGTCGATGTGGTCCACGCCGGCGCCGTGCTTCACCACGACGTTCAGCGCGTTCGCGGCGTCGAAGAACGCGGCGGTCAGCGGAACCGTGCGCGTGATGACCGCGTCGAACCGGTCGGCGTCGGCGACGAGCGCCGCGTCGTCCGCGTACTCGTCGATGGAGACGAACGACGCGAAGTCGCTGAGTTCGTCGGGACCGCTCGGGTCGATGGTCGCCGGCAGGAGCACCGTCCACGTCTCGGACATACGCCCTCGCTCGCCGCGGGTCGCAAAAACGCTCCGCTTTCCGTCGGTCAGTCGCGTGTACGGGACGGAATCGCGGCGCGTCAGTAGAGCCGTTCGACGAGCCAGTACGACGCCGCGCCGAGCACCGCCCCCGCGAACAGTCCGACGAGGAGGAGCGGCCAGAACCCGCCGGGAAGGAGTACCGGGACGGCGGAGACTATCGTTATGAACACCATGATTCCTGCAGGGACGGCGAACCCGCTTTCGTCCGTGACCATACGCCCCGATTCGGGTGGCGGGTATTTTTCTTTGCGGGTTCGTGTTCGGTTCGTTCTTCATTGTGGGGCGCAAACGCCACCGCATGAGTCTCGACTCGCTCCCGCCGCGGCCGCTCACGGTCCCGGAGGGCCGCGCGCTGCATCGGTCGGATCGCTTCCGCATGGCCGCGCCCGCCTCCGCGTCCTCGAAGCGCGGCCGCGACACCCGCCTCGTCTCCGCGCTCGTGCTCGTCGCCGGCGACACCGTCTACGGCGTCGGGTACGACGTGGAACAGGAGGGCTGGCAGACCGTGTTCCGCGAATCCTACAGAACCGTCGGGGAGGCGGACGACCTCGCCGCCGAGGCGAACGACGACCTCCGCGAGTGGGTCGGCCACCGCGAGGAATCCTTCGGCGAGGTCGAGGAAGGAATCGAGGCGACCGAAGAGGAAAGCGAACGCGCGCGACTGCTGTTCGAGCAGTACGACGAAGTCGTCGAGGAGAATCAGTAGAGCGCGTCGATGACGCGTTCTCTGGTCTGTGCGGTGCTCCCGGAGTTATCGATCGTGATGCAGGCGTCCTCGATGGGTTCGAACTCCTCCTTGTAGAGCTTGTACACGTCGAAGTCCGCGTCGCTCGCGTCGTCCGTCCGCGTGGCGATGCGCTCTCGCACGGTCTCCTCGTCGCACTCGACGCGCACGAGGCGGAACGTCGCGCCGTGCTCGCGGGCGAGGTCGCGGGCGCGCTCCCGGTGGACTGCGCGCTTGAACGTCCCGTCCACCACGACGGACTCGCCGCGCGCGAGACGGTCGTCGACCCGCGAAAGCAGTTCGTCGTAGACGCGCCGGAGTTCCTCCTCCGTGTAGTCGGGGTCGGATACGACGTCCCCCCGGACGACGTCGGTTCGCAGGAGGTCCGCGTCCCCGTCGACGCGCTCGCGAATCGTCTCGGCCACTGTCGTCTTCCCGACGCCGGGCAGCCCGCACACGACCACCAACTCGGGTCCGCCGCCGTCCGCTCGCGCACTCATCGTACGAGTACGTGGAGGGCCCGACCGATTAATCAAGGTGTGGAAACGTCCTCGTCCGCCAGTTCCTCCTCGGAGAGCTGAATCACGGACTCCTCCTCGGACTCAGTCATCCCCGTCGTCATCAGCAGCCGGATGGCCGCGCGCACGCTCAACTCGGACTCGTACGCCTGACTCTCCGGCACGAGGATGAGCGACCCCTGGGTCGGGTTCGGGCTTCCCGGTACGAACACGTTGTACGCTTCCTCACCCGCCACCTCCTCCACGCCGGCAGGACTGTCACCCGTCTTCAGTCCGAGCCGGTAGATTCCGTCCTGCGGCCACTCGACGTACACCACGGACTCGAAGTCGGAACTCCGCGTCGTCACCGACGACACCATCCCGCGGATGCTCCCGTAGATAGTGCGGAACACGGGAATGAACGTCACCACGCGACCAGTCCCGCCGAGTAGTCGTTTCCCGACCGACCACTGCGCGACCGCGCCGACCACCGTGACGACCGCGACGAACAACACGAGCGCGAGCACTTGTGCGAGCAGGATGTTGTTCGCGGTCAGGGTCGCCAGCCGCGTCCCCTCGATAAAGGGAGCGAGAAAGCCCGTCCCCCACGAGAACGCGACTTGAAAGAGGACGACAGTCACGAGCAACGGCGCGACCAGTATCAATCCGGCCAGAAAATCGCTCTTCAACGAGGTCTTGATGCGCATACCCGAATCCCGTCCCCGGCGAGAATAAACGTGGGGGACGCGGTGAAACAAGACCGCGCGACACACCAGCGAACACGGTCGCGGTGCGGAGGTGGTCGCGGACGCCGGGTAGTACCGCGAGCGCTGTCGGCGCTCGCGGCTGTTTTTAGTGCAGGTTTTTTGCGGTGAGTGGTCGCCGAAGGCGACCCGAACCGGAAAAACGTGCGTTCAGTAGATGAGTTCGTCGTCGTTCTCGACCATGTAGAGCGTGCGGGCGGAGATGTTGACGGCGTGGTCGCCGATGCGTTCGAGGTCGCGGATGGTGAGGAGCATGCGGGAGACGTCCTGCATGAGGCGTTCGATTTCTTCCTCGGTGGTGTCGTCTTCGACTTCGGTTTCGATGAGGTCGAGGACGACCGTCTGGCTCGCGTCCTCGCACATCGCGTCGATGTCGTCGTCGCGGTCGGCGATGGCGAAGCAGGCGTCGGCGTCCTCGTTCGCGTAGGCGTCCATGGTGTCCTCGACCATGTCGACGGTCTCCTGGCCGATGGCGTGAATGTTGACCTCGGGGAACATCTCGTGTTCGGCGTCGAGGGTGTACTCGCCGAGGTTGACGGCGAGGTCGGCGATGCGTTCGAGGTCAGTGATGATTTTGAAGGAGGACGCGATGAGCCGGAGGTCGCCGGCGACGGGCTGCTGGAGCGCGAACAGGTCGATGCAGTCCTGTTCGAGGTCGAGGTAGAGTTCGTTCACCTCGTCGTCGCCCGAGATGACGTCCTTCGCGAGCTCCTCGTCGGACTGCTGCATGGATTCGAGCGCCATCCGCAGGCGGTCCGTGACGACCTCGCTCATGTAGAGCACGTCGTTCCGCAGCGTCTCGAGTTTCTCCTGATAGGATTCTCGTGGCATACTGTGTTACCCGAACTTGCCCGTAATGTAGTCTTCGACGCGCTGGCTTTCGGGGTTCTCGAAGATCTGGTCGGTGTCGCCGTACTCCACTAACTCTCCGCCGGTGAGGAAGACCGCCGTCTGGTCGCTGATACGCGCCGCCTGCTGCATGCTGTGCGTCACGACGACGACCGTGTAGTCCTCCGCGAGGTCCTCGATGAGGTCCTCGATTTTGGCGGTGGCGATGGGGTCGAGCGCGCTCGCCGGCTCGTCCATCAGAATCACTTCAGGGTCGACGGCGAGACAGCGGGCGATGCAGAGGCGTTGTTGTTGGCCGCCGGAGAGGCCGAGCGCGTTGTCGTCCAGCCGGTCGTTCACCTCGTCCCAGAGCGCCGCCTGCCGGAGCGCGCGTTCGACGAGTTCGTCCTCGGTTTCGTCGTCGCCGCGGCTGAGGAGTCGCGAGAGGAGTCCGGTCTCCAGGTCGCCGTGTTTGCGCGGGCCGTAACTGACGTTATCCCGAATCGATTTCGGGAAGGGATTCGGCTGCTGGAACACCATCCCCACCCGCTTGCGGAGTTCGACGAGGTTCACGCCGTCCTGGTATATTTCTTCGCCATCGAGCGTCACGCTGCCGTCGACGCGCGCGCTCTTGATGCGGTCGTTCATCCGGTTCAGACAGCGGAGGAACGTCGACTTCCCACACCCCGACGGCCCGATAAGCGCCGTCACGGACTTCTCGGGAATGTCGAGGTTGATGTCCGTGAGCGCGTGCTCCTCGCCGTAGTGGACGTTCACGTCGGTCGCGGAGATTTTCGCGGGACCCTCGAACTCGTAGTTCGTCCACGCGGGGTCGATGCGTTCCTCGCTCTCGGCGGCGGTGCGTTCGGTTTCGGTGTGTTGAGGGCTCATGCTTCGAGTTTCTTCCGGAAGTAGATTCGTGAGGCGATGCCGATGGCGTAGAACCCGAGGACGACGAGCAGGAGGGTGAGCGCGGTCGCCCACGCGAAGCCCTCGCCCATCTGGCCGACGCCGGCGCTGATGCTGGCGAACAGCTGGTAGGGGAGCGCGCTCGACGGTTCGAGGAGCGCGCCCGTGTTCAGGATGTCCACGAACGGGAAGGAGGACGTGAACGAGAAGGACCCGAGCACGTTCGCGCCGTTCGTCGGGAACGGCTCGCCCGTCATGACGAGCAGGATGGGCGCGGTCTCGCCGGCGATGCGGCCGACGCCGAGGATGACGCCCGTGATGACGCCCGGCATCGCCGCGGGCAGCACGACGCTCTTGATGGTCTGCCACTGGGAGACGCCGAGCGCGGCGCTCGCGTCCCGGTACTCGTCCGGAACGTTGAGGAGGGCTTCGCGGCTCGTGATGACGACCAGCGGGAGGAGCATGAACCCGAGGACGAGCATCCCCGTGAGGAGACTGTTCGTGTTCCCGAGGCGGGGCACGAGGAACGCCAGGCCGAACAGGCCGTAGACGATGCTCGGAGTGCTCCAGAGGCCGTTCGTCGAGATTTCGACGAGCTGGGTGAATCGGCCCTGTTCGGCGTATTCGGTGAGGAAGACAGCGGTGCCGACGCCGAGCGGGACGGCGAACAGGACGGTCCCGATGACCAGCCAGACGGTTCCGACGATGGCGGGTGCGATGCCGTTCACGGCGTTCGTGAGCGCGACGCCCTCCATCACGAACGGCCAGTAGAACCAGACGATGGGCCCGCTGAAGATGACGTACTGGTCGAGGAGGGGAACGTGGAACCAGAACCACGGCCCCCAGTAGAGGCCGTACTGGATGCTCCGCGTCATCGGCTCGAACCCGCGGACGACGATGAGACCGACGATGACGACGAGGAGCGCTATCATCGCGGCGGCGTTCGCGCCGACGAGGAAGTTCGCGCCGCGCTCCCGGCCGCGCGCGCCGAACCCGCTGTGAGCCTGTGCGCTCACCCAGGCGAGGGCGAGGCCGGCGACGCCGAACAGGACGGGGAGGACGGTGTTCGGCGTGAACACGGCGGAGGACTCGATGGGCGTCCACCGCCAGCCCGGGCCGATGACGTTGAGGAGCGCGACGAGCGCGACGAACGCCGCGAACCCGCCGCCGGCGACGGTGAGCGCAACGTCCTCCCGGGGGTACGTGACGAGCGCGACGGCGACGGCCGCGCCGGCGAGCGCGCCGACCGGCCAGAGCGTCGAGAATCCGAGGGTCTGTGCCGCGACCAGTCCGCCCGTGACGAGGCCGAGCAGGCCGAACCCGGCGACGACGGAGAGACCAGCGGTGTGGTCGGGGGTCGTGTCGATGGCGTCGAGGCGGGACGCGACGCCGACACTAGCGAGTGCGAGCGCGCCGACGAGCAGGCCGCCCGCGAGCCAGTCCGAGAGCGCGACGCCCGCGAGGTCGGTGGTGGCCGGAATCACCTGCGCGAACGCGAGGACGCTCGCGGCGAGCGCGAGCGCGCCGAGTCCGACGCCGACGCCCGCCGCGTACTCCGCGCGCGACGACTCGGACTGAACGAGCGAACTCACTCCTGACCACCCAGTTTGCGGTTCATGCGCGCCTCGATGTACTGCGAGCCGATGCTGAGCGCGAGCACCGTCACGAACAGGACGACGCCAGCGGCGAACAGCGCGCTCATCTGGCTCCCGGACGCGATGCCGTACTGGCTCGCAATGAGGGATGTGAGCGTGATGGTGTTCCCGAACACGTCGTACAGCGGGTCGGGGAGTTCCGTGATGTTCGCGAGGATGACCGTCGCGGCCATCGTTTCACCGACCGCGCGCCCGACGCCGAGGAGGATAGCGGCGGATATCCCGGAGAGCGACGCGGGGAGGGTGACGCTCGTCGTGGTCTGCCAGCTCGTCGCGCCGAGCGCGAGCGACCCGTCCTTCATCTCGCCGGGCACGCTCGCGATGGCGTCCTCGGCGACGGAGACGACCGTGGGGAGCGCCATCACGCCGATGACGAACCCGACGACGATGAGGCTGCCAAACGTCGGGAGGCTGAAATCGTCCATCATGAAGCCGTTGAGGACGATGAAGCCGATGAAGCCGTACACGATCGAGGGGATGCCGGCGAGCGTCTCCACGCTCGGCTTCAGGATTTCGCGCGCCCACCCGGGCGCCATCTCGCTGATGAATAGCGCGCCCGCGACGCCGAGCGGCGCGGCGACAGCGGTCGCGATGAGGGTCGTGATGAACGTCCCCCACAGCATTGGCGCGAGCGCGTACAACTGCTGGCTCGGCGTCCAGAACGGCGACGACGTGTCCGTGAACATGCGGAGGCCGGGCACGTCGAACGACACGCCGAACAGCGACACACTGTGGCTCATCAGGCCGAACGCCTCCCGCGAGCGCAGGAAGAGGTAGACCATGATGAGGCCGAGCACGACGACCGTGGAGGCGGTCGCGACGAACGCGAGGTAGCGCGCGGTCGCGCCCGGGTAGCGGACCGCGCCGTACGCGTTCGCGCCGAGGAACGCGAGTAGCGGCACCCACGCGAGCGCGTGTCCGAGGGCGAACGCCACGAGGAACGCGCCGAGGAACACCGTCCCCAGTCCGCCGACGACTTTCGTTCCGTGGTCGAGGTGCACGAGCGCCCGCGCGGCGTCCCGGACACGACTCGTGGCCGAATCTGCGACGCTCATACTGTGTCGGGGAGTTTCGCGAGTTCTTCGTCCTGTCGCTCCTGCGTGAGCGCGGAGTACCCGACCGGCTTCACGAAGTTCTCCTGGCCGTAGTCGCTGAGTATCATTCGGAGGAACGCGGCCTCCATCTCCGAGGTTCCCTCGTACGTGTAGCAGTGCAGGTCGCGCGACAGCGGATAGTTCGGGTCGGAGAGGTTCTCACCGGGCACGTACTCCGTCCCCTCGAACGTGAGCGAGATGGCGGGGACGGAGTCGTCGACGAACGCGAGCGCCATGTACGCGATGGCGTTGTCGGAGCGTGCGACGATGTCACGCACCTGCTGGTTCTGTCCTTTCCGCACGTCAATGCCGGGCATCGGCGCGTTCGGGTCGCCGTAGAGGTTCACGCGGAACGCGGTGTCCGTCCCGGAGCCTTCGGCGCGGCCGATGCACTGGATTTGCTTCGACGGCCCGTCGTAGTCGGGGACGTCACGCCAGTCAGTGATGTCGCCCTTGTAAATGGCGCGCAGGGTCTCCGCGGTCATCCCGGTGACGCCCGCGTCGTACACCTCCTGGCTGACGACAATTGGCTGGGCGTCCACGCCCACGACGTGATCTTTGAACTTCGACAACTCTTCTTCGCCGGCCTCCGGGAGTTCGGCGGAGACCGGCGCGCTCGAATTCCCGATATCGACACGGCCTGCCTTCAGATTCTCCAGGCCCGTGCCGGAGTGACTGAGGTTCACCTTCACCTCGAACGGCGGGACGCCGCCGTCCGCCGGTCCGAATCCGTAGAGGCCGGCCCAGTAGTCGGCGAGGTTCTCCTCGGTGTCGATTCCGTACTCTCCGGGCCCCCAGTATTCGGTGTCCTCGGGTGGTGCGTTCGACCCCCAGTAGGAGGACGCGCGGTTCGCGATGGGGAACACGGTCGAGGACCCGCCTGCGCGCAGCAGCGGGACGTTTCCGCCGCCACCGGACTCGTCCCCGTCGGTGGCGCCGCCGCTCCCGGGCGGTGTCGGACTGGTGCTGATACAACCGGCGAGTGCGGCGAGCGCCGACCCCCCCGTAGCGAGGGCGAGACGGCGTGTCGCACGCCTTTCAGACATCACCCGAACGTACCCGAGACGTGGGTAAATACCCTACTATTACAACTATATAGTAGAACATACATCGTGGTAGATTCGCCCCCAGTGGCGTGCCGGGAGCCCGCCTAAACAGTCGTGAAACGCCCCTCCGCGGCGTATCTGTCGGTTCAGTCGCGCTAGAGGTAGTGAAGTATATAGACCGAAGATAATTTATTGTGTGGCGCGTAGCGCTGGGTATGGAACGACGGAAAGTCCAGGTGACGGGCGGGTCAACGTTCACGGTCTCCATTCCGAAGGACTGGGCGCGCGAGAACGACGTCGAAGCCGGTGACGAGATGGTGTTCCACGAGGACGGCCCGAGCCTCCTCGTTCAGCCAGTCGGCAGCGACGACCCGATTCGAGGGACGTTCGACATCAGTGGCCTCAACGGCGACCACCTGATGCGGACCGTGATGACGATGTACGTCTCCGGGTTCGACGTGCTCGAACTCGAAGCTGACCGCATCACCGCCGACCAGCGCCGCGTCATCCGGAACGCCACGCAGAGCCTCGTCGGCCTCGAAGTCCTCGAAGAAACCGGGGACCGCGTCGTCATCCAGGACCTCTTGGACTCCTCCGAGCTCTCTATCCACAACGCCGTCCGACGGATGCGACTCATCTCCACGTCCATGCTGGACGACGCCGTCACCGCCATCGTCGAGAACGACGACGACCTCGCGCGCGACGTAACCCAACGCGACGACGACGTGGACCGCCTCTGGTTCGTCGTCTCCCGCATCTTCCGCGGCGCGCTCCGCTCCCCCGAGGCCGCCACCGAAATCGGCGTCTCCCGCGAAGTCTGCTTCGACTACCACTCGAGCGCCCGCCAGCTCGAACGCATCGCCGACCACGCCACCAAGATGGCGAACGTCTCCCTCCAGATGGACGAGCCCATCCCCGACGAGGTCGCGGACGCCCTCCACGAACTCCACGAGGAAGCTATCGGCATCGTCGACGTGGCGATGGACGCGCTCGTCACGGACGACACCAACGAAGCCACCGACCTCGCGAACGAGGCGCGCGAACGAATCCCCCACATCGACGACCTCACGCGCGCCGTCGACGAACACCTCCGCGACCTCGACCCGCGGAACGCACAACAGCTAAGCCTCGTCGTCGACTCCCTCTCCCGGTGCGCCGACTACGGCGGGAACATCGCGGAAACCGCACTCCAGAAAGCAGCGCCCACGCCAGGCGTTTAGTCGTCGTCCGCCGTCACCGGCCCGCTCGGCTCCGGCGCGTCCTCCTCGATGCTCGGCGGGTACTGACCCCGGTCGAGCACGAGGTCGGACTGCGGGCGCGCCATGCACGTCAGCGCGTACTCCTCCGTCTCCTCCTCGGTGAACCCGCGGGCCGCGGGTTGTGCGACATCGCCCTCGACGATTTTCGCCGAGCACGCCAGACACATTCCGACCCTACAGGAGTACTCCTGCGCGATACCCTCGCGGAAACACGCCTTCAAGATGGTCTCCTTCTCGGAGACCTCGATGGTCTCGTCGCGCCCGGCGAACTCGACCGTGTACGTCGTCATACACCCTCGTTCTGCGACGACCGGTAAAACTCTTTATTCCGCCGTGTCCCCGCGCAGGCGACGGATTGAGGAGTAAAGAGTTTTCCCGCCCGGCTTCAATCGGGCGAGTATGACTACCCACGAGTACGACGCGGTCGTCGTCGGCGCCGGAACCGCCGGCTGTTACGCCGCCGCGACGATAGCGATGGAGGGCTACGAGGTCGCTATCGTCGAGCGGAAGACCGAGCAGGATGCCGGGCACATCGCGTGCGGGGACGCCCTCAAGGGCGCCGCGAACTTCCCCTCCGCCATCCCGAAGGCGAAACTCGAACCCGCCATCACCAACACCGACGTGGACCACGGGCGCTTCGAGATTCCTCAGGAGGACACAGTCCTCGACATTCCCGTCCCCGGCGAACTCGCGGTCGTGGACCGCTGGAAGTACGGCCAGTGCGTCATCGGCGGCGCCGAGGACCACGGCGTCGACTTCCACTACAACGTCGTCGTCACCGACGTCCTCCAGGGCGACGACGGCACCGTCACCGGCGTCCGCGGGAAGCACAAGGGCGACGTCCACCAGTTCGACGCCGACATCGTCGTCGACGGCGCCGGCTCCCTCAGCGTCCTTCAGGACAACACGAGCTTCGACGGCACGAACTTCGACACGAACGTCAACTACAGCCAGTTCTGCAGCGGCTACCGCGAAATCGTCGAGGTGGAGGAGGAAGTCGAGTGGAAGGACGCGCTCGTCTTCAAACCCACCAAGCGCGCCGCCGGCTACCTCTGGTACTTCCCGCGCACCGGCACCGAAATCAACGCCGGCCTCGGGTTCCAGATGACCGAGGAACCGATGCAGATGGTGCAAGACCTCAAACAGGACCTCCGGAACCGTCCCGAGTTTCAGGGCGCGACCGTCAAGGACAAACTCGGCGCGGCGCTCCCCACCCGGCGCCCGTACGACTCCGCCGTCGCGAACGGCTTCATCGCCGTCGGCGACGCCGCCGGCCTCGTCAACCCCACCACCGGCGGCGGTATCGCCGGCGCCGCCTACTCCGGGAAGTACGCGGGCGAACAGGCCGTCAAAGCCATCGAGGAAGGCGACGTGAGCGAGGAGAACCTCTGGCGGTACAACGAGCGCGTCATGGACCACTTCGGCGCGCGCTACGCCGGCCTCGACGTCTACAACATCCTCTCCACCGCCGTCGACGTGGACAACCTCATGGGCCTCCTCGCCAGCCTCCCCATGGGAAAACTCAGCGAAGCCATCTACGCCGGCAGCGCCGAACTCAGCCTCGGCGTCAAGGTGCAGACCGCCATCAAGAGCTTCGGGAACTGGGGCACCATCTACAACCTCTACCAGACCAAGAACCAGGCCGACCGCCTCCTCGACCACTACGAGTCCTACCCCGACAGCCCCCACCAGCTCGACACCTGGCAGGACCGCCGCGACGACATCATGACCGACGTCTACGACGTAACGGGCGCCGACCCCAAGTACTGAACGTACTTTACTCTGCGCTCGCTTCGCTCGCTCGGTAAAAGCTACGACAAAAGCACGGCGTCGCTCCCGTTGGTCTCCTTGGCCCGCGCTCGTTCCACTCGCGCGGTGAACGTCGCGCTCCGCGCGACGACACTCGCTTATCTGATAACTGTTCAAATAGGATAGCGAGGCCAACGCGTGGCATCACGTAACCGTCGTCGCACGCGGAACTCGCGAAACCCCGGCGGCCGTCCGCGCGCGAAACTCCAAGCGAGGCCGTCGTGAACGCCCCTCAGCGAGCTACGGCCGCGTGTTCGCGATGGAGAGAATCGAGTCCGTGAGCACGTCGATACCGATCGGGATGCTGGCTTCGTCCACGTCGAACGTCGCGGTGTGGTGGCCGCCCGGGTGGTCGGTGCCGACCGCGAGGTAGCACGCGAGACCGCCGTTGTCCTGAACCTCCTGCATCAGGAAGGTCGCGTCCTCGCTCCCGCCGAGTTTATCGCTCTCGACGGGACTGTCGACGCCGTCGGTCGCGCTCGCCACGTCGTAGACGATGTCCGTGAGCGCGGCGTCACTCACGGCGCTCGGCGCTTCACCTTCGGTGTGGATGTCCACGTCCACATCGTGCATCTCGGCCGCGCTCCGGAGCACGCGGTGCGCGTGCGTCTTCATATAGTCCTTGAGTTCGGTCGTCTCACCGCGGACTTCGCCCTCCACGAAGGACTCCTCGGGGATGACGTTCGTTGCCGTGCCGCCGCCGACGAGGCCGGCGTTCACGCGCGTCTCGCCGTCGGAGTGCCGCGGAATCCCGTAGAGGTTCTGGATAGCCGCGGCCATCGCCTGCACGGTGTTCCGGCCCTCCTCGGGCTTTGCGCCGGCGTGCGCGGGTTCGCCCTCGAACTCAGCGAGGAAGTGTGACACCGCGAGGAAGCCGTCGATGCCCGCGACGACTTCGCCCGTCGGGTGGTCGAGGCCAACGTGCACGGCGAGCAAGTAGTCCACGTCGTCGAGGTGGCCGGAGCGCGCCATCGCGCGTCCGCCGCCGACGCGCTCCTCGGCCGGCTGGAAGAACACCTTGAATGTGCCCTCGAAGTCGCTCTCCTTGACGCGTTCGAGCACGCCGATGCCGAAGGTCGCGTGCGCGTCGTGACCGCACGCGTGCATCGCGCCCTCGTTCTCGGAGCGAAAGCCCTCGCGTGCGGGAACGTGGTCGTCGTCCGTGGATTCCGCCTGCGGGAGGCCGTCGATGTCCACGCGCAGGCCGACCGTCGGCCCCTCGCCCTTCCGGAGGACCGCAACCGCGCCCGTGAAGCCGCCGCGCAACTCCGAGAGCACGTGAGGGTTGGCGCCCGCGTCGAGCGCGCGCTCGTACCACTCGTCGAGAACGTCGTCGTCCGGGACGGCCATCCGTTCGTCGGCGTTCAGCGCGTTCGGGCCGACGTGAAGGTCGTCGACGCCGATGCGCTCGACTTCCTCGACGATGCGCGCGGTCGTGTAGAACTCGCGCCACGCTGGCTCCGGATGCCGGTGGAGGTCGCGTCGGAGCGCCACGAGGCGGTCCTGAGTGGACTGACTCATGCTCGGAGCGACGACGCGGGCGGGTTTAGTTTCGTCGCCGCCGGAAACCTTGACGAGGCCCCGAACTATATGAGGGCAGATACCAATCAGCAGCCACGAGGGAGAGATGAATGTCAAGTCCAGATGACGTAGAAGACGTACAGACCGAACTCAACGAAGCCGAGGACGCGCGCAGCGCACCGGCGCTGACGTTTTACGGAGGGCGCGCCGCGAGCGCGATTCCGCTCGGCCTGTTCGTGGTGTGGGCGGTCGTCCAGAGCGGCTTGTTCGGCATCGGCGACACGACCGGCCTGGTTCTCGGGATGCTGGTCTCGCTCGTCGTCGGGATGTTCTTCGTGAAGGGCGACTGGAAGCACTACGCGAACGCTATCTTCGAGGGGATGACCGAACGTGTCGCCGCGACAGCTATCGTCGCGTGGCTCTGGGCGGGCATGTTCGCGCAACTCCTCCAGGACGGCGGGTTCGTGAACGGCCTCATCTGGGTCGCGAACGCGATTCCGGTCTCCGAGGCCGTGCTTCCGACGCTCCTGCCCGCGCTGACGTTCGTGCTTGCGGCGCTGCTCGCGACCGGCATCGGCACCGGGTACGGGACGACGATCACGTTCGTCACGACGTTCTTCCCGGCGACTGTCCTGCTCGGCGCGAACCCCGTTCTGATGTTCGGTGCGATTCTCTCCGGCGCGGTGTTCGGGGACAACCTCGCGCCCGTCAGCGACACCACTATCGTGAGCGCAGTCACGCAGAACGCCGATATCGGCGGCGTCGTCGCGTCCCGGCTGAAGTACGCGTTCGTCGCCGCCGCGCTCGCCATGGTCGGCTACCTCGTCGCCGGCCAGCTGATGGCGACCTACCAGCCCACCGGCGACGGCCTTCCCTCGGGGAACGCCGTCGGCCTCGTCCACCTCGTCTCGATGGGGCTCGTCATCTGGACCGCGGTGAACGGCCGACACATCGTCGAAGCGATCTCGTGGGGCATCATCGCCGCCATCGTGTTCAACGTCGGTCTCGATCTCGCGCCCGCGAACAGCATCGTTCAGTTCGTCGCGCCGACCACCGCGCCCGTGGCGGACGCGTTCACCTGGCTCCCAATCGTCACCATCGCCGGCCCCGACACGCCCGCCGCGGGCGTCCACGGCAGCCTCTACACGGGCGCTGCCGGGTTCTTCCCGCTCATCGTCCTCACGCTCCTCATCGTCGCCGCCGCCCGTATCATGATTCAGGGCGGCGGATTCGAGGCCGTGCAGGACTTCCTACTCTCCACTGTCGCGACGAAGGTTCGGCGCGCGGAGACGACGATGGTGCTCGGCACCGCCGGCGTCAACGCGATGATCACCATCAACACCGCCGCCGAAATCGCCATCGCGCCGTACGTCGCGCGCATCGGCGAACAGTTCAACATCAACGGCTACCGCCGCGCGAACATTCTCGACGCGAACACCAGCGCGCTCGGCTACATCTTCCCCTGGGCGGGCGGCGTGCTCGCCGGGTACAGTCAGATGCCCGCGCTCGTCGAGGAGTACGGCGTCGAGTCGATGCTCGTCAACCCCGTGGACGTCTGGCCGTTCGTCTTCCACGGCTGGCTGCTGTTCTTCGTGTTCCTCGCCGCCGCCCTCACCGGGTACGGCCTGGAGTACTCCACCGACCGTGAGGCCGAGGAGGTGGCGCGCGTATGAACCTCGACGCGTTCTTCGCGGGCGTCGGGTTCCGCACCGCGACACCGAGCTTCGACGCCGGCGACGAGTTCGTTGTCGTCGTCACCGGAACGGAGTGCGACACGCCCATTGCACGCATCGGGGACTCCGTGCTTCGCATTCCCGACGCGCCCCGTGACAGCGTGCAAACGAAGGCGCTCGTTCGCGTAGAATCGTTCGACGACGCCGACCACACCGGTACCGCGGCCTACCTCGAAACCGTCGGGGAGACCGCGTACTGACTCGGCACGTTCTTCATTCTTCACTCCGCGCTGGTTCGTATGGTCGACTACCGCCCGCTCCCCGACGACCGCACGGAGGAGTTCCGGTCGTTCGTCACGTACGCCTTTCGCCCCGAGTCAGGCCCGCACGACCCAGACGAGGACGACATCCCCGAACCCGCACAGGTCGGCGACCCGTACGGTGTCTTCGACGGCGACGACCTGCTCGCCGTCTGCCGACACTACTGGTTCACGGCGCACGTCCGCGGCGACACCCACCCGATGGCCGGCCTCTCGGCGGTCGCGACGCCGCCCGAGAACCGCCGGCGCGGCCTCGTCCGCGACATGCTCCTCGAATCCCTCCGCGAGTACCGCGAGAACGACGTGTACTTGAGCGCGCTCTGGCCGTTCAAACACCCGTTCTACGCGCAGTTCGGCTGGGAAACGGCGAGCGACGGCGTCACCCACGAATGTCCGCCGGACGCGCTCTCGTTCGCCCGTGACGCGGAACTCCCCGGGACGTGGGACCGCCTCGACGCCGACGACTGGGAGCGCCTCCCCGCAATACTCGCGTCGCACGGCGAGCGCTACGAACTCACGCTCGACCGCACCGAAGAGTGGTGGCGCAAGCGCGTCTTCCGCGGCTGGGACACCGACCCCTACGTCTACTGCTGGCAGGACGCCACCGGCGCCGACCGCGCGTACGTCGTCTACTCCGTCGAGTCCGGCGACGGGAAGACGCTCGCCGTCCACGACGCCGCGTGGACCGACCACGACGCCTACCTCGCGGTCCTCGGATTTCTCGCCGACCACGACTCTCAGGTCGACACGGTCCGCCTCCGCGGCCCAGTCGACTCCCCGTTCCTCGACGTGGTTCCCGACCCCGGCGAGGTCGACACCACGCTCTCAGCCGGTCCGATGGCCCGCATCGTCGACGTGCCGACCGCTCTCACCGCGCTCAACTATCCCGACGTCGACGCCGACCTCACCATCGCGGTCACCGACGAACTCGCCGACTGGAACGACGACACCTTCCACCTCACCGTCCGCGACGGCACCTCTCGCGTCGAACCCACGACCGAAGGTTCCGACCTCACCCTCGACATCGGCACACTCACCCAGCTCGCCGTCGGCCACCGAACCGCCCACGACCTCGCGCGCACCACGGACATCGACACGGACGACACCACTCTCGACACGCTCCACACTCTCTACCCCGAAACCACCACCTACCTCCGCGAAGGCTTCTAAACGCGAGTTCCCGTTCGGGAGTGAACGTTCAAATACGAGAACGATGCCAGCCAGGGACGTGGTCTGAGACCGACCGCGCGTGGGAACGCGAAACCCGGCGGCGCACCCACCGCGACGACCGACGCGCCGCCGTGCAAGCCCCCACCCCGCTCAATCGAGGGGTATGCTGGCGTGCCAGCGGTCTACGTCTTCCTCCGCCTTCTTCGCGTCGGCATCCACCGTTTTACCGTCGGGCGCGCTCGCTCCGCTCGCGTCAATCGAGACTCATTCCCGCGTGCCAGCGGTCCACGCCTTCCGCTTCCTTCTTCGCGTCCATTTTCGCGAGAAGTTTCACGGCGAGGCTCGCTGTCTCGGACGCACGGTACTCGCCCTCGGTTCGGAACTCGCCGGTGACGCGGTTCGCGTAGACGGAGCAGACCGCGCCCGCGCGCAATCCGTAGACGTTCGCGATGGTGAGGATGGCGGACGCCTCCATCTCGATGTTCTTCACGTTCGCCGCTTCGAGCTCCGCGATGAGGTCCTCGCTTCCGACCGCGCGATAGCCGCCGAACCCGGGGCGGCCCTGGCCCGTGTAGAAGCCGTCGGCGCTCATCGACACGCCGACGTGATAGTCGTGGTTGAGGCGTTCCGCGGCCGCGACGAGCGCGCTCACGACCTCGTCGTGCGCGACCGCCGGGTAGTCTTCGCGGACGTACTCGTCGCTCGTCCCCTCCTGGCGGACCGCGCCCGTGGAGATGACGAGGTCGCCGACATCCATGTCCGCGGAGAGCGCGCCGCACGATCCGACGCGGATGAACGTGTCCGCGCCGACGCGCGCGAGCTCCTCCACGGCGATAGCGGCGGATGGACTGCCGATACCCGTCGAGGTCACTGAGATAGGAGCGTCGTCGTACGTTCCGGTGAGCGTGCGGTACTCGCGATGGTGAGCCTTCTCCTCGTAGTCGTCCCAGAACTCCGAAATCTTCTCCACCCGCTCGGGGTCCCCGGGCAGGAGAACGGTGTTAGCAACGTCTCCCTCCGCGAGTTCCACGTGGTACTGGACCTCCTCGTTCGGGTCCTCCGAATCACCGGGCATACGGTCGCGTCGGCGGGCGGCGCACAAGGGTCTTCCCGTTCGATGCCGGAACGCCAACGGCGTCCGCCTCGGCGAACACTCACCCGAGAGCGGCTCAGTCGAGCATTCCCCGCGTGATGGTGTTCGGGATGAGGTCGCCGAGTTCGTACACGCCGCCGTCCTCGCCGTCCACGGCGACCGGGAAGTCGTCGTCGCAGAACTCCGCGAGCGTCTGTCGACACATCCCGCAGGGCGTGACGCCATCCCGGGCGGCGGACGACACGGCGAGCCGCTCGAATTCCGTGTGTCCGTCCGCGACGGCCTGCGAGACCGCGACCTCCTCGGCGTGCATGCTGTTGCTGTAGTTCGCGTTCTCGACGTTACAGCCCGTGTACACGGTTCCGTCCGCGGTCTCGATGGCGGCGCCGACTCGATACTCGGAGTACGGGACGTAGGCGTTCTCGTAGGCGTCGCGCGCGGCCTGCATCAGGTCGTCCATGGTCGAAACTCCGCGCGCGGCCGGAAAAGGTCGTTCGCTTCTACCGGGAGTCTTCGCCGGAGTCGTAGTGTTCGCCGGCCGCCGAGGGGATGCGGGTGCGGCCGACGAACACGAGCACGACGATGAACGCGGACGTGAACGGTGCGGTGAATCTCCGCCGAAAGATAACTCAGAGTCCCCCGTTGGGATATGAGTAACGGCTGGTTGGCACAGCCCAAAGTCTTCCTGTTCGACCGCGAGAGCGGCCGGTTCACACCGAGAGAACAGGGAGACTGCAAACCGTAATATCCCAACGCTTGGGATTCCTCCGCCTTCAGGCGGAGGAGGATATCAAGTATTCGCCACTGCGTCCTCCACGAGGTCTGTCACGTCATCCACGAGTCCGTCCACGTCGTCCGCTTCCGCGTACACTCGGACGTAGGGTTCGGTGCCCGATGGTCGAACGAGCGTCCACGACCCGTCCGGGAACTCCGCTCGCACGCCGTACTCGGTGTCGATGGCGGCCTCGGGGAACGCGTCCGGAATCTCGGTTTCGAGCGCGTCCATCACAGCTGCCTTCTTCCCGTCGGGACAGTCCACGCTCACCTTCCGGTATGGTCGCTCCGTCACCGGTTCGCGCAGCGCACCAAGTCCCTCCGCGGCGACGAGCCAGCTGAGAACGGCCGCACTCGCCACCCCGTCTATCCAGCCGCCGAACCCGGGATGGATGTGCTTCCACGGCTCAGCCGCGAACACCACGTCACCGCCCGCGGCCTCCGCCGACGCGATGCCCTCGTGGAGCGCGCCCAACCGAACGCGCTCGACGCGGCCGCCGGCCTCCCGGACGCGTTCGTCGATGCGTGCCGAGGCGTTCGGCGTCGTTACGACCACGGGGTCGAGCGCGTCGCTCTCCCGGGTGTAGCGCTCCGCGAGAATCGCGAGCACCGTGTCCTCGTGGACGACCTCGCCGTCCGCGTCCACGATGACGATGCGGTCAGCGTCGCCGTCGTGCGCGATGCCGAACGCGCAGTCGGAGTCCGCGACAAACGCCACGAGGTCGCCGATCGTTTCCGGCGTCGGCTTGCTCGGCCGCCCCGGGAAGTGGCCGTCGACGTTCGCGTTCAGCGCGACGACCTCCGCGCCGAGCGACTCCAGGACGTGGGGCGTCGCCACGCTCCCCATTCCGTTCCCGCAGTCCACGGCGACCCGGAGGCCGTCGAGGCTCGCGCCGAACTCGCGCGCGTACGCCGCCACCGCCGTCCGGTACTCGTCGAGCACGTCCGCGCGCTCCGCGTCACCCCACGCGTCCCACGCCGCCGGCGGTTCGTCGGCCGCGACACGCTCCTCGATGGTCGACTCCTGGGCCGCGTCGTACTCCGTGCCGTCCTCGAACAGTTTGATGCCGTTGTCCTGCGGGGGGTTGTGTGACGCCGTCAACATCACGCCGCGTCGGCCGCGCGACACGAACGCCAGCGCCGGTGTCGGCACGACGCCCACGCGGCGAACATCCGCGCCCGCGCTCCGCAGACCGGCGGCCATCGCGTCCGCGAGCGCGCCGCCCGTCTCGCGGCCGTCCCGCCCGAGCACGACCTCTTCGGCGTCCACGCCCGCGGCGCGTCCGACCGCGAGCGCCAGCTCGGGCGTCACGCGCTCCCTCGCGCTCCCGCGAATCCCAGCCGTCCCGAACAAATCCATGTGCGGACGGACAGGGCCGCGCGGCTTTACCGCTACGGTCGACCGCCGCTCCCGTCGACGCCGACTTTTATCACGCACTCGACGCTATTCGTCCGTGTATGCCCTCCCCCACGCGACGAACGTACCTCGCGACCGCCGGCGCGGCCCTCGCTGGAGGGCTCGCCGGCTGTACCGAGTTCACGAACGGTGACGACGACGTTCCCGCCGGCTCCCTCCAATTCGTCAACGAGCACGACGTGCCGCACGAGATACAGCTCCGAGTAGTGGACGTCGGCACCGCAGTCGAGGGCGCACACGACGTTACGGGCGAGCCGACTGTTCCGCCGAGCCAGCGTCAGCTCACCGCGTCAACTGTCGTCGAACCGGGCGAAACCGAGACCTACGACGGTGTGTTCATCGAGGCTGCCTGGTACGAGGTCCGGTTCACAGTGGACGACGAACAGCCGGAGAACGACGCCGGCCACACCGCGTTCAACCCCGCGCCGAACGACGACGACCGCGCGTCCTACCTCACGGGCCGCGTCTACCCGGGCGGTGACTTCTCGTGGGTGGTCTCCGCCACTGACGATTCTGGTTCGTTCGACTAGATTTCGATGCCGCTCGGGATGAGGCTGTGGCGGCGGAGGAGGTCGCCGTCGGTATTGTAGACGAGGAAGGTGTCCTTCTCGTAGGTGACGACGTGCTCGCCGCCGCGGTGGATGTGGACGCGGTAGCGCGTCTCCGTGTCGGCGACGCGGCCGTACTCGCGGGCGGCGCGGATGAACTGGAGGACGTCGTCCGCGTCCTCGTTGAGTTCGAGCACGAAATCGCCGGTGAGTCGGTGAGTGACGCCGACCACGCCGGTCGCGTCGGCGTCCTCCACGTCGCCTTGCAGGCGGAACGCCACGTCTATCTCGTCGCCGTCGAGCAGGTCGCCGTCGGCGTCGGTGAGGCGGTCTTCGAGGGCGGCGCTCCCCGTGAAGTCGATGGTGACGGTCGGGCGCTCGGGGGGCGCGTCGTCGTCATCGACCCAGTCGATGTCGGTCACGTCCAGGGTGAACTCCTGTCTCCTCATTTGCACTATGTCGTACGCTACGTGTTCACACGGCTTGAACGTGACGCCGCCCCCGTCGCCGACAGGATTTAAGCGCGCGGCCCTCCAACCCCGAGTGAATGTCGAGCGAACTCTTCGACGGACTCTCCGACTCCCTCTCGACGCACGCCGCCGACCTCAAGTGGCGACTCCAGCGGCTCACGGACGTGCTTCGCGGCACCCACATCTCCGTCGAAGACTACCGCCCGAGCGAACACGACCCCCTCGTCGACTTCGACGGCCTCGACGGCTTCGAGGAAGTCGAACGCTACTGGGTGAACGCACCGTACGCGTTCATCAGCATCAACTACGACGACAACAACAACGAACACCGGTACGCCGTCGTCGAACCGAGCCTCGACGAGTTCGAACGCGACCTCCTCGACCAATTGTTCGAGGACATCCGGGACACCCTCATCTTCAGCGCGCGCTACGACGCCGACGACCCCGAGCGCGTGCTCCGCGACCAGATGCGGGACTTGCTCTCCGAGTACGGCGTCGTCGTCGAGACCGAGAGCTTCCACCGGCTGTTCTACTACCTCTTCCGGGCGTTCGAGGGGTACGAGAAAATCGACCCCTTGATGCAGGACAACCACATCGAGGACGTGTCCTGTGACGGCTACGACATCCCCATCTTCGTCTACCACGACGACTACAGCGACATCGAGACCACTGTGGAGTTCGCCGAGGACGAACTCGACTCCTTCGTCGTGCGGCTCGCCCAGCAATCGGGTCGCCACATCAGCATCGGCGACCCCGTCACCGAAACCACGCTCCCGGACGGTTCGCGCGCCGAACTCGCGCTCGGCCAGGAAGTGACGCCGCGCGGGAGCGCGTTCACCATCCGCCAGTACGACGAAGAACCGTTCACGCCCGCGCGCCTCATCGACTTCAACACGTTCGACCTCGACCAGATGGCGTACCTCTGGCTCGCCATCGAATCCAACAAATCCCTCATCTTCGCCGGCGGCACGGCGTCCGGGAAGACCACGTCGATGAACGCCATCTCGATGTTCGTCCCACCGCGTTCGAAAGTCCTCACCATCGAGGACACGCGCGAACTCACGCTCTACCACGACAACTGGCTCTCCTCCGTCACCCGCGAATCTCTCGGAGAGAGCGACGACATCACGATGTACGACCTCCTCCGGTCGGCGCTCCGCCACCGCCCCGAGTACATCATCGTCGGCGAGGTCCGCGGGAACGAAGCGATGACGCTCTTCCAGGCGATGAACACCGGACACACGACGTACTCCACGATGCACGCGGACAGCGTGCAGACCGTCATCAACCGTCTGGAGAACGAACCTATCAACGTCCCGCGCGCGATGATTCAGAGCCTGGACATCCTCTGCGTGCAAACCCTGACGTACGTCGGGGACGACCGCGTTCGCCGCAGCCGCACTATCGCCGAAATCGAGGGAATCGACCAGCGTACTGGCGACCTCGACTACTCCACGGCGTTCGAGTGGCGCGCGAGCGACGACAGCTTCCAGCAGTTCGACAGCGTCGTCCTCAACGAGATTCGTGACGAGCGCGGCTGGTCGCGCGGCGAACTCCTCCGAGAACTCCGAAACCGGAAGAAAGTCCTCCAGTACCTCGTGGAGAGCGGCGTCACCGACTACCGGCAGTTCACTGCACTCGTCAACGAGTACTACGCGCACCCCGAACGCACCGTCTCCCGCATCGAGGGTCGCGTCGACGCGGACATCACCGACGCCGACGTGGTCGCGGACGAGGGATGATTCTCGAACTTCTCCCGCTGTTCGTCATCCTCCTCGGATTGGGCGTGCTCGCACTCGCGCCCGTCATCCCCCGTATCGACCGCGTGCTCACGCGTGTCGCACTCGCGGCGTTCGGAACGTACGCCCGGCAGCGCGAACGCGCCAACACGCGCCAAGTGCAGACGCTGCACGGCGCGCACATCGATACCACGTACCGCGTGTACGCCGCGAAGACATTCCTCTACGCCACCATCGCCGCACTCGTCTCGAGCCTCCTCACCGTCTACCTCGTCGCCGCCATCCTCATCCTCCTGCTCGCGCCGAGCGGCGCCGCGCTCCGCGCACGCCTCCCCGCCACCATCTCCTCGCTCGTCGGGAGCGGGAGCCTCTCTGCCCTCCAGTTGTTCGTCGTCTTCCTGTTGAGCGCCGCGACCGTCGGTGTCGCCGCCGCGCTCGCCACCTACCGATTCCGGTGGTCGATGCTCTCCTACCGGGCGAGTGAACGCCGCCGCCGTATCGACGCGACGCTCGAACGGAACGTCGCGTTCATGTACGCGCTCTCCCGGAGCGGGATGGCGTTCCCCGAAATCCTCCGAATCCTCGCGCGCAACCGCGACGTGTACGGAGAAACCGCGACCGAGATATCAGTCGCCGTGAAGGACATCGACCTGTTCGGCGCGGACGTCATCGGCGCGATGCGGCGCATGGCGAACCGCACGCCCAGCGACGAATTCAGCGAGTTCTGTGAGAACCTCGTGAGCGTCCTCCAGAGCGGACAAAGCCTCCCGAACTACCTCCGAGACGAGTACGAGTACTACAAGGAGGAAGCCGAATCCCAGCAACAGCAGTTCCTCGAACTGCTCGCGACGCTCGCCGAAGCCTACGTCACCGTGTTCGTCGCCGGCCCGCTCTTCCTCATCACCATCCTCGTCATCGTCGGCCTGGTGTCCGGCGGAATGCTCCCCGTCCTCCGCGCCGTCGCCTACCTCGTCCTCCCGCTGGCCACGCTCGGGTTCGTCGTCTACCTCGACAGCGTCACCGAGGACTCCAACATCACGCGGGAGGAGCGCGGAGAGCGCAGCGAGCCCCTCTTCAAGGATATTCCGCTACGGAGCGAAACCAGAGTCGCGGACGGCGGCCAGCACGATAACATCGCCCGCCTCGCCATCCACCGTCGTCTCGAACCGATTAAACACCGGCTCCGCAATCCGATCGAACGCATCCGTGCGAACCCTGAATCACTCCTCCTGCTCACGATACCGCTCGCACTTCTCTACGTCGGCATCGACGCGTGGTTCGCGTACACCGCGGGCGACTTCGGCCTGCGCGCCATCGACGACGCGGTCATCCTCGCGTCCATCGGCGTGCTCGCGACGTACGCCGCCGTCTACGAACTCGAAAGCCGCCGCATCAAGAACATCGAGGCCGCTATCCCCGACCTGCTTGAACGCCTCGCGAGCACGAACGAAGCCGGGATGCCTATTGTCGCGAGTTTCGGCCGCGTCGTCGGAAGCCAGCTCGGGTCGCTCTCGGAGGAATTGAAGAAGACGTGGGCGGACATCCAATGGAACGGCCGCGTCGGACCCGCGCTCGAACGCTTCGAGGACCGCCTCCAGACGACGACGGTGACGCGCGTCGTCACGCTCACCACGAACGCGATGAACGCGAGCGGCGACATCGGCCCCGTCCTCCGCATCGCCGCCGACGAAGCGAAGGCGACCCAGCGCCTTCGTCGCGAACGTCGGAACGAACTCCTCACCTATCTCGTCGTCATCTACCTCGCGTTCTTCGTCTTCCTCACCATCGTCGTCGCGCTCGACACGATGTTCATCCCGAGTCTCCCCTCGGGTGAACTGTTCTCCGTCAGTTCGCCCGCGGGCGGGTCCGTGACCGGCATCGGGTCGCTCGGCATCGGCGGCGCGGATGTCAACAAGGCCGCGTACAGTCTCGTGTTCTTCCACACGTGCGCCGTCCAAGCCGTCTGCTCAGGGTTCGTCGCAGGCCAGATGGGCGAGGGAAGCGTGAAAGCCGGCGCGAAACACGCGACCGTAATGCTCCTCATCGCCTACGTCGTCTTCATCGCATTCGCATGACGCGGAACGTCCACGAGACCTACGACCGCATCGCGCGCCACTTCTCGCAGACCCGCGAGTACGCGTGGCCTGAAGTCGAGGCGTTCGTCTCCGACGCCGAATCTGCGACGCGCGCACTCGACATCGGGTGCGGGAACGGCCGACACACCGAGCTGCTCGCCGGCCACGCGGACGCGGCCGTCGGCGTGGACGCGAGCCGCGGGCTGCTCGACGAAGCCGCCGCTCGCGCCACCGACCGCGGGTTCGATGCGACGCTCGTTCAGGGTGACGCCGCCCGGCTTCCCGTCCGGGACGACACGTTCGACCTCGCGGTGTACGTCGCGACAATTCACCACTTGCCGACGAGGGACGCTCGCCGCGCGAGCCTCGACGAACTCGCGCGCGTCCTCACCGATGGCGGTCGAGCGCTCGTGAGCGCGTGGAGCACCGCACACTCGAAGTTCGACCGAACCGACGGGTTCGACACGACCGTCGACTGGACGCTCCCCGGTGGCGACACCGTCCCGCGGTTCTACCACATCTACGCGCCCGACGAGTTCCGCGCGGACATCGACGCTTCGGCGCTCTCGCTCGTCGACTTCGAGCTGTCCAGTGGGAACTGCTACGCGACCGTTACGAAGGGCTGACAGTCCGGACGCACGGATTCGCTACGCGGCGTCCGAACGTTCATCAGTCCGCGCAACGGCACACACTACAGCAACACCTCCCGCTGGTCCCGCCATCCTACTTGAACCCTCCCGCGAAAGGAAACATCAATAAACGCCCACCGGATAGGACGAAGCGAGCACCGATGTTGAGCAAACCGCCGGTTTGCGATGCACGGTGTGAGCGACGTGAGCACCGATGGTCTAGTGGCAGGACCTGAGCCTTCCAAGCTCATGGCCCGGGTTCAAATCCCGGTCGGTGCATGTTTCTCCGAGTGAAACGAGGTGAACTGACGGGGAGTTGAGCTAGTCAGTCGCAGCGCCTGTCGGACGACCGTCTGACGCGGTTCAAATCCCGGTCGGTGCATTTCCTGTCGCGGTACGGCTTTGTGGGTGGGTTCTCTGGTGGGTGGTATGTCCGAGTTCGAGTCCGACCTGGAGACTGCGCGTTCGCTCCTCAACCGTGACGATCTGGATGGATTCTTCGTTGGTGTGGTGGATGACGAGGAGTTGGATTACGTGTTGTCGCACGAGTTCGAGGATGCGGAGACCACGGGTATGCGGGCGTTGAGTCTGCTGGCGGCGCACCTGGAGTCGTTCTCGACGCAGGCGGACGTGCCGCCGGAGCAGGTGGCTGAGGACGTGGTGCGGTTGTTGGACGCGCAACCCGGAGACGAGTAGGTTAGCAGTCGCCTTTCGTACAGCCGTTGTTCCGCCAGATTCGCCACTCGCCGTTGTAGGGGCGGAGACCGATGGTTTCGCTGCCCGGCTGTGGCGTTCCGTCGTCGGGCGTGATGGTCATCGAGACTTCGACGGCGGCCGCGTCGTCGGCGCGGTCCACGACTTCGACACGCTCTACCCTCGCCTCCTGGGACGGGACGGAATCCTCGGTTACGGGGAGGTACGCGCTTGGGCTCTCTGGATGCGTGAACGAATTCGCGCGCTCTACTTTCCCGTCAAGGAACGCGCCGTAGAACGCGCGCGCCACCGCCGTCGGTGTGTTCTCCACCGAGGCTGCGTTAGTCGCTGTCGTCGTCTTGTTCGATGTTGTTCCCTCCGATGTCCTGTCGGTGGTCGTTCCAGCGGTCGTGTCGGTCACGTTGGGCGCGTTACTCGTGCTGTCCGTGCAGCCGGCGAGGCCGGTTGCGAGGGTTCCGGCCGCCGCGGCGAGAACGGTTCGGCGTCGCATAGTGGCCACTCAGGCTGAACGTCCGTAAGACTACTGGAGGGGACAGAGCTGCGTCAGCAGCGCCGGTCGAGGATGCGGTCGACGATGTCGCCGGTGGAGAGCAGTTCGTCCTCGTGCTGGGGTTCGCGGGGGGACGCGCGCTCGACGGTGCAGTCGATACCCCGGTCGTCGAGTTCGGCCTGAATCGCCGCGGAATCGTGGTGTTGGTCGTAGCCGAGCGCGATGACATCCGGGTCGATATCTTCGATGGGGGCGAAGATGTCCGTCGGGTGGCCGATGCGCGCGTGGTCGACCATGTCGAGTGCGGCGACAACGTCACGGCGCTGTTCGTTCGAGAGAACTGGCTTCTCCTTGTGGCCGACGTTCTCGCGGCGTGCGATGATAACGTGGAGTTCGTCGCCCATGTCCGCGGCGTCGGTGAGGTAGTGGACGTGTCCGGGGTGGAGGATGTCGAACGTGCCCTGCGCGACGACTTTCATAGTTCCTCGTCGATGTCCGCCTGCGTGAAGTCGAAGAACGATTCGGGGTCCGGGAGGTCCACGTCGAGCACGTCGAGCGAGCGCGGTTCTCCCTCACGGTCGAACGCCCGCCAGCAGTCCGACTCGTAGGGCGCGCCCATGATAACGTGGACAGTCCACTTCCCGAACATCGACCGGTCGGCCGCGCTCGGTTCGAGCACGCCGTTCGGGTGGGAGTGAATGCTCCCGACTGTGTGCGAGTCGTTCGGCACGAGGTTCGACTGGAGGGTCGCCTGCACGGGGCTGGATTCAGTGCCGGGGACGACGAGCACGTCCGTGATGATGTCGCCGTCGGCGTCGACGCCGAGCTCCCTCGCGGGCGTGCCGCGCAGAACGCCGAGGTACTCGTCGGGGTGCGTGTCGGCGGCCGCCGACAGCGCGAACGAGAGCGTGTCGGCCGCGATGCCGACGACCTCCCGCCGCGAACGGAACAACATACGAGGTAGTCGCGGCGCGGCGACTCTAAGGGTTGCGATACCCCCGAGTCGCCCTTTCGGGAGAGTTAAAAGCCGCGACACCCACCTGTGTCCTAATGAGTGACTCTCGTTCTGACGACCGACCGGTCGTCTATCGGCTCTCCCCCGACTGTACGTCGGACGCCATCGAGGTCGGCGAACGCTACCACGCCCGCGTGAACGGCGTGGTCGAGTACGGCGTGTTCGTCGATATCTCCAAGCACGTCTCCGGACTCGTTCACGAGTCTGATATGCCCGCGGAGGCGTCGTACGATGTCGGCGACGACCTCGTCGTCGAACTGACCGCGGTCCGCGACAACGGCGACCTCTCCTTCGAACCCGTGTCGCTCGACGACTACGAGACCGTCGAGCGCGCCGTGCAGTACGACGTGACCGCGGTCGACACCCTGACCGACCGCGTCGGCGACACCGTCCACCTCGAAGGCGAGGTCGCGCAGGTGAAGCAGACCGGCGGCCCGACGATTTTCCGCGTACGCGACGAAACCGGTATCACGCCCTGTACGGCCTTCGAGGAGGCCGGTGTCCGCGCGTACCCCGATGTCGGTCTCGAAGACATCGTGCACGTCACGGGCGAAGTCGAGACGCGGGAAGGGAGTATCCAGGTCGAAATCGAGAACGTCGAAGTCCTCGACGATCCGGCTGCGACCGACCTCCGCGAGCGCCTCGCCGCCGCTGTCGCCGAGCGCGCCGACCCCATCGATACGGAGGCTCTCGTCGAGTGGCCGGCGCTCGAAGGCCTCCGCGACGACCTCCGCGAGGTTGCGCGCCAACTCCGGAAGACCGTTCTCGAATCCCGCCCCATTCGAATGCGTCACCACGCGGACGGTGACGGGATGTGTGCGAGCGTCCCCGTCCAGCTCGCCCTGGAGCAGTTCATCGACGCCACCCACCAGGACGACGACGCGAAACGCCACCTCCTCAAGCGCCTCCCCTCGAAAGCTCCCTACTACGAGATGGAGGACGCGACCCGCGACCTGAACTTC
Organism: Salarchaeum sp. III; assembly: GCF_036418315.1. Classification (NCBI taxonomy): domain Archaea; kingdom Methanobacteriati; phylum Methanobacteriota; class Halobacteria; order Halobacteriales; family Halobacteriaceae; genus Salarchaeum; species Salarchaeum sp. III. The sequence continues at coordinate 18,086 of NZ_JAZHPG010000023.1, read as the reverse complement.
GGTCTCGAAGACCAGGCGCGCCACGGCCAGAAGCTCCCGCTCCTCCTCATGCTCGACAACGGTAGTACCGAGGAGGACACGCCCGCGTACGAGGCGCTCGACCACTACGACATCCCGATTCTCGTCGTCGACCACCACCACCCCGACCCCGAGGCAGTCGACCCGTTCGTCGACGCGCACGTCAATCCCTACCTGCACGGCGAGGACTACCGCATCACCACGGGCATGCTGTGCGTCGAACTCGCGCGCATGATTTCGCCCGAACTCGACGGCGAACTCGACCACGTCCCCGCGGTCGCCGGGCTCTCCGACCGCTCGAAGGCGGACGCCATGTCGGACTACCTCTCGCTCGCCCGCGACGCCGGCTACGACGAGGAGTTCCTCCACGACATCAGCGAAGCCCTCGACTACGAGGCCTACATGCTCCGGTACGACTCCGGTGCGACCCTCGTGAACGACGTGCTCAACGTCGGCGGCGACGAGGAACGCCACCGCGACCTCGTGCCGTTCCTCGCCGAGAAAGCGGAAACGGCCGTCGACCGCCAGTTGGAGGCGGCGATGCCGCACGTCGAACACCGCACGGTCGCGAACGACGCGAACCTCTACACCATCGACGTGGAGGAACACGCCCACCGCTTCCAGTACCCCGCCCCCGGGAAGACCACGGGCGAGATTCACGACGAGAAGGTCGTGGAGACGGGCGAACCCGTCATCACCATTGGCGTCGGCCCCGACTTCGCCGTCCTCCGCAGTGACGGCGTGCGCCTCGACATCCCCCAGATGGTGTCCGACCTGAACGACGAACTCCCCGGCGCCGGCGTCTCCGGCGGCGGCCACCTCGTCGTCGGCAGCATCCGGTTCGTGCCCGGGATGCGCGAGCAAGTGCTGGACGCGCTCATCGAGAAGATGGCGGACGCGGAACTCGACGAGGAACTCCGCTCCGCCCCGACCCGCTGAACGACACCCGCCGCCACATTACTCCTGCCGCTCCGAGCACGATGCCCACCGTGACGGCGAGCACGCAGAGCGGGAGGCGCCACACGCCGCCTCGCCAGTCCGCGCGGAAGACTCTCGCGTAGTAGTCCGCGACTGCGCCACCACGCAGTTGGACCATCACCTCCCGGTTCTCCACGACGGACTCGTGGTTCCAGTTCAGGCTCCCGACTAGTGCCGCGTTTTCGGTGACGACGCCCTTCACGTGGAGGTGGTCGAAGCGCGAGCGCGGGTCGACGACGCGTGCACGCAACGGCAGTCCCTCATCGCGTGCGGTCGTTCGAAGGCGCTCCACGAGCGCGCGGTTCTCCTCGCGGACGTACCACGCGCCGCCGAGCAGCACGCGCGTACGGACGCCTCTCCTGGCGGCGTCGAGCGTGGCGTTCAGGAAGCGGGCGTCGTCGATGTGGACCTGCTGGACGAGCAGGCGCTCGGACGCGTTCCGGAGCACGCCGAGCGTCGTCTGATGGCCGTCTTCGGGCGTGACGAACACCGACGCGTCCGCGGTTCCGTTCCACGCGGCGAAATCGCTCCGATACGCGGCGGTCGCGGGCGCGCCGTCCTGGAACGTCGCGTTCGCGCGGTACGTCGACCAGGCGACCCCGTCGCGCCACGTGCTGTCCGCCGCGTGAACTGCCGCGAGGTGGTCGGCCACCGCGGGGTTGCGGAGGACGACGCCCCAGCCGCGGGTGGCGTGACCGCCGACGCCGCCGGGTTTCCAGTTCTCCGAGGTGACGAGCGCGCGGTCGTCAACGACAGCGTACTTCGCGTGGTGGTACGCGTACCGCGACCGCGGCCCGTCGAACACCCGCACCTCGACCCCCGCGGCGGCGAGGTCGCCGAGCACGCGCGCCGAGTTCACGGCGACGCCACCGACCGGCCCACCCTCGACGAGCACGCGAACCCTGACACCGCGGTCGGCCGCGGCCGCGAGCACTCGAGCGACCCGCGGCGAGGAGAACGTGTACCCCGCGAGGAGCACGCGCTCCTCCGCGCCGCGGAGCGCCGCGAGCACTCTCTGGGGTGCGTCCGGGAGCGCGAACGCCGACACAGCCACGTCGCTCGCCGTCGCCGTCTGGAAGTCGGTCGCGCCGAGCGGCCGCCACCCGCCGTCAGCGAACACCTCGCTCTCGGGCGCGTTCTCGTACGTCAGTCTGTCCACGACCGTCCCGTTCCGTCGGAGGACGAGCGTCTCCCCGCCGTTCGCCAACCGCGGGAACCCCGGTACGCGAACGACGCGGGCGTCCGTGAGGTTCCTGGCGAGCGCGGGGTCTGCGGCGAGCGCGACCAGCCCGGAGACTGTTCTGTCGGGGAGCCTGACGGTGGTTTCGCCGTCCGCGAGCGTGTACGCTCCGAGGCTGGTGTTCTCGGGGACGGAGAGCGTGACGTACTCGCCGCGGTCGCCGTCCGTCGCCGGGTTCGGAACGACGCCCGCGAACGAGACCGAGAGGACGAGCGCGAGCGCGAGGACGCGGAACACGACCCGTCTGGGCGCGGCTTCCGATATGAACCCTCGGGGTTTTTGCGGTCGCGTTCCTCGAAGCCCGCATGGACCTCGTAGAGACGCTGCGTCTCGCAAGCTACGCCGCGGGCGCGCTCGGCGGCGCGCTGCTGTTCGTCGAAACGTTCCAACTCCCGAGCTACGTCGAGTACGACACCGACTTCGGGTCGTATAGCGTCCAGCTCAATCCGCAGGAGGCGAGCGAGTACACGTGGATCGGCAGAATCGGCTTCCTCCTCGTCGCGCTCGCGTTCGCCGGCCTGTTCGTCGCCGTCTTCCTCTAGGCGTCCAGCGCCGCCACCGCTTTCTGCGCTTCCTGCTGGATGATGAAACTCCGTTCGTCCGCGTAGTCGGCGGCGGCGTCGAGCGCGCGTTCCGTCCCGATCTGTACGAGCGCCCACGCTGCGCTCGCGCGCACGCTCTCCGATTCGGTCTCGTCCGCGAGCACGTCCGCGAGCGGGTCGATGGCGCGCGTATCGCCGATGAGGCCGAGGGAGCGCGCGGCGACGCTGCGAACGCTCTCGTTCTCGGCGACGAGCTGGTTCGCCACGTCCTGCGTCGCCTCCGGCGACCCGATTTCGGCGACCGCGCGCAGGCCCGCCTTCTGGAGTTGCGGGTTCGACTCCGACTCCGTGTACTCCTGCACGGCGTCAAGCGCGTCCTCGCTCCCAATCTTCCCGAGGGCTTCGATGGCGGGAATCTCTCGGCGGTTCGCGAGTTCGCGCAGTTTCTCCAGCGCGTCCTCGTTCCCCATGTGTTTGAGCGCGTCGAGCGCGTGACGCTTCATGAACTCCGAGTCCCCCATCTTCTCCAGGAGCAGGACCACCATCTCGGGGTCGTCGCGCTTCTGCCACTCCTTGAGCGCGCTCCACTCCGGGGGGAAGTCCTTGAACTTCCCGCCGAGCGACTCGTAGTAGCCGTCCCGGCGGAGTTGCTCGCGAACGGACAGGTCCGTCCACTCCTCCGCGTCCTCGACACCCGCTTCGAGGTCGTCCGTCGCGTTGAGGAGCGCCGCGATTTCCTCGGCGTCCTCGTCGGCGTCCAGTTCGGCGCCCTCAACCGCCGCCACGAGGTCGTCGAACACGGCCGTCTCGAGGTCGTCCGGCGCGCTCACGTCCGTACCGAGCGTGTCGTTCACGGTCGTCGCGAACGCCTGCACGGTGTCGACCACGGCTTCGCGTCCGTCCGCCGTCCACCGCGTCCCGTCCACGGTCGTTTTCACGCCGTTCACGTCGCTCACCACGTCCTCGGCGTAGGGGCCGCGCTGGTCCTCGACGCCGCTCCGAACGTCGGAGAGACGACTCTCCAGTTCCTCCCGTGGGTCCTCGGCGTCCTCCTCGTCCTCGTCCGGTTCCGGGAGGGCGGCGTCTTCGAGGTCCGCCTCGATGTCGTCGAGCGTCTCGTCGACATCGTCGAGGTCGGTCTCGGTCTCCGCCGATTCGAGCGCGGCCTCCGCGTCGTCCAGACGCTCCTCGAACGCCGCGACAGTCCCCGGTTCGGGTTCGGCGTCAGTCTCCGCTTCCGCCTCCGACTCGGCCTCAGCGTCGTTCTCGGCCGAGTCCGCGTCCTCGTCGCTCATACACGATGGTTCCGCCAGTACGCCTATGAGGGTTTCCCTTCGGTGCGCGGATAGAACCGGGGGGCGAGAAGGAGGTAGGCGAGCGCGAACGCGAGCAGGACGCGGGGGAAGGCGTGGGTCGCGACCTCCGGTGCGAGCAGTGCAAGCGCCTGCACGACACCCATCGCGAGCGCGTGCGCCGGCCGGAGGTCGGGGTAGGGGATTCGACTCACCATCAGCGCGACGAACGCGGCGAGCGCGGCGAGGAGGACGAGCGGCGTCGCGCCGGCGAGCAGTCCCGCGGCGAGAATCGTTCCCGCGAGCGTCGTCTGCACGCCCCGGGTCTCCGCGCGCTCGGTGTCGTACGCCGTATAGAGCCCTAATCGCACCACCGCCGCGGCGACGAACAGCGCACCCACGAGAACCGACGCGAGGACGGGTACCGACTCCGCGGCGTTCGCGTTCGACACCGCGGCGAACACGAGCGCGGCGGGCGCGACGCCGAACGACGCCACGTCCGCGAGCGAGTCGAGGTACTCGCCGACGGCCGTCCCGCCGTACCGTCGAGCGAGCAGGCCGTCGATAGCGTCCACGATGGCCGCGAGGAGGAGAACGCGCGCGGCGAGCGACACGCTCACCGTCGCCGCCGCCACCGCAGCGAACCCGAGGCCGGCGTTCACGCTGGTCGCGACGTCCGCCGCTCCCAGCCGTCCCGCGAACCGTGGACGCGGTCGCATACCCACTCGTCCGCCAGCGGCGTCCTTACGTGTTTATATCGGACGACGGGACCGGGTCGCCTATTAGGTCGGCCGCGAAAGGTCGTGTATGGACCGTCGTTCGTTCCTCGCGGCAGCCGGCGCGGTCGGCGCGACGGGTGTCATCGCCGGCGCGGCGAGCGTGCTCGCGGACTCGACCGACTACGACGTGGCGATGCGGTCGAACGCGTTCGCGCCCGTCGACGACAAGGCAATCGACGTGCCCGCGGACGCCCCTGGCTACATTCCCGAGGGCGTGCCGACCATCGAGGTCGAGGTCGGCGAGCCCGTGACGTGGCAGAACACGGGTACCCGCTACCACACCGTCACCGGCGTCGCCGCCGCGATGCCGGACGGCGCGGACTACTTCGCGTCCGGCGGCTACGACACCGAATCCGCAGCGCTCGAGAGCTTCGAAAAAGAAATCGGTGGCGGCGGCGCTATCCCACCGAGTAAGTCGTACACCCACGTTTTCGACGTTCCCGGCTGGTACTACTACTACTGCATTCCCCACGAACCCGCGAACATGGTGGGGAACGTGAGAGTCGTCGAAAAGTAGTTACGCTTCGTCCTCGTCCTCGACGTCGACCGAGGTCTCCTCTTCCTCGTAGACCTCTTCGGGGTGCGCTTCGAGCGTCGTCTTCCCGATTTCGACCCGGCGGAGCGGGTAGATAGTCTTCGCGTCGTTGTAGATGGCGGAGGAGAGACGGCCCTCGACGATGGAGTCGACGACGTCCTCGAACGCGCGTTCGGTGGCGGCCGTCTCGACGATGTCGATCATCGTGCGGCGGATGGCCTTGCGCTGGGACTCGTCGGCCTGCTTCGTCGTGTACGCCTCGGGCTGAATCTTGATGCGGTAGTCGTCCGCGGTGCGCGCGACGATGACCGCGTGAATTTTCGAGGAGCCGCGGCGGACGAGGCTGCGCTTGTAGTCGCGGGAGAGTTCGTGCTTCACGAACGACGTGTACGCGGTGTCGCTACCGACGTCGTCCACCTGGAAGGTGAGTTTGACGTTGTTCTCGCCGCTCTGGTCGGTGATTTCGCCGAGCGTCGTTTCGATGGTTCGGTTGATGACCTGTTCGGGCTCGGAAGCGAGGGTTTCACCGAGTTCCGCGCGGTCGAACTGTTCGGGCGCGAGAACGGTGTACCACCGCTTCTGCTGGTTCTTCTTGGAGACGGATCGTTCGCTCATTGTTGTGTAGTGTTGAATCGGTGTGCGTGCTGTGCGACTTCGGATGCAACGGTGACGTTGACGGTGTAGTCGTCGAGCGTCGTGCGGAGACCGCCCACGGTGGGGCGTTCGATGTGCGTGACGACCGATTCGTCGCGCACGTCGGTCCGCATCTGGGCCGTGTTGTCGGGTCGGACTGCGTTCGCGACCAGTTCGGGGTGCTCGACGCGGGTGCGGACGGTCGCGTTCCGCGTCATAGTTCCCCCCGAACGGTTTCCGCGAGGTTATCGATGAGACGGGTGCTCGCTGCGAGCGTGTCGCGGCCGCCGACGTAGTCGGCGCCGACGACGGCCGCGAGAACGCGGCGTGCATCGGTGCCGGTCGTCGCGAGGGCGGCCGACTCGTCGGCCGTGGCGAGCACTGCGGGTTCCGTCGAGTGGAAGTCCCGCGCGAGGCGCGCCACCAGCCACGGGTCGGCATCGCCGGCGTCGACGGTGACGAGGCCGCTGTACCGCTTCGGCTCCGATGCCGCGAGCGCGGCGTGAACCGTGCTCGCGGCCTCCCGCCACGCGTCGAGCGTGTCCGCGCGGTCGCCGCGACCGAGCGCGAACGCCGCTCCGACGCCGGGCGCGGTGCGTGCGACCGCGTCGAGCACGTCCGCGTATCCCTCGATAGTCTCGAAGGAGCCGTCCGCGACGACGTACGGGCGGAGGACGCGAGACAGCGCGTCCGCGGCGCTCGCGGGCGCGTCGTCGGTTACGTCGAGCGCGACCCGCGAGGCGAGCCGGCGGTGCGCGTCCGCGTCGAGGTCGGCGGGAAGCCCGAGTTCGGCGAGCAGCGCGCCCGCCATCCCTTCGTCGCCCGAGAACGGGCCGGAGAGACGGGTCGAGTGCGCGAGGCCGTCCGCGAGGTCGGCGACCGGAATTCCGACGCCGGGCCGTCGCGAGACGGCCGCCGCGTCGAGCAGGTCGCCCTGTGGCGTCCAGCCGGCGGAGACAGCGCCCGCGAGCGCCAACTCGGGGTCGGCTGACTCCGGCGCGAGCCGGTCCGCGACCGCGTACGCCGCGAGCGCGAGCGGGTCGTCCGTATCGAGCGGCTGGGCGTCCTCGCCGGCGTCCACGCCGATAGCGAGCGCCGTGTCCGACGCCGCCACCGACGCGACCCGCGAGCGCGCTCCCTCACGCGACCGCGTCAGCGACACCTGGTACGGCGTCCCCAGCGCGTCACACGCGCGAGCGAGCTGGCCCGCGGCGGCGAGGCTATCGCCGTCCGCGTGCGCGACGGCGTACACGAACGCCGCGTCACGCACGCGCTCGGCGAGCGCCGCCGACTCGAACGATGCAGTCCGTCCCGTCGCAGCCATCTATTCGAGGATGTCGACCGCGGTGTCGTACGAGTACGTGAAGTCCTCGTCCAACTCGTCACCCTGATAGTAGTCTACGAGGCGACGGATCTTCGACTCCGTGTTCTGGAGCGCGCGACGGTTCTGGTGGTCCTGTCCGTTCTCGTTCACGTGGTCGCGAAGTCGAACAGCCTTCTCCATCAGATTCCGGAGGTCTGCCGGAACGTCGGCGCGCGCGTCGTTCTCCTCCAGGATTTCCGTGACGCTCTTCCCCGTTGCCAGGGAGACGTCCGGAACCGGCGTGCCCTGCACGCCCTCGTCACGGAGCTTCAACCCGATCTGGCTCGGGTCGAATCCCTGTTCTGCGAGTTCGACGACGCGCTCTTCGATGGCGTCCTCGTCAACGTCACTCCACTCCGGCGGCTCGTCAGCCACGGGCTTCTCCGAACCGGATTGCCCGCGGCGTCGCGTATGCATTCGTGCCATTGTTGATGATTGGAACCGCACGAACCGCAAGCGGCACGCTGGTGTGCCGGCACTACCGCATTCCCAAGCCACCCAATCGGATGGCGAGTCGGAACTACGGCCGTGCTGTTCCCTACAGAACACGACTGGGCCGAGCCTCTAAAGCGTTTCACTTCCCCCGCACTCCGAACCGAGGGTCTTATATGGAAACCCCGGCCAACAAATGAACGCGAGGGCTCGTAGATCAGTGGTAGATCATCCCCCTGGCACGGGGAAGGCCTCGGGTTCAAATCCCGACGAGTCCACTCCGGGTCTCACTTGTTTTCGCCCCGTGTCGTTGATTCGTCCGGTCCGTTGTGGTTATACGTCGCCACGGAGGTTAGTAACGTTCATTAAGTCTGTGAGCAATTTGGTTTCGAACTCGTCGTCGGCGACGACGAGTTCCGCGCCCGTGGAGCGCGCCGTCGCGGCGATTAGTAAATCACGTGTCGCCATTCGCTCCCCGTCGTCGAGCAGTTGGTCCTGTATTCGCGCGGCTTCGAGGGCGATGTTCTCGTTCAAGTCGAGGGCGTGGACGCCACCGAAGTCTTGGCGGGCTTCGACGACATCGGTCGAGCCGACGCCCAGCTCGCCGTTGCTGACTTCGAAGACGCAGAGGGATGACGTGAGGTAGGGTTGGCCGCGGTCTTCGACGTACTCGACGACAGCGGGGACGCCTTCGAGCATGTCGATGATGACTGAGGAGTCGAGGAAGGTCACCGGTCGAAACTCTCCCGCGAGCGCTTCACGGCGTTTCGCGCGCGGTCGGCCTGGTCTTCGCTCCACGCGCCGACATTGATCGGTTTCTCGCGTTGTGCGAGGCGTTCGAGGAGTTCGTCGAACGTCTCGTCATCGTGTTTCAAGCGCTCTAGGAGCTCCTTTGTCTCGTCCGAGACGCGGAGTGTCGTACCTATTTGTATACATCCTGTATACAATAGTATCTATCTTACGCCGACCATCCCGCTCCCGGTAGCCCGTTGCACTCCTGTTTCGGGTCAACGACGTACAGGATGTTGTTCCGGACCGCCCTCCGCTCGTCATGGACTGTCATGCGTTCGTGTTCTGTGCTGTTTCAGAAAACGGTTTCCCGGGAGGGGACGCAGCTCAGTGGTGGCGTTCGAGGGGCGTCCGTTCACGAGGAGTGGTCGTCCGAGACCGGGGCGAGAGTGCGGCTGTGTGCTGGACGGGGAGTGGTGGTGAGTGTGAGGTGCCAGCTGTCGGATGTGACGCCGGTGGCGGCGGTGACGGCGGTCGCGGTATCGGTTCCGAGGGTGAGGGGGAGCGTAGGGAGTGCGCCGTCGGTGGGCGTGAGGAGGTAGCCGGTGAGGGTGACGTAGTGGGTGGCCGGGTTTCGTTCGTCCTGGACGTGGGTGTAGGTGTCGAAGAGGCCGGCGGCGTGGAGGCGGTCGAGGGCGGTGGCGGGGTCGGTGGGGGCGCTGGGGAGTTTGTCGGCGGAGGTGGCGACGATGGCTGCTTGCGTCGTGGGGTCGAGCTGGGTGTCGAGTTCGCTGGCGAGGCGTTCGACGAGGTGGCGACAGAGCCGGGACTGCCCGGTGGTTTCGGCGGCGTCGAGGTAGGCGTCGAGGACGGCGTTCTGGACATCGTTATGGTTGCGTTCGGCGAGCGTTTCGAAGACGGCGGCGGCGATTCGATGGCAGTGTTCGACGTGCGTCGCGGGTGTGTCGGGATCGAGGGGTGTGTTGACGAGGTCAGTGGTTTCGAGAGCGATGGGGTCGGTGCAGGGAACGCGGGGGTCGTAGCGGCGGAGGGTAGCGCGGTACTGTTCCGCGAGGCGGATGGCTTCGGCGGCGGTCTCCCGGTCGGAGAACCGACGGTCGTCGATGGGGACGACGCGGTTGTTCGTGCGGCCGCAGGTCACCGTGTAGGTGCCGTCGGGGGTTGCGAGCGTTTCGATTCGCGACCGGAGGCCGGTGAGTGTGTCGCCGAGCATGTGTGGTCGGGTTGTGAGCGTGGGGCGGACCCCACCGGATTATTTAGGCCAGCCTAAATAGTCGTGGTGGTGTCCGGCAAAACCCTCTCCATTTAGGTAGGCCTAAAATCCGTAGCGCTTATACTCCCTTAGGCTAGCCTAAAACCCGTGACTCGGAACGACCACACGGCTCGAACGCTACCACGCCGGAACGCGCTCGCGAACGCGCGTTCCCCCGTGCGCTCGGTAGCGTCGGCCGAAACGGCCGACGAACCGACCAGCCACCGCGACGGCCCGGAGGTGTCGCCCGCGTGAGTTCGCGCGTCTCCGACCGGAACCAACACCGCTCCCGGCGCGCGGAAGAGGGACGTCTCGCCTGGGTTCGCGACCCGAAACTCCTCGGCCTCTGCGCCGCGAGCACCGCGCTCGTCGTCGCGTTCGGCCTCGTGCAGGTGACGTTCGGCTCCTACTCGATGTCCGTCCCTGCCGCGTGGTCGGCGGTCTTCGACCCCGCCGTCCTGCTCGACGCGCGCTACCTCCTCAACTACTTCCTCGGCGACGGTCTGATGCGCACCATCACGGGCTTCCAGGGCGAGGAACTCCCGCAACTCGCAACCGAGACACTCATCGTCTGGAGCATCCGGCTGCCCCGCGTCTTCGTCGCGGCCTTCGTCGGCATGAACCTCGCCGTCTCGGGCGCCATCTTCCAGGCCGTCACGCGCAACGAACTCGCGAGCCCGTTCATCCTCGGCGTCTCCTCCGGCGCCGGCCTGATGATACTGCTCTCGCTCGTCGTGTTCAGCAGCCTGACCGCCCTTCTCCCTATCGTCGCCGCGGTCGGCGGCACCGTCGCCTTCCTCATCGTGTACGCTATCGCGTGGAAGAACGGCACAAGCCCCGTCCGCCTCGTCCTCGCCGGCGTCATCGTCGGCACGGTGTTCAGCTCCCTCCAGACGGCGATGTTCTTCTTCGCGGAGGACATCGGCGTCGTCCAGACCGCCATCTCGTGGACGACCGGCTCCCTCACCGGCGTCGGCTGGGAGCAGGTCCGCACCATCCTCCCCTGGACATTCCTCTCGATGTTCCTCGCGGTCCTGAGCGCCCGCCAACTCAACGTCCTCCTGCTCGGCGAGCAGACCGCGCGCGCCCTCGGCGTCTCCGTCGAGAAAGTCCGATTCGCGCTCTCCGGCGTCGCCGTTCTCGCCGCCGCCGCGAGCATCGCCGTCGCCGGCATCGTGAGCTTCGTCGGCCTCATCGTCCCCCATCTCGTGCGGACCGTCGTCGGCAGCGACTACAAGAAACTCGTCATCGGCTGCCTGTTCGCCGGCCCCGCGCTCATGGTCGCCGCGGACGTGGGCGCACGCCTCGGCATGATGGTCATCACCGGCGCGAACAGCGGCCAACTCCCGGTCGGCATCGTCACGGGCCTCATCGGCGGCCCGTACTTCCTCTACCTGATGCGACGCAAACAGAACCTCGGTGAAATATGATGGACTTCCTCCATAGCTCAGTGTTCGCAGCGAGCACGGACGCGACGACGGACGCATCGGCCGACGGCACGGCGAGCGACGACCCGAGCGCGGAACTACTGCCCGGCGCCACGGACTCCGGGTCGCTCTCCGGGAAGGAACTCGTCGTCGGCTATCCCGGCACCGAGGAACCGGTCATCGACGGCGAGACTATCGAAATCGCCGCGGGCGAGGTAACGGCGCTCATCGGCCCGAACGGCAGCGGGAAGAGCACCCTCCTGAAGACGCTCGCGAAACAGCTCGACCACGACGCGGGGTCGGTCTTGGTGGACGGCCAAAACATCCACTCGCTCGACGCGAAAGCGCTCGCGAAACGCCTCGGCCTGCTCTCCCAGCAGAGCACGTCCCCGAACAGCCTCACCGTCGAGGACCTCGTCTATCACGGCCGCTACCCCCATCGCGGGTTCTTCGAGGAGGTGACGATGGAGGACCAGGACGCCGTGAACCGCGCGATGGAACTCGCCGGCGTCACCCATCTCTACGACCGCGAACTCGGCAGTCTGAGCGGCGGACAGAAACAGCTCGCGTGGATCGCGATGACGCTCGCACAGGAGACGGACATCCTCCTGCTGGACGAGCCGACGACGTTCCTCGACCCTCACCACCAGCTCGAAGTCCTCGAAATCGTCGAGCGCCTGCACGACGAGAGCGACATCACGGTGGTGCTCGTCCTGCACGATATCGAGCAGGCGGCGCGGTACGCGGACCACGTCGTCGCGCTCCGCGAGGGCGAGATTCAGGCGCGCGGCGCGCCCGACGAGGTGGTGACGGAGGAGCTGCTCGCGGACGTGTTCCGCATCGAGGCCGAGGTCACTCAGGACTCGAACGGCCCGTCGATTACGATGGTTCGCCCGATCCACGACGACACAGGCGCGGATTCGGCGGACGACGCCGGTGAAAAGTCGTCGACAGGCACTGAGTCGGGGTCGGACGCGACCGAGTAGTTTCGTTTCTCACGTTTCCCACCAGTTTCAGCAACGCTTATATACTTTTAGGCTAGCCTAAAGGTATGGTACGCGACTTCGACGCGCTCACCGATACAACACGCAGAGACTATCTCAAGGGTGGCAGCGGCCTCCTCGTCGGCGGTCTCCTCGCCGGCTGCTCCAGCGGGAACGACAGCACGGCCACCACGACCACCGACACCACCACGAGCGACACGACCGATGAGACCACGCAGGGAACGACCGTGGCGGAGTTCCCGTACACCGTCTCGATGGCCCCGATGGGCGACGTGGAGTTCGAGAAGGTCCCGGAGACCATCTTCACGCGGCTCACCCACCTCGCCGGGATGGCGTTCGCGCTCGGCCGCGGGAACGACGTGAACGCGATGCACGCCCCCGGCTACTACGACGCGCTCTGGAATCAGTTCACGCCCCGACTCCCCGGCGTCGAACTCGACTGGACTGGACTCTACTCCTCGTGGAACGTCACGAAGGAGAAGCTCTACAGCCTCGACAGCGACATCCACCTCGCCGACCCCGCCAGCGTCCTCGCGCTCGACTCCTGGGACATGGCCGACATCGAGGAGATAGCCACCAACATCAGCCCCTGGTTCGGGAACCACTACAGCCACCGCCACACGGAACCGCCCGAGGCGTACGCCGACAGCTACGAGTACTACACGCTCTGGGAGCAGTTCGAGAAGGTCGCGCAGGTCTTCCGGGACGAAGCGAAGTACGAGGCGCTCGAGGCGGTCCACGACGACGTTATCGACACCATCGAAACCGACCTCCCGGCCGAGGCCGACCGTCCGAGCATCGTCATGGGCGGCTTCACCGACCCGAGCGCTCCCTACGTCTACAACGTCGACACGCCCGGGTTCCTCACCGCGCACGTCCGCCCCTTCGAACCCGTGGACGCGTTCGGCGACGACGTGCAATCCGGCTCCCGGGTCGACATGGAGGCGCTCGCGGAGGCCGACCCCGACATCATCCTCATCTTCGGCGGACTGCACCCCACGTACGACATGGCCGAAATCCGCACGACGCTCAAAGACGACCCCGTCGCTCAGACCATCACGGCCGTCGAGAACGACCGTATCTATCCGCAGGGCGGCCGCTACCAGGGCCCGATTCTGAACCTCTTCCAGCTGGAGATGACCGCGAAACAGCTCTACCCCGACCAGTTCGGCGAATGGCCGGAGTACACCGACGGGGCGTATCCCGAACTCCCCGAGAGCGAGCAGTTCTTCGACCGCCAGCACGTCGCCGACGTCATCACCGGCGACTTCGAGTCGTGAGCACCCCGGACGCGGAGTCCCCTCTCGATGTCGTCGTGGTCGGTGGCGGACCCGCAGGCTGTTCAGCGGCGGTGTTCGCCGCGCGGTACGGCCTCACTACGACCGTGTTCGACCGCGGGAAGTCGTCGCTCCAGCGCTGTGCGTACCTCGAAAACTACCTCGGCTTCCCCGCGGGAATCGATGTCGAGACGTTCTACGCCCTCATCCACGACCACGTCGAGGAAGCGGGCGCCGAACTCGTCCCGGACATGGTTCAGTCGGTGGAGCGCGCCGCCGATGGCGGGTTCGTCGTCGAACGACAGGAGGGAGACGCCGTTCGCGCGCGCCGCGTCGTCGCCGCGACCAGGTCCGACGCGGACTACCTTCGGCCGCTAGTGGGCGACGAGGCGTTCGTGGAGCACACGCACGACGGCGAGACTCACGAGCACTTCGACCCCGAGTACGCCGACTCCGAGGGACGGACGCCCGTCGACGGCCTCTACGTCGCGTCGCCCGCGGGCGAGCAGGATGTGCAGGTCGTCGTGGCGGCCGGCCGTGGCGCGGCCGTCGGGCGCGCCCTCCTCGCGGACGTGCGGCGCGAACGCGGCTACCCCGAAATCGTGGCGTCCCACTACGACTGGCGGCGGCGCGACGCCGAACTGACCGACGAGTGGCGGAACCGTGACCGCTGGCGCGAGCTGTTCGCCGAGCGAGCGCCGGACGACCTCGACATCGAGGACGACCGCGTCGTCGAGCTCCGCGAGCGCGAGATCGACCGCCGGTTCGACGCCTACCTCGACGAGGAGGAAGTCACGGCCCGAACCGAGCGCGCGCACGACCGCCTGCTGGAGCACATCGACGACGAGCGCATTCTCGCCGCCGCCCGGAAGATCGAAGCCGAGCGCGCCGACGAATCGGCGTAGCCCGACCTCGGCCTTCCGAATAACCGAAGAAGCTATACGGTTTTAGGCTAGCCTAAAAATATGTCTGGCGACGACAGACGACGACTGGCACCGACACGGCGTAACTACGTCAAGTACGGCGGCGCACTCCTCGGCGGTGGACTGCTCGCCGGCTGTGCGGGGAACTCGGACAGCGAATCGACGCAGACCACGCCCACGGAAACAGAGACGACCACCGACGCCACGGGAACAGAGACGGAACCACCGTACACGGCCGAAATAGCGCCGGTCGGGAGAGTCAGCCTCGAGGAACCGCCGACGAACGTGTTCACGCACTTCCCGTGGTTCGCGGACATGGCGAGCGCGCTCGGCAGGGGTGACACGATCAATAACGTCTGGTGGAGCGGTACCACAGAGGCGCTCAATTACTTCACCGACGGCTTCAACGACTTTGAAATCTCGTGGCGCGACCGAACTGGAGAGTACGGCTTCACGAAGGAACAGTTGTACGAACTCGACAGCGACCTCCACCTCGTCGACCCTGCATGGGTGACCACGCAGGACAACTGGAGTCGGAGCGACATCAGCGAAGTCTCGAACAACATCGGCCCCTGGTTCGGGAACTACTACAGCGGCTCGCACGGCACTCCCCCCGAAACGTGGGCCGACGAGTACGAGTACAACACGCTCTGGGAGCTGTTCGACGGTGCGGCCAGTTTGTACGGAGAGCGGTCGCGGTACGAAGCGCTTGCAGCCGTCCGCGACAACCTCCTCGAAAGAATCGAAAACGGGCTGCCACCGGAGTCGGAACGACCGACCGCCGCATACCTCTCTATCGAAACGGATCTGTCCGCTATCTATGCACTCCGTTTGAACTCTTTGGGCTACTGGAACTCCCACACTCGACCGCTCGGTGCCGTCGACGCGTTCGGCGGTCAGGAGTTTAGCGGGCCGTTCAAGCGGATCGATATGGAGGCACTGCTGGAAGTCGACCCGGACGTGATACTCGCACTCTGGACGGTCACAGAGACAGTTGACTTCGAGCAGATGGAGAAGAACCTTCGAGACGACCCCGTCGGAAGCGAGGTTTCCGCTGTCCAGAACGATCGGGTGTGCGTGCAGGGAACGCGATGGCAGGGCCCGCTGATGAACCTCTTCCAGCTGGAGATGACGGCCAAACAGTTGTACCCAGAGCAGTTCGGCGAGTGGCCTCGCTACCAGAACGGCGACACGTATCCGGCGTTCAGCTCGGACGAGCAGCTGTTTGACCATCAGCGAGTCGCAGATATCCTCCGTGGTGAGTTCGATGCGTAGCGATTCCGTCGAAATTCCAACGCGGCGGGAGTTCGTCAAGTCCGGTGGTGCCGTCCTTGGCGGTACAGCCCTCGCTGGCTGTGCAAGTAATGTGTCTCGCTCCTCACAAACAGAACCGTCCCGAACCACCGGAGCTGAGAATACGACACCCCCGCAGTCGATCTCGGCGACGCTCTGGCCCGCCGGAGAAATCGAGCTTGATGCAGTCCCGGAACAGGTCTTCACTGACTTAACCCATCACGCGGGAATGGCGCTTGCAGTCGGCCGAGCCGATGCCGTCAACGCGACCTGGGGTGGTGACGCAGCTACCCAGATGTGGAACAGTTACCTCGAACGGCTCGACGGCGTTTCCGTCGAGTGGAGTGACCTCCCCAATTCGTTCAATCCCGACAAGGAACTGCTCTACGAACTCGATAGCGATCTCCATCTCGCAGATCCCGCATACATGACGTGGATGGACTCGCTGAATCGCGCCGATGTTACTGAGATCGAAGAGAACGTCGCACCGTGGTTCGGCAACACATTCAGCAACACACACGGTTCCCCGCCCGAGGAATGGAGCGACGTGTACGAGTATTATACGCTGTGGGGGATTTTCGAGCAAGTCGCTAAGCTCTTCCAGGCCGAAGATCGGTACAACGCGCTTGCTGATATTCACACCTCCGTGCTTGCGTCGATCGAGCAAAACCGTCCACCCGTAGACGACCGACCGACGGCCGTGACTCTCAAAGTGGTCGACGAGTCACTGTGGGTATACTCCCTCAACGCGCCGGGATTCACCTATGCACACACGCGCCCGCTCGGAGCGACAGATGTGTTCCCGGAGTTATCGAGCAGCCGGCAGATCGATTACGAGGCGCTAGCAGAGCACGACCCGGACGTTATCCTCATCGCCGAAATGATGGGGCACTCCGGTATCGAGGAGGTTCGGAGCACGTTCGAAGAGAATCCAGTCGCCCAGCAGCTCAGCGCGGTGACGAACGACCGCGTGTACGCTGGCGGCGTACGTAATCAGGGGCCAGTTATCAACCTCTTCCAGTTGGAAATGACCGCCAAGCAATTCTACCCGGAGCAGTTTGGCGACTGGCCGACCTATACCGGCGGCCCGTATCCTGAAATCCCAACTGACGAACAGCTATTCGACCGGCAACGAGTTGCAGATATCATCAACGGAGACCTGTAACCATGAGCGAAAGTGACATCACTCGAAACGAAGAATCGACGCGGCGAGACTACTTGAAGTACGGTGGGGCGATTGTCGGTGGCGGCCTGCTCGCCGGCTGTAGCGGGCAGTCGGATTCGGAGTCACCATCGACACAAACGACCACCGACGACTCGTCAACCGCGACGGATACCACCACGTCGGAAGACGAGAGCTACTCGGTGACGATGGCACCGGCGGGCACCGTCGAGTTCCAAGAGCCGCCGGAGAGCGTGTTCACAATTCTCGTTCATCACACTGACATGGTCGTCGCGCTCGGTCATGGGGACGCCCTCAACGCCATGTACAGCCCGGCGAACTTCGAGGGGAATTACGACAAGCTTCTCGAACGTCTCGATGGAGTTTCAGTCGAATGGTCGGACCTCTACAACTCCTGGAATCCGAACAAAGAAACTCTCTACGAGCTTGATAGCGACATCCACCTGGCTGATCCGGCGTACGTCTCGACGATGGACGCCTGGGATACCGCGGACGTCGAGGAAGTCCGTACGGAAATCGCGCCGTGGTTCGGAAACTCGCTCAGTCGGAACCACACCGAACCGCCAGGTGACTGGGCGGATCAGTATCAGTATCAGTACTACACGCTCTGGGAGATCTTCAACAACGTAGCGCAGGTCTTCCAGGAGCAGGAACGATACGACGCGCTCGCTGACGTCAAAGCCGGTCTCGATTCGGCGATCGATTCCAATCTCCCGACCAGCGGTGAACGGCCGCGAACGGCGCGGATTATGACGTCTCCGGAGCTGGATACGATCTGGACGTTCCACATGAACGGCCCGGGATTCATTCGGTCGCATACGCGCCCGTTCGGGGTCACCGACGTCTTCTCCGATATCCCGGAAGCGACCACAATCGACCTGGAGGCTCTCCTGGAAGCCGACCCGGACGTCATTCTCGTTGAGAACGCATTCGCGCGGAGCGAGGAGTGGCGAACCGTGAAAGAAAACTTCCACAGTAATCCGGCCGCAAAAGAAATTCAAGCGGTGAAAAACGACCGCGTCTCTCCGCTCAGCGCCAGATACGGCGGCCCGAACATGAATCTCTTCCAGTTAGAGTTGGTCGCCAAGGAACTCTATCCCGAGCAAATCGGGAAGTGGCCGGACTACGACGGCGGCCCGAACCCCGACTTCGATAACTCTGAACA
>NZ_JAZHPG010000002.1:0-3508 GCF_036418315.1 Salarchaeum sp. III | reverse complement strand
GCGTTCTGATGGAAATGTTGGATCCATTGGAATATAAGTTCCTCCAGCTTTCATCACTCCTAACAAAGAAATCGGTAATTCTATTGATCGATCTAAACATACCGCTACATTGTTTCCAGGGGATACACCATTCTTTTGCAGGTATCGTGCTAGTTGATTTGATCTTTCATCTAATTCTTGATACGTCAGAAGCCCATCTCCAACTTCTACTGCTTTATTATCTTTATAGTTTACAGTAGCCTCTTCAAATAATTGATGTATACATGAACTTGAAGAGTATTCGCACCTTGTATTATTCCATTCTTTCAAAATGTGCTGCTTTTCACTTGTGTTTATGATTGAAAGTTTAGTTAACAACTCATCAGGAGTGTCGAGGGCACTTTCTAATAAATGAATGAAATTCTTTAACATATTCTCAGCTATATTTTTTTTGAATAAGTTGTCATTATAGTAAAGAGTTAGTTCAGTTGAATCCTTACGTATGTTGCTATCTAACAAAAGATTATAATCCTCTAATATTTTGCAGTTAGCACCCTCTATAAACTCATTGCTATCAAACAATAACTGCAAATTTTCTTTTTCACTATTGCATGTTTTATTAGTCATAACATCATTTACCTGCTTTACTAACTCTAAAAAAGTCATCTCTTCACTTTCATACGGACTATATTCTAATACCCCAGTATTTACTATGCCTATTAACAAATCATAGTTGGAAGAGTAACGAGATAAAATAGCTAAGTAGGTTGTTAAGAGAACAGTACTTTTGGAAACCTCAAGCCGCTTAGCGAATTCCTCCAATTTATGATGAGTATGTGTATTTATTGAGAGCGAAAGTTGCGCTTTTGTAAACGATCCCGACATTGGTAATCCAGCTTGGAAGGGTTCTATTAAATTATTCATTCCATCTCTCCCTTCATCTATTAAGTAAGCGTTAGATTGTAAGTGACTAGTAGTGCGTTAAAGGGTATGATAAGTATGTGTTTGTTCATACTCTTCTTGTAGTTCATTTCTTATTTCACTGAACTTTTGATTATAGCTTTCATCTTCTTGCCAAAGTAGTAAACCTATAAAGGTCCCACTATGAGCCACAACAACCCCCAATGCATCATATTTAGTAGATAACCTTAAAAAATAATCCAGTGAACGCTTTTCTTGCCAAGATTGATTCATAATTGCACTTCGCGTAGCAACCTTTCCTATTGAATAAACATCATTTTCAAGAAACGCTTGTCTTAACTGATTATTTAATTGTGTGTATTCTAACTTTTCTTTTAACGTGTACGATTTGGACACTTTATTGAATTCAACAGTGTCTACTTCCCCACCCTCATCAATTGCTAGAATAGTTAAAGGCGGTATAGACCCAAATACTTCACCTAGCTTAACCTGGCGATGATAGAAGGAAACTACACCCGAATGCATGACTCCATCTGTAGGCTCTATTTCTCCTATGAATTTTTGAAGTAATTCAACTGGTACCTCCAAGTTATACGCAGATGCAATTGATCTGGAAGTTGCTACCAAGTCAGCAGAAGAACTTGCTAGCCCTTTACCCGCTGGTAAATCACTTTCAATACTTAAAGTTCCTCCAATGGGGAGGGTGAAATGATTAAGCAATCGTATAGCTAAAAGAGCTGATTTTTGCTTAAAAGTAGGAATTACCTTAAGCTCCCCTGTTCCATCTGGAGAAAATTCAGCTTGTGAATATCGGTTTATTGGCAAAGTGACAATAAAATCAAGGTCATTCTCTGCTTGAACACCTTGCAATAATTCACCAAAAGTTCCAAATGATATTCCTTTTCCAACTTTATCCGAGATAAGCACATTTTCATTCAATTGTTTTTGCATCTACATTCCTCCTATCCATTTGTTACCGTGGCCCCACTTAGGTATTTTTGAATTTGAGTAGCAAGGACATTAACATACGGTGGTTCTACCATCGTATGGTGATCACCTTGAACCTCTACAACATCGACTTCTCCAGTAGTACGTATTAACCACTCTTTTGGATCAACCAGTGAATGTAGATGCTTAGATACATTATTTACGCAAAATAGCTTAAGATCCGACGCAATTGGACCTTCATATTGATAGTTCATTAATGCTTTACTATGTGAAATGAGAACAGAGATTTTTTGTTTAATTGAGTCAACCGTCATACCTTTCGTCAATTTCCCCGATTTCTTTGCCTCATCTAATAATCTAGAGATATTCTCTTCTAGTGATAGATTTGAATCCATATTTATCTCGAGATCAAAAAGAATAGCAAGGTATTTAATAGCATCCTGTTCTGTAAACTCCTCATTCACTTCCCCAGGAATGTCAAGTGGATGTGAATCAAGCAACCCAATAAACTCGATCTCTTCTCCTAACTCTTCAAACTTTCTAGCTATTTCATATGCTACTGTCCCACCAAAAGACCATCCCATTAAACGATAAGGTCCCTTTGGTATTGCACGACGAATTACGTCTACATATAAGCTCACCATCTCTTCTATAGATGAAAGCGGCTTTTTATCTGAATCATATCCAATAGCTTGTATCCCATATACAGTTTCATTACTGTCTAGTTCGTTAACTAAGTGAATATAAGACAGTATACCTCCACCATGTGGGTGTATCAGAACCAATGGAGAATTCTCACCATTTCCTTCTGCTAACTGAACCATTAATGAATCTTGTTCTGATTCTTGTCCTAGATTCTCTATATTTAACTGTGTACAAAGTTCAGCCACTGTCGGTTTTTTGAAAATAGCATTAAGTGATAATTCAACGTCTAATTTCTCTTGTATAATATTTTGTAATTGTAAGGCTTTGAGAGAATGTCCTCCAATCGCAAAAAAGTTATCGTGCACACCGATAGGAGATAAATCAAGTAGGCTTTCCCACACTTTACACATGTTCAATTCATCAAGATTACGAGGAGGGGTATAAGAACCATTGATAGCTAATGTATTCATTTCCTTCAATTTATTATGGTCAGCTTTACCATTAGGAGTTAATGGTATTTCCTCTAATTGCTTGAATGCATTTGGAATCATGTGTTTCGGTAGATAAGAAAGGCAGATATTTCTTAACTCTTCCAAATCAATTGTTACCTCATTCGATTTGGTTACAAGATACGCATGCAATGATGTTCCATTATCGTCCTCATATTTAGCTAGCACTACTGCTTCTCTAACATAAGGGTGTTGCTCTAGTACACTCTCGATCTCAGAAGGTTCTATACGATATCCTCGCACCTTTATTTGGTTGTCTATCCTACCTAAACACTCCACAGTTCTATCAGAGAAATACCGCGCTCTATCTCCGGTTCGATAGATAAGCCCTCGTCCAGTAAATGGATTTCTTACAAACTGTTCACTAGTTAATTCAGGGCGATTCCAGTATCCATCTGCTACGCCATCCCCACCTATATATAATTCTCCTGTCACGCCGATTGGGACAGGCTGCATTTTTTCATCCAATATATAGAGTTCTGTATTGTTTATAGGCCTTCCAACCC
>NZ_JAZHPG010000021.1:0-112521 GCF_036418315.1 Salarchaeum sp. III | reverse complement strand
TACAACCACGACCTGGAACCTCCACGTCGACGAGAAACTGCGCCGCGACCTGCCTGATGGGTCGGCGCGCATGAAGATCCTCGGCGCACCGGGCGCCTACAAGGTCGACTGGTGGAGTCCAGAGCCGGGTGAAGACTGGGACCCTGTCGAGCGCGGCGAGTTCGACGACGTCGAGGAGCCAGATGAGGTATCGCACCTGGCGTAGTGCATCCCTCGGGGCTGGTGGACAGCTTAATGATACTTGACTCTAACACAGACAATAACGTGAAATAGATAATGCCGGCTGGTGCAGCAAGAGGATACACATTTCAAGACGTTGTAGCTGGAGCCTGTATTCTCTCAGTTTTCTTCGAAGAATTGGATGCAGTGTCTATAGAATCAAAGTACAACAGGGAAGACAAATTTGACGACATTATTCTCGAAGACGATGAAAAGACGTGTATACAGGTGAAAAATGGACCAAGTTACAGGCTTACTCATAGCGACTTTGACGGTTCAAGTGGAAGAGGACTAGATCTTACAGATCTATCTTCATCCGCGGAGCAAAGGCTTGACGCAGATGAAGGTTCGCGATTCGTGGTTCTAACGTCCTACAAGAATGAGGTTGGATCAGGAATTAACTTTTCAGATGAGTACGATGAGATCTCGATACTTGGTGACATAGAATTCAGGACGCGAAAATTAGCAGACGGAAGAGGCAGGGTTGACGGAGAAACTGATATTGAATTCATATTTGGCGTGCCAGGAATAGGTACTGTTACGGATGAAGAGAAGACCAAGTCGCTCCGAAACACGGAATTGTTTGAACGGCTTGTAGAAAACGTCGCCCCACGCTTGGATGCTCGGGAAAATCCCGAGATTGATGATCCGTACTTCTTGACTGAGAGAGCAGTCGGCCTGGCCAGATGGGGACGAAACCAGCCGAATATTCAAAGATTAGATCGTAATGATATAATCCGGCAGCTGGAATTGTCGCCTTCCAAGCGATTTCCTCAGGAGTTCGAACTCCCAGAGGAGTATATACGACCGAAATGGCTTGGGGACTTAGAAGATACATTTGAAGATCCGGACGGCCGAGTTTTAGTAGAAGGGGGGCCTGGAAGCGGGAAATCTGTAGGTATCGAACTTTTACATCGGGCTTGGGAAGATTCAGAGAATTATCAGACGCTTCGATTTTACTTCTACGTACCTGAGGATGCCGATAAACTGGAGATGAAGAGGAGTGATCCAGAGTGGTTTAGACATCAACTCTCATATCAGGTTTATTCTACTTTTCCAGAGGCATTTGGGGGAGATACGGCGGTTCCAGTATGGACAGGGATTGAGGATTTACAGGGATATATCGATAACGTGGCTCAGTGGGCGGATCAGGAGGACCAACAAATTCTATTTATAATCGACGGCTTGGATCACACGTTACGTCAGTTCGGGGATACTCGGGCTACAGAATCTGCTAAAGGTTCCGCTCTTGAAGAGATTGGATCACTCAATTTTCCTGATCCAATTGGCCTGTTGATGGTAAGTCGGGAAATTTCAGAGGCCCATGATATTCTCCGAGTTGATCAACAGATTGAGGTACCCCCTTGGAGTTCAGAAGAGATCAGAGAGTATCTTGATAGAAGAAGTGTACCGATTAGTGATGATCTCGTTAGTCAAGTAGAGGACGTATCTGGAGGGCTTCCTGTCATCATCTCTCACCTTGTAACTAGAGCTGGATTTGAGAACGAGAATTTGGAGGAGGGTATTGCATCAGTGTTAACTGATGCATCACATGTTGATGGGGAACTGGAGGAATACTATGATACGATTTGGGGGCCTTTAGAGCCTTATGAGCGAGACGTTGCCACCTTGGTAGCGTTGAATCCTACTGGTATTCAAGAAAACACGATACAGTCTGTAATTGATCTGCCATATATACAGGAAAGCACACGACTTGAGGAGGCACCTCTTGCTCATATCTTGGAGCCGACGACTGGTGACCGGTTCCGCGTGTTCCACGACAGCTTCAGGAAGTATACAGAGGACCAATTAGATCAAGAAGAAATTAAACGCGGTCATGAACGGCTATTCGACCACCTATTCGAACAGTGCATCAACTTCCCAAAAAATCTGGACAGTCTTAGATATCATGCAAATAATGGCCCCGGAAATAGCGCTCTCAAGGATTTAGCAACTCTTGATAACATTCTAAGATGGTGGCATGAGGGGATACAACTTGATCATCTGTCTAATACTTTGGACCTGGCTTTTGATGCCTCGCTTCAAGAAGGGGATTACGTCACAGCGTTTGACTCTGTCTTTCTTGGCGGTGTCGCTCGAAATATGTTAGACATCTATACAAGTGACGATTTACGTCTCACGTACTATGCCGCTCAAGATGACCGAAATAAAGCTCTTCGCTTGGTCGACCAAATCCGCGGCTATGACGGTGGTAGTGAAGAGGCACTGGAGGCAATGCAAACTGTTGCGCGGAACTGGGAAGACGAATTAGACCGAAAATGGCTCGCTGGCTGGGAAGAAGATTATCGAAAAGCAGAACAACCTAGTTGGAACCCAGAAGCATACTTTGAGGTCGCCTCTCATGCTTTAGAGCCGGAGGAGTTCTGGGAGGCGGCAGGAGAAATCAGACGTGAAGATACTGGTGAGCACTTCCCCCGTGAAGTTCTAGCTGCTGTCCAGAGAAAACCCGAGCTGTTCGAAAGTCAGCTAGAGCCGCCAGAGTGGTTATTTGAGGATAAATCAGTAGCGTTGGAGGCGTGTGAGAACCTGATTCACGAACTCCCTGAAGACTGGCAGAATGAGCTTAGAGAGAACGCACCGGATTATTCAGAATTATCTCTCGCTGCCCTACATACTCTACTCAGGTGTGGCGGAGACGAGGATGAGATACTCGAGGTAGTTGAAAGGCGAGAACTGGACGATCCTTATCATAGACCAGGCCAAGGGGGGATTCGTTTCTACGGTGTCTACTACGCCGGTTCTATAGTAGCAAGCCTGGTTGAGTCGCCTGAAGACATACTGGATATTATCGATGGTATCGCTGTTGAGCAACCGAGAGTTCAGAAACTTCTTGCCATGATGGGAGCCGCTGCAACCCGTGAATCTCCAACTCAGAAACAGCTTTGGGTGGATGCGACTCTGGAATACTTAGAGAGCTTTTTTGAAGAAGGTTGGTTGCTCGATCAGAGTGCTAGGAACGTAGATGAGATCAAGTATTGGCAAGCGGTTTCAGAGGTATCAGATGCCTTCGGTGAAGTTGCTGACCACGGGTCAGAAGATTGTGTGGAGCAGATTCTCGAATTGACAGAGGACATGGATTCTGGAGATCGATTTTTCGATACGATCACCAAGACGCTGATTCGGGCTTGGGAGGACATATCCCCAGAAGAAGCTCTCCCAGAAGGTTTGGACCATCGCTATGAGGAGTTATTGAATAGGCCTCCTATGGAGGAGCCCCCGTCTAGAGAGCTTATGGATTTAGCTGTTCGAGCAGCCAGGGCAGGATACAATGACCGAGCTGAAAAATACACAGAGAAAGCAGTCGAGCGTTGTTTCCGATACGGATATAGGAAAGACGTATTTTTAGACGACGTCTGGGATGGACTCGAAGATTTAGCGGATGGAGAATGGGACGAATATTTGGGAGCATCTATTCAATTAATCAACTGGGCAAATCTTCTTCATGAATTGACGGATGGAAAAGAGACCCGCCACTTCGAGGGCATATTCCTGAAATCACTTCTCGATTCGGACGCTATAAACTATCATACAGTAGAGGAAAACGCTTGGCAAACTACGACAGTTCGGAAGCTATGGAACTGGCGTTTGGAGAATTCGGAAGGAATGACTGAAGAGGAGCTGTATCAACTGATTGATTCCAAAGAGATGAAAGTCCGTAGCGGCCCCACCTCACAAATGGAACTTCCCTTCTTCTCTAAAGCCGCAGAAGTTGCCGATGAATTTGGATGGGAGGAACTAGTTGTGAAAGCCCTGCGGGCTTTGTGTTGGGGGGATTATGTACAAGACGGCATCAGCGATGAGCGAAAAGAGCATCTCCGGGAGTTGGCATCAGAATATGGCGTAGATATCCCTGAAGATCTGGATTCCGAAAACGGGTCCAGTGAATATGAAACAGAATTAGAGGAAGAGGAAATAGTAGATGAACGTATTCACGAGATTCTTTCTCAACATTCCGAGGATAATCCACTTACGACGGAAGACTTCGAAAGCCTAACATCTGACGAGCTTTCAGCGGCAGGTAGTCTAATTCAAGAGGATTCCATAGGATCGCCAAGATATGACCCAACGGCAGCTGCTCCTATCTCACGGCTCTTGGCAGATCAAGGAGATGTGGATGAAGCAATTCTATTACTTGAAAACGTGATCGCGGAGCGTGATTTGATTAACTCATGGCTGGGAGGAGGAAGTGATCGTTTCGAAATCGTTGCTCAAGCATTACTTGAAATTGCAGATGAAGAGGCCCTACAGAGTGTTCTAAATGCTTGGCGAAAGAGCCGGCTTGACACTCAGAGCTATCAAATGATATTTCCTCAATTGTTGTGGGTCGTAAAGAGAACTGAAGGGGAAATAGCCGCTAAGGAGTTTTTCTCCCATGTGATGGGTTGGACCAGACGATTGATGTGGCCTCATGAGGATCGGATTCAGAAGTGGGGCGTCTTGGATGACTCTGGTGCCTGATTTTCTAGCAATTTGAGTCGAATGTGTAAGAATAACTTAAAGAATATTATTATAAACCGTATGATGAAGGTGTGCGCCGTGCTGACTTGATCCTGTATAGTCAGCAACTCAAGCTTACCAGAATTAATCGATTGAGCCACATCGACGGAGTAGCTCCTCGGGGGATCTATTATGAGATGGTTGTTTTTGCGCCGGAGAGGGGCGCCGGCGCACACGCGCCGGCGGTGATCGATGTCGACACGAAGTCAACTCCGATTCATCCAACGGAGCGAGACCGCAGGCGAACAGTCCGATACCGACCGCATCGCACAAATCTACCGCCACTCGGACGGGTATCCCGATAGCGTCCTCCGTGACCTGGACCAGCTGAAGCAGCTGCTTGACGAGACACGAACAGAGCGCGGGCCTGCGTACGCCGCTGCCCAGTTCCTGTTCCTCGACACGCTCTCGACGATGGCCCTCTACGTGGACGAAGGGCGTGACCGGAGCATCCACGCTGACCACCCCTCGGATCTCCTCGAGCCGGACAATATGGAGCACCTCGACCAGCCGATGTTCCTGCTCGGACACGGTGTCGAGAATCCGGCTGACGGCATTCACGGCGACGAAGAGTACCTCTACGTCGTTGAACTCCCGACCCGGAACCCATTCGAGGAGCCGTCCGAGTGGACGGTCAAGGTGAGTGGTCATTCCGCGTTCCCCCGGTGGGATGGTCCGACCGAGGACGCCTTCGAGCGGGCCAGCTGGCAGTTCCACGGCCCGCTTGAGCACGCGCTCGAAGAGCTGGTCGCTGAGCCGGCGTGAACGCTTAGCCCGCTCAGATGATGCCGCCGATGACGAGTAGTCCGACGACGACCAGCAGCGTCGCGACAACGCTTCCCCCGGCCAGCCACTTGTTTTCCATCACCTTCTCATGGATCGGCATCGCGGCGTACTCCTCGCGGAACGCTTCGAGGTTCTCCTCGTCGTAGAAGTACTTCGTCTTCAGCGCGAATCGTTCCGTCACCGCACAGCCCGTACAGACCGGTTCGCCTTCCAGCCGCTCCGTTTTGATGTGGCTAGAGCAGGCGATGGCCCCGCAGTTCGGACAGTAGGTGTACGTCTCGGTGACGCCACTCGTGTCACAGTGGACGCACTGATGGATGCCGTCCTCGGCTGTCACTCTTGACGGGCCTGCCGCGTAGTACTCGTAGGGGTAGGTGTACTCCTGGAGGTCGGTCGTGTGCCGAACCTCAGGGAGGTACACTGGTTCGATCGACTGGACGGAGATGTCCGAACGGTTCGGCTCGCAGGTCTTGTTGTACGTGACGTTGTTGTCGCCGGTGTAGGTCACCGTCGTCGTGTGGTGCTCCTGGAGCCGCTCGACGGCCCAGTCCTTGTACTCCGTCTGGGTCTGCCCGAACCGGCGCTCCTCGACGTCGTCGAACACCTCTCCGAACTGCTCGGCATCGAGGTCGACCGTCGCGTGAAGGTTCTCGGTGACCAGCGTTGCGACATCCTCGTCCGCGACCTGTGGCTGCCCGCGTTCGGCGTGGGCAACGAATCGGGTCCGGTCGTTGATCTGGTGGATGACGCCCACAGACGTCTCGAAGACGGCGTTCGTGTCCGCGGTGACCGCGACCACCGGGCGGAACGTCACCGATGAGTGCGGTTCCGGCAGGTCGGTAGCCTCGATGTTCTCGATGTCGCGGAACGCCTCGATGACGGGCGCGTCGACGTCGACGGCCGGGTCGTACGGGCGGAGCGTCTCGTCGCAGAGAATCTCGATGCGCCCGTTGTAGAGGCCGAGGCCGATCTCATCGGCGACTCCCGGAGGTCCTCGCCGTCGAGCAGCTCGATTGGATGTGGGTCGTCGTTCTGCTGGAGCCGGTCGGCATACTCCTGAGCAGGGTTCGTGAACCGGCCGGTCGTCACCAATACTGACTGTACGCCGCCCTCGATCCTGAAACGAACAAAGCCCTTCACGTTCGGCTTTTTAGCACGTATCGAACCGGTTTCATCGAAATCTTCCTGAGCGAATTACGCGAGAAACACGATGTCGAAAACGCCGTGTTTCTCGTTGATGACGCTCAATGGCTCCAAACTGCCCTCGACCGACACGGCCCCGATTGCAGATATGAACTCCATGGCAATCGGAATACTGTCGAACGTATCTTTAGAGTGATAAAACGGCAAACAGCCTCATTTTCAAATACCTTTAGCCATGTGGAGCCGACCACCGCAGAATCGTGGCTCCAAGCCCTCGCCGTCTGGTAGAATAAATGCCAAAATTAACACGGCCTCTGGAGGGGCGGGATGGTAGCCACTGAGTAGCAGGGGGATGTGGAAGAACGGCGGTTGGGTAGTCGATCAACGTATCGCGATGGGCGATTGGAGAGACTCGCCACTTATCGATACTCCGAGATCAGCGCTTCGAGGTCGGCCTTCGACTGACGGCCAGTCGTCTGTTCGACGCACTCGCCCTCAACGAACACGAAAAACGCTGGGAGCGACGAGACGACCCTACCAATCAGGCTCCGGTAGTCGGAGAGGAGGTCGGGGTTCTGCTCGTGGTCGACCTTGCCGACGGCGAGGGCTGGGATCTCGGCCGCGAGGTCTTCCACGGCTGGGTCCATCGCCTTGCAGGGCCCACACCATTCGGCCCAGACATCGATCAGAACGAGATCGTGACTCTGCAGAAACGACTCGAAGGACTCGGGGTCGAGGGGAACGGGTTCGTCGGGGGTCGGTTCGACTCCGTCGTCTATGGGAACGTCAGGGACCATCGTCCGATGATATATAGGCTATAACACGTGAAAGACATTGGTATTATCTGAACACGCCATGCGACGCTGCCCCAGTTTTTTGCCTCCCGACGATTTATCCGATACAGATGTCTGAGGAGTCCGACGACACTGACGGAGAACGGGTCGTCTTCCCAGAGCGGACAGATCGGCTCTTCGAGGCGGTAACAGACAAACTCGAAGAATAGATCTGCTGCACTGACTGATACGTGAGTAGCCTATATTGAACTCAATATGCCAGTCAACTCTCCGACGGAGAGAACAGAGACGTTCATAACGCGTATTACCGAGGGCAAATTCGACGAGGCTGAGGAGCTGATCCACTCAGACGGGCCATTCGAGGGAACTGGCGAACTGTTAATCGTTCTTTTCGATTCTGTTCACCGGCTTTCTGCTCCAGCTGCTGCTTCCGCACGTACCGACAGAGATCTCACAGATAACCGTTGTCGAACAAGACCCACAGACGGCTGCGGTGCAAGCTGAAGTAATCGTAACGGGGCTCTTCGAGGTCAAGGCCGAGATTGAATTACAAACTGAGAAGCCCGAACCCTCCGAGGCAGGAACTCCAGTACAAACGTGGCAGATCTGGGATGTCGATGTTACTGTTGTCTGAGTGAGGATTCGCTGTGGCACTACGTATTGAATGCAAGCCCTGCCACTCTCTGTCGGCCCCGCGCCATCCAACAGCGGGGAGAGATTAGGATCGGGCCTGCGGACTACCCTCCCTATACCCGTCTCGACGGGCACACTGCGAACGTCTCGTAACAGCGTGATAGAATGTAACCCTACAAATCATGTGGAATGGTACCAGTTCTTGTGAACTTCACCTCACAAAATATTCAAGCGAACCGTCCTCCTCGGTATGTGATGCAACCCCTGTGACGCAAGGCCCCCTCGTGTACCCATCACTGCAGTGCTGTACAGCCAGCAGGTCCGGCCTACTAACATCCCCCAACGAAGTATCGCTAACCGACCCATCCACTGAGACGCCCTCAAAGCGCCTCGCCTCCATCCACGTATGCCACCCACGATTGTTCTCATCGTAATCGCGGCCCTCGTGACCATTGCCCTGGCCCATGGGTATCGTGCGCTGACTGCGTTGCTCGTTCTTCGGTCTCTCCCGTCGGGCGATACCGATACGTCGTCGTCAATCGTCGACGGGGAGTCAGTCGCCCTCACGGGAGAGCTGACGGTCGAAGAACCGGTTGAAACAGCCGCCGCGGCCGTAGAAGACGCTGACCGGCCTGTTGGTGCGTATCTTTGGCAGAGTCGGTTCTCGGACAACTCCAACAGTGACCTCACAATCGAAGACTGGGGGTGGGAGCGCCAGCATTGGCACACGTTCGCCTCAGGCATCGAATGGGGTCGATTCGGTGTTGATACTGGCAGTCAGACGGTTCGTATCGATCCGTCGTGGCTCCGAACCACCCTTGACGCCGAACGACTGGAGAAGTTGGAGATCGGCGGTGTCAATAAGCAGGACCGGCTATCCGTGTATCTCTGGGACTCGTGGTACACCTATCTCCAGAATCGTATCGAGCACCGATCCTTCCAGCGGTTTGCCGGATACGTACAGCGACACAACGATGAGATTGATCTGGATCGCTATTTGCTAGAGGCGCGTCCGCTGCTGGAGGGTGATGAAGTGAGCATCAGCGGTGAAATACACGTTGAGCAGGGTGAACCGGTTCTCCGCGGGACCGACAACGTACCACTACTGCTTTCCGACAACGGGTTTAACGAGCATCGGAATTGGCTCAAACGGCGAGCCCTACGGAAAGGAGCGTTCATTACGGGATTGCTTGTCGTCGCCGTGAGTCTCTGGTTCGAGTTCTACATTCCGTTGGGGATACTGATTGTCGGCTGTCTTCTCTATGGAGCCTACAGTTTTGTACAAGATGCAGGAACCTTTCTGGAGTGGATACGGAGCTAACACACCATGGTAGATACATATCAACTGCACCAACACAGAGAGGTAATCAGGGAAGCCGCCGATATGAACTGGCGAATCGCTCTCTGTGGATTCTTGGTGAGTGATGGGTTCAGCGGTGGACGAGGTACGTTCGGCACCAGTGGCGGTGCAGTCTTTTCAAGCGTTCTCCGTTCGGGGCTGTTCATAGCGGAATGAATGATAAGTAGGTGCGCCTATGAGCTTTGACCTGCTTCAGCGGCTCACCGGGAACCCACTTGCAGATTCACTCGCTCTTGCAACCGCTATCGGAGCGGGCTGGTTTATCGCCTCAGTAGTACAGGGTGATTCGGTTTCGTCAGCTGCCCTGCCTAGTCTTGTTGCTGGCATTTCCTCATTAGTTGTTTCGGCCTTTCTCACCTGTATCAGTCGGCGAAATAGTTCTCGCAGAGGTGACCGATAGTGCAGCAGTTCCACTCTTTTACGTGCTCCAAGCCCTTGATCGATTCCCGTTCCGACCGGACGGCCACCACAGAGTATTGAGTACTGTCGCTAGTATAGGTGCGATTCCACGTCTCGTCAGAACCCATCGGTGAACCGAACCATGAGGAAGTCCCCGGTATCACTGACGATAGCTTTGGATACTCGGCTCAGTCTTCAATGTAGAGACAATTCGAAGCGCGGATAGTACTCACTCCGAGGTGGATTCATCCGTACGGTATTCGTCTTCGGTTGTGACTTCGAGGAACACGTCTTCGAGCGTTTGTTCTTCATCGATTGCTTTGCGGGTTGTGAGCTCGCTGGGGTGGCCCTCCGCGACAAGGTCACCCTCGTAGAGAATGCCGACACTGGTCGCAATTTCCTCGACGACGGAGAGAATGTGCGTGGAGAGGAACACGGTGGTGTTCTCGGCAGCGAGGTTCGTAATCGTCTCCCGTACTGTTCGGGCGGCACGCGGATCAAGCCCGGACGTTGGCTCGTCGAGAAAGACCACGTCAGGATCGTGCATAATCGCCTGAATTAACCCGGTCTTCTGTCGCATCCCTTTTGAGTACGTGGCGATCCGCTGGTCGGCAGCGTCGGTCAACTCGAATCGGGCGAGGAGTGTGTCGATCCGGTCGTCGATGGCAGCTGGAGTCATATTGCGTAGCCCGCCGTGGTATTCGAGTTGCTCGCGGGCGGTGAACTCCTCGTGGATCGGTGGTGACTCGGGCAGGTAGCCAATCTGTTCGATGAGTGCCTCGCGGTCAGTGATTGATGCCCCCGCGACACGTCCGGAGCCACTGGTCGGAGGCAGTAACGCCGTCAGCATTCGGATTGTCGTCGTTTTTCCCGCGCCGTTCGGACCGAGAAATCCGTACACCGCTCCCCGTTCGACTGTGAGAGTGAGGCTATCGACGGCTGTCGTGTCGCTATACGTCTTCGTTAAATCGTCCGTGCTGATCGCTGGTTGAGTATCTATTCCAGTACGAGGTTCTCGGTTATCCGCACTCGGCGTGTCGTTTGTTCTGTTGGTCATAGTCTGGAGGTCACCCGAGTTGATAGTCTCGGAACCGCTGTACTGCAACCCTGAACGCAGTTCTCGTGATGATGGCGGCAAGCAACAGTGTGAGAAGAAGCGCGCCGATCTGGACGACAGCGGTCGGCACCCCGTGGGCTGTGATGGCCTCGTAGATAGGCGGAGCGGTCCCCAGGAAGGCTGGTATACTGACGAACACCCCGATGGCAAGAACCAGACCGTGACGAAGGAATGCAGCAGCACCCACTTCCGCGTAAATCGGCACATCGGTGAAGAAAAACGGAACTGGAGCGTAGTTGAACCGCTCGACGCCCAGCCCGACCATAGTGGCGACCGTCGCAGTACACGTGCAGACGGCACTCCCGAGGAGTGCAATCAAGAACGTTTGCCCAAACCCAACGGGACCGACGATGCCAAGTGGAACGATGATGAGGGCAATTAGCGGGATTCCGACTACGGTCGCGGCGAGGAGTGACCCACCAACGAATTGCCGGCCGGTGACCGACGTGAACAGCATTGGCAAGGCGCGATATTCGGTGCCGATTGGATCCGAACTGAAGGCGACACCAGTGACGAGGCCGAGCGTAACTGCGAAAAACACCAGCAGACTGGTTGTACCACCGGCAAGTGCGACCACTGGGAACCCAACCACGCCCATGAATAGGAGGGCATAGCCCGTGGACAGGAGTCCCTGTGGAACCCGGCGTTCCATCAGCCAGCGCTCCCGAGCAACGGTGTACATCGCTCGCGGGATACGTTCACCGACAAATCGCTCGACGATCCCTGTTTTGAGAAGTGAGTGTGAACCGCGAGTTCCTGTCGAACTGGTAGAATCGTGTTCCCAGACCTGGCGAGCGAGGAGCGTCGTCCCGGCCGTGAAAATCGGGACTGTGGTACCAAGGAGAGCGAACACACGTAGCGGGTAACGAGGGGAGGTGACTGTATCAGTTGGAGTGCCGATGAGCGCGAGGTCTACGAACCATGCGAGCGGCAACGCACCGAGGAGTCCGGCTAACGGGGCAAGCGAGAATGACAGCTCTTGTAGAAGCATCGCAGCGATGATGAGCGGAATCCAGCCGAACACGATGAGGAGATCTCGATAGTACCGTGCTCGTACGAGTCGGAGTGCGACGAGTCGGGCGGCGAGTCTACTGGTGGCTCCGAGTACAGCGGCGAGCACAGCTACGCACGCGCTTGCGAGAGTGATTGTGAGTACAACCGTTGGCGACCGGAGTCCGATTGCGGTGCCGATTGCGATCCCGAGTGTCGGCACGACGAGCGTAGTGAGTAGTCGCGCGTAGACGAACCCCAGTAGACCCAGCGCAGCGGTTCTGGCGGGAACAGTCGTCAACAGGAAATTTGGGTTCAGACGTTCGAACCGAACGTGCGTGTACTTCGAACTTCGCCAAACCATCCAGACGAACGCGGCACTGACAAAGAGGCTTACCACGCCAGCTGGAAGCGGCTGTCCGGCGATGAGGTCGCGTCCCAGTGAGTACCCAAGCCACCCGAGAGCGCTGGCGATTCCGACCAGAATGACGAGTACAAGGGGGCGACCAGTCAGCGGAGTTCCGAATTCACGATGATGGCGTATCCACTCCGCCCGCGCGATTTTCACTCCCTGCCGGACGTCCGTGGGTATGTGAGTTGGTCGGATCATCATCTCTCAAAGCCCGCAGTTCAGCGGAATCAGTCGTTAGATTCGCCCGTTCCCTGGACCGTTGAACCGATTTCCAAACCCGCGGGTTGACGCTGAGGTGTTACCGCCAAGCGCACTGAAGTTCATGTCGTCGAAAAATTCTGGCGCAGTGCGTTCGGTGGCGTAGACGTACAGCGCTGTCTTGGCGACGCCGCTGAGTGCTTTCCCGAGTAGGAGGCCGAAGACGAATGCGGAGCCACCGATTAGCACTGTCGCTACTAGCTGGATACTCGTGCCACCGGTCACGACGAATGTGAGGACACCGAGTCCGAGGCCGACGAGCGCGAACAGGAACGAGAAGATGTCGATGGTGGCCATCGCACCAATAGACTCCCCCCACGTGTCTTTGAACGTACTAGCGCTTTCCGAGAACATCTCCGTGACAGAGGGGTTACGGAAGACGATGACGGGGACGACGAAGTAGGTCATGACGCTCCATGCCACCGCGAAGACGCCGGCGAGGACCTGCGCCACGAGGTTATCCTCAGATTCGATGAGGCGGATGAGCACGCCAACGAGAGCGGCGACGAGCGACCAAGCGAACAGCGGCAGCTTCCGCTGCCAGGCGGCGGCCAGAGACCCACGAACCGACGGTTCCTCGCCGTGGAAGACCGTGCGCGTCGCTGCGACGAGGGCCGCAGTGAAAAACGACGCGACGAACGTCTCGACGAGATAGGCAACGAACAATGCGCCATACAGCACCAGCCCGGGGTTCTGAACGGAGTCCGTAAGGAGCAGACTCCCGAACAGCGTTACGATGAACGCGATGCCGGAGAGCCCACCAATCAGCGGGAACACCAGCAATTTTGGATGGGCTCTGAGCACGCGGCCGCTCCGGCGTGCCATACCGAATCCAGTTTTGAGGCGACTAAATATTCTCATATGGCTGGAATCACGCATCCATTTACATTTAATACCGTGCTTGCGTTCTGAGCCAGCAGTAGGGCGGACGTTTTATCAGTCATCGATTTGGCTCCCTCATCTGCTCATCCTCCGTTTCAGGGTCTCTATGACGAAGCAGTCGTCCATGTGGAGACGAATCAATTGTCCTCCTCTCCTCGTCGTATGTATCCCCAGTAGAGGAACAACGAGATGAACAGGAGTGACAGAACTCCTGTTAACAAACCTGAGATGAAGTTTGGTAGCGAGAGGAATGCTGTAGCATCTGCTATTGAGTAAGCAATCCAAGCAACGGATGCAACCAGCACGAACAGTAGTTCCGACTGTGAGAGGGTCCCACGAGAGTAGCCGCGTAGGCCAAGCACGATCATCACGAACCCGAAAACCACCAGTACGAAGTGGAACTCGGTGCTTCCGACCCAACTTAGCATATGTCCTCACCCCGATCTATCATCGCATACGTCGAGGAGACCTTCTGGAACGATACATCATTGTATCGGGTCAGAGGACGGCGAATCTGGCAAATGGCCGTTCTCATTTATCGGCCACCCCACTAATCACTCGGAACAGGTCTCGCCGCTTGTATTCCCAGACTGCGATGTACAACAGGAACCCAGTCACGAACATCCCCGGTCCGATCCCAGATGAATCAAGTGCGGGACGTATATCCAGGGCGGCAAAGGCACCGGCCAGCGCCGCCGCCACGCCGACACCACAAACTGTGCCGAGAGATCCGAGACGGACTCGGTCACCGCTCACGAGCCCCCGCCCGAACTGATAGACGAGTCCGAGACCGGCCAGTCCTGCGAGCGCGAGTGCAATCGTCTGTAACGACGGCACGACAAACCCCGCGAGCACGGTGACGAAGCCGCCGATGGAGACACCCGTAGCGACCCGGCTAAGCGTTCGGACGCGACTGAGCCCCGAGGAAGCCGTCACCTCGGACGGACCAGCTGTGTCCTCGGATCGATGCAGCTCACCGTCAGTAGTATCTGACACCCGCTGGCCGACGTGAATGGAGCGGCCAGACCCATCCGGTTCCGTCCAGCGAGTCTCTTCAACAACATCTACTCCCGGTGTGTCCACGTCAATGTCGTCGAACCGGATCGGTAATCCCGCCGAGATCTCGAACGTCGGGTGATCCTGAAGCTGGAAGTGGAGGTGTGGCTCTGCAGAGTTCCCGGAATGCCCACACCGACCGATCTGCTCGCCGCGCGTCACGCGGTCTCCGGGTTCGACCTCGATGCTACCCGGGACGAGATGGGCGAGACAACTGTACTCGTCTTCCGCGTGCCGGATCGTGACGGCGTTCCCGGTCATACTCTGTTTGAGCGGATGCGAGAATCCACCGGCTCGCCCGAGTTCCGGGTCATCGTCATGCACATCGACGACGACGCCGTCGGCCGGTGCGAGGACCGGTTGGTCGTAGCAGTAGTAGTTCTCGATACTCGTATCTGTGCCAGCTGGACGGCTACGTCCCTCTTCGTCGGTGATCACAAAGTCGTAGGCGTAGCGCTGGGTCGCCGGAAACCACGAGTGAGAGTACTCTTTGATCGGACTCCCGTTCACCACTGTCCATGTCCCCTCGACGGGCAGTCGATAGCTTGTGGCCTGGTCGTACGTTTCTGGATCGGGAAGCGACCCACGGTGTCTGCCGATAGCCACGAGACTCCCCAGCAGTTGCATCGCGTCCTGGCGAAACACGAGTGGATTGAAAAACGACAGTGGGATACCAAGCAGAAAGGCGACGTGGCCTCGCCAGCCGTTGTCCATTTCGAGCCAGTCTCGCGGGCCCTCGTCGTCAGTGCCGACTCCGATAGAGTACTTGGTGCCGCTGAGCAGCATCGACACGAACGGCCAGAGCACGAAGAACCAGAACAGGTGGAACAACTTGAGTATCTCAAGCTCGGGGAACAGGTTCCCAAGGATCCCAATAAACCCGAGCAGCGTCAGGGAGACCGGGCTGATAGACTGGATCCGCTTGCGGAGACGCGATCCCAGAGACGGTGATGGAGCTTGATTCGACATCCGTAGGTACTGCGTAAGAAATGGGTGTTCAGGGGTGTAAGTATTCTGTGAGCCCAACTTCACAAGAACAACTCACACACGTCGCGGAGGGGAGCACTCAATGGCCCCACCGTTCAACGAGTCTGTATGACGACCAGTGAACACGGAGGAGCGGCGTCGGAGGAGGCGTTCGCGCTGCTCGGCCACGAAATCAGACTCGACATTCTGCGCGCGTTCTTTGAGCGATACTCGCCAGTGGATCCGGAGTCACGGTCGGACGTACGGGAGCAGCGCACGCTCTCGTACGCCGAACTGATGGCAGCAACAGAGATGGAAGACAGCGGGAAGTTCAACTACCACCTCGAAAAGCTCCGCGGCGTCTACATCGAAGAGGTGGCGGAGGGATACGTTCCAACGGCGAGCGCTATTGCGCTCTACGAGGCAGTCATTGCGAACCGCCCGACAGAGTCGATACCGACCGACTTCGATATTGAGGAGGCCTGTCCGAACTGCGGGTCTGGGCTCCAAGGGAAGTACGACCAGGAGTTTCTCACCGTTGAATGCCCTGCGTGTGACCTGTTCTGGGGAGCGACGTACCGGTTTCCGAAAAACGGGATCGCTGTCCGCGAGGGAGCGGGGATTTACAAAGTACTCTACGACCGGATGATGCACCACGTCGGACTGGCTCGCACGGGGCAATGCCCGTCGTGTGCGGGCATCACCAGCATCACTGTGCCGCGGGCGCGGCTCGATGAGGACTCGACACCGACTGCGGAGCTGACCTGTGGGACATGCTCGTGGTTCATCACTGTCGATATCGTCAGTGCACTCCAATTCGAACCGCAGGTGACGAAGGCGCTGATCGAACTCGATGTTCCGCTCAGTGAGTCGAGTAGCATGCGAGCGACAGAGCAAGTGCTCCCTGACGTCACCGGTTGGGTCAGCTCGGACGATCCGTTCCAAGTCACGATCAGCATCACGTATGACGACGCTGTCGCTGAAATTACTGTTACCGACGAACTCGAAATCTGTTCTACTGTCGTTGAATAACTGGCTTGGTGGCCGTCAGTCAGCTCAGCTGCAACGTCTGAATAATTGGAAAGTATACCGAGACAGCTCTGTAAACGTCCTCGTCGGATACTAACTTCTGATGAAGAGGGATCGGTAAGTAGATCTGCGAACTTCGTGAGCTGGTGGAACTCGGAAGTCCACCCAGGGTTCTGAAATCTGGAGGAGGGAACATTTTAAATACCCAGATCGAGAAATAGTAAGTGAAGGGTAAATTAAATCCAATTGGTAAGTTTTTTCCTCGGGTAGTGACTACACTTGCTTCCAGCGATGGACCCCAGCGAGGACATCACACTGCTTGAAGACCCGGTCTGGACAGAGAAATTCGAACGCGAAAAAGAGCGACTACAAGATGCTGCCGGTGAGGGACTCCTCGGCGTCCACCACGTTGGGAGCACTGCAATTCCGAACGTGCCCGGTAAACCCGCACTGGACGTCCTAGTCGCCTTCGACTCGTTCGAACAGATGAACGAGACTGCAGAACGAATCGTCCAGGAAGACGACGAGTTCGAACGATTCGGCGAGGCGGACACCTCGATTCTGCTCATCAATTGGGCCGACGACCACGCCGTCTTCCACAGAATGCACACCAAATCGGACGAAGTAAAGATTCGAAACCAGATCCTCTTTCGCGAGTACCTCCGCGAGCACCCCGACGCACGCCGGGAGTACGAGAAAGTCAAGCGCGAGGCTGTCAAGAATCATGCCGATGATCCCGGCGACTACACCAAAGCGAAGTCGGACATCGTCGCTGACCTCCTCCAACGCGCCGAATCTGCCGGCTACGAAAAGCGGTTGCCGGACTATCTCCAATGAGCCTAGCTTCCACTGCGGCGGCACGCTTGCCGCGTCTCAAGCCCAACAGGAGTGAGCGATTCACACGACGGATAACGCAGATCATGTCGAAGGTTCTCCGCCCAACGAACTCTCGTTACTTTCGCTACACAGCCTCAGCAATCCAGCAAAGCCGACATTGCGACGCTCTTCTATCAGTTCCTGCAGCCGAACCACCAACTACTGAGAGTGGGTCCTAGCTGGAGGTCGGGGATTGTCACTCTGCACCCAAGCGATACTACAGTAGAGTACGTATCAGTAAGCAGAACACGTCTACGTATCGAAACACCGTTCCAATATACGGCGGCTTTTCACGAGCGGGAGTTAGCGTGGAACACCCGCACAGTTAGTGCGTGAACCGAACAGTTATTTCAGCTCACGCAAGGCTGCCCCAGTTTTTTGCCTCCCGACGATTTATCCGATACAGATGTCTGAGGAGTCCGACGACACTGATGGAGAACGGGTAGTCTTCGCAATGCTGGTCGGAGTGACGTTCGGAGCGGCACTCGGAACGACAGTTCTCCAAGATATCACACAGGGTATTGTTGTTGGGGTCGTCGTTGGAACCCTCGCTGCGCTCGTCTTCCCAGAGCGGACAGACCGGCTCTTCGAGGCGGTAACAGACAAACTCGAAGAATAGATCTGCTGCACTTACCGATACGTGAGTATCCTGTACAAATATGGTGCAAACGGCGCTAGTCTACCTTGGATTCGTCCTGACGCCGCTCCCGAGGCCCCTCGGGCTCCGTCTGCTGTTGCGCTCCGGTCTCGTCACTGACGGCGCCGAGGATAGTGACGTGTGGTTCACCGACAAGCCGCAAACGCTTCACACCTACTGGTCACGGTTCCACAAGGGACTGACTTGGGCCACGTTCTTCGGCGGCTGGTTCCTCACACTGATACTCTCCGGCTTCCTGTAGGCTATTTATCGAGCTGAAATCCAAGTACGATTTCGGGCCGATAGTGTTTATTTCCCCCGAGGAGTGTGCGAGGAAGTTCATCTCTCGTCACCGAGCCATGACCGAAGTAGA
The DNA here is from genome assembly GCF_036418315.1 of Salarchaeum sp. III. Lineage (NCBI taxonomy): Archaea > Methanobacteriati > Methanobacteriota > Halobacteria > Halobacteriales > Halobacteriaceae > Salarchaeum > Salarchaeum sp. III. The sequence continues at coordinate 94,073 of NZ_JAZHPG010000021.1, read as the reverse complement.
GTATCCCTGGCGAGACGAATCGCCCCGTTGTAACCCCTACTGGAAGCAGGAGTTGAGGATGAGGTCGAGAGTTTATAACCCGTTACAGGGGAATCGCGGAGGGAGGTGACGGATCTTTGACCGACCATATCTGTGACGACTGTGGCGAGGCATTTGCGACCTCCAACGAGTTGGGAGGCCACGTAACCGCAGTCCATCGTCGCGACCAGATCGTAACGGACGCAGACGTAATTCTCGACGACATTCAGCGTGTCGCAGACAGATTAGGAAAACCGCCGACAGCAACGGCCAGATTCGTGCCAGCCTGTCGTTTGAGGAACGTCCGTGACGCGTCGAGATCGGCGTGACCTTCGTAGCCACACGAACACCGGAACACGTCGCCGTCCCGCTCTGTATCGTCGCGCTCACCACACACCGGGCACTCCGCCGTCGTGTACGCTTCTGACTCGACTTCGACCGTGATGTCGTACTCCTCGGCGGTCGTGGCAAGCCGGTCGATGAACGAGCGATACGCCCAGAACTGGTGGTTTTCGCGTTCACCGCTGCCGTCCAATGTTCCGGCAGTACATCGGTGAGGTCGCCCACGTACACGGTTGCCACGCCTTCGTCGTACAGCCGTTCTATCAAGTCGCGGACGAGCGCGTCCTGTGCGTGGTCGCGGCGTCGTGTCCGCTTTCGGTAGAGGCGTCGAATACGGCGACTGCTGTACCGGCCCTCACGGAGTTTGGACTGCAAGCGGGCGATCTCCTCGGTGGTATCGCAGAAGCGGGCGAACAGGTTGCGCCCTTCGTAAAGGTACTGCTGACCGGTCGTGGTCGTACAGGCGACGAGTGAGAACTACACCTCGTCTGTAAGAAAGAAAGTTCGGTCGAAGACGCACCGGGCGATAATACAGCGGGTATCGACCTCGGCATCAGCAACCATCTCGCCATCGACTATGAAGACGGCCCCTCGGAGTTGTATCCGAGGAATGTGCTGAAAGAGAACAAGCACTACTTCACCCGCGAGGAGTACCGGATCGAAGGCGAGAACGGGCCGTCGAGACAAGCGCGTCGAGTCCCGCCGTAATATCGGTGAACGGTGAAGCACGGGTCCAAGGCCCGATATCGGTGATGGAACAGGTCGCAAGCGAGAACGAGTCGTTCAATCAGACGCTCACAGCCGCGGACACCGACGGTGACGGGGTCCCGGATCAGAATCTCGCCGGCGTGTACGACAAACTGTTCGCAGTCGCTCCCCAGCAAGCAGCTGGCGTCATTGAACAGTCGGATAGTGGAAACTACGAGGCGGCACGTCTCGTCATTTCCACGGATGGTGGTGCATCGGGAGGCCAAGTTATGAGTGAGATACGAGCGATGGCTAACAGTATCGAGACTGAGAGCAGTCTCACTGCCACCGCAACGGGCGATACTATCGTCAGCAAAATCAGCCAGAACCGGCTACTAGACTCTGTTATTCAGAGTCTCGCCATCGCCCTCGCCGCCATTCTCGGGTTCCTGATGATCGCGTACCGCGCTAGTGAAGGAAGTGCCACGCTCGGTGCGGTGACGGTCCTTCCGGTCGTGTTCAGCGTGACGTGAATCTTCGGCTCTATGCACCTGTTGAACATTCCGTTCAACATGCTTACTGGGATGATTTCGAGCCTCACTGTGGGGCTCGGTGTTGCATACAGCATCCACGTTAGCGAGCGGTACAATCAGGAGCTCGAACGGACGGATTCGATGTGGACAGCGATGAACCGTGCGGTCACTGGAACCGGTGGCGCACTCCTCGGGAGTGCGGCGACAACGATTGGCGGGTTCGGTGTCCTCGCCTTCGCCATTCTCCCACCCCTCCAGCAATTCGGCATCATCACCTCTCTCACGATCCTGTATGCCTTCATTTCGAGCCTGCTGGTTCTCCCCAGCTTGCTCGTGCTCTGGACTCGGTACTTCGGGCCGGAGGAACATAGGATCGAGAGCGATACCGGACCTGAATCGAGTGCTGTTGGTGGTGATGACTGAAGCGTCTGAACTACTTTCGCAGATCGTCTGAGTGATCTCTCCGCGGTTTTGCTTTTTCTTCGTTTGAAGGGGAGTTGTAGTACATCCAGAATACCCTATCTTAGCCATACAGCTGAAGACTACGCCGAACAGCAGAATATGGACCTCACAGAAGCATACCAGGAGATAATCGAAGCCGGATGTGGTGGAGCATTCAGACGAGTCGTAGTACGTAGTTTGCTACGGTGTACTGTCGCTCGGGTCCATCCCTAAACGCGCGCGGGCTTCCGCTCGCTACATGTTACCGGAACAACTTGGAGGAGATCGCCGGCGAGCAGAGCGTCTACCACCCGCCGGCGTGACTTCGCGACCTGTTTTTCGTGCCCCCAGAGAGGGCGAGGGCTCCTTCGAAAGCTCTCAGAGGTGACTTCCAGTGAGTCAACAACAGAGTCCCGACAACGTCTCGATCGACGAGATTCCGGTCGATATCGACAACACACAATCAGCGGAGATCGATCCCGCCGACATCCCCGATGAAATCGAATCCATTACCCATGGCTCGCCGATGAGCAGCCGCCGACGAATCCGCTGGTCGTATTGAAAGCGACCCGGTGGTGGTACATTCACGGCAAGGGCGGCACAGATCCCGCCTTCCAGTGGGCCATTGAGTGGGCGCGTCACCTTGCGACCGACACGCCTAGGACGTCGAGCGGTTCGACGAGTTCCTCGAATATCTCGTCACGGTCGGCTTCGCTAAGGAACGTCACGAACTCCGCTACCCGACAGAGCGGTTTTTGAACGCCCCTGAGGGGTGCGGCGCGGTCTGAACAGACGCAGTCGCCGTGAACTCGATTCGATGATCACGATGTCCACGACCAGAGACTCGTCGGTCTCCTTCGACCAGACCGACACACGATCCGACGAGATGAACAGCACCATCGAACAGTGGATCGACGACCTCGTCGCCGGCTACCGTACACGTGGCAGGAGGAGTTCGGCCGCCACGTCACGGAAGGAGAGTCGACCATCTGGATCTGGGCGCCGATCATCACCAAGCAGTGCCCGGAGTGCGAGAACTCGCCGAGCTACCACGAGGACAGTGACTGTGAGTACGACGAGACGCCACCCGAGAAGTGGTCCGAGGGCCTGGTGGGGTTCAAGCCCGCGCCGGTGTTCGACGTCTCCCAGACCGAAGGTGAGCCGCTTCCCGACCTGGACACGGAAGCGACCGGGGACGCCGGTGACCTCGTCGAACAGTTGACTGCCGCCGCTGACGACCTCGGCGTGACGGTGCGGATCGTTCCAGCCGAGGAGTGGACCCACGGCGAGGCGAAGGGTATCTGCGAGCAGCTGAGCCTCGTCGACGTCCAGCCGCTCGTCGAGGTGCGTGATCGGGAGAACGAGGCCGACCTCGCGCGGACGCTAATTCACGAGTACGCACACGCCCTGCTCCACTTCGACGTCGACGACGACACCGAGCGGGCAAAACGCGAAGTCGAGGCCGAAGCCGTCGCCTACGTCGTCGGGCGGTACTATGGGTTGGACACCAGCGGGTCGGCGTTCTACCCCGCTGCGTGGGAGTCGGATAACCCCGAGGTCGTTCGCGAGCGGCTCGGACGGATCAGTTCCACAGCAGAAGAGCTCATCGACGTGCTCGAATATTAGCCCGCTCGCTTCACTTGCGGAACAGTCCAACGAGTAGCATCAGACCAGCAACTCCTACCGCAATGAATGCGGCGACTGGGGGTGAGGTCGGCCAGGGAGGAGGTCACCCAGAGGCGGCCGGGGGCGACCCAGAGCGCGGTACCGCTGTCCAGGAGCATCTGGTCGACCGTGAGCGTCTGGAGCGGGCCGGTGGCGTGGTCCGATTCCGTCTCGAGCAGGGTGACGCCGAGCTCGAGCGTGGGAAGCTCGGGAAGCTCGTGCGTCGAACTGGTCCGCGAATGCATACGTGTCCATACCGGGGCTTCCTCAAGGGCCTCAGACAGACCCGGCGTGCAAGTGGCCGAATAGGTGAAACTGAACGGGGTCGCGACGGAACCGAGTACGCAGCCTCGCCACACCGGACCGACGGCACCCCAAGCCGGCACCGCTCGCACGCTGGATTACTCGTCCCGTTTCGGGCGAATATTTTATTACATCCTGACGGTATCACTTGACCATCATCAACTGATGTCATTTGGGTCGCCAGGGGGTGACGATCGCACCGAGACGACGCAGCGAATGCGAACTAACCCGATGTTCATCGTCTCCGAGTCATCGAGTCGTCGGAAAGGCCGGGATGCCCGGTCGATGAACATCGCTGCTGGCCGGGCGATGGCAGAGGCCGTTCGAACGACGCTTGGCCCGAAGGGGATGGACAAGATGCTCGTGGATTCCGATGGGTCGGTCCTCGTCACGAACGATGGGGTGTCGGTCCTCCACGAGATGGACCTGGAGCATCCGGCAGCGCGGATGATCAGGGAGGTGACAAAGTCCCAGGTCGAGACGGTGGGTGACGGCACGACATCGGCGGCGGTCCTGGTTGGCAGCCTTCTCGGGCAAGCGGAGGACCTCCTCGACCAGGACGTCCACGCGACCGTCATCAGTAACGGCTACAGGAAGGCCGCTACCAAGGCGACGGACATCCTGGAAGCCACGGCGACGGAACCGAATGCCGAGATCGACCACCTCCGCAACGTCGCGACCACAGCGCTCACCGGGAAGGGGACCGGTGACGCCGCGGACCAGTTGGCCGGCCTCGTCGTCTCAGGCGTTCTCACCGCCACGTCCGACGACCATGTGAACACCGCGAACATCGCCATCGAGACGATCCCGGGCAGGTCGGTTGCCGCGTCCACGATCCTCGACGGTGTCCTCCTTGAGGCGCCAACCGACCGGCCCCCTGCCGCGCACGACCTGGACAGCGCGGAGGTGGCGCTGGTCGACGGCGACGTCGCGCTGTCCGGGTTCGACGGCGAGTACACTGTCTCCGATACGGCGACGTTCGGGCGCATCCTAGACCACGAGGGCGAGTCTCGACAGGCGCTGGTGACCACGCTTGTCGAGCTGGGGATGGACGTCCTCCTCTCGACCGGAGAGATCGACGCGGAGATCCGCGGCCCTCTGGTCGACCAGGGGGTGACCTGCCTCGAAGAGGTGGGCGCCCAGCAGTTCTCGCGGGTGGCGACCGCGACGGGCGCCGGCGTCGTCCCACAGGCGAAGGCCCTCACCGTGGAGGAGCTAGGCGGTGCGAGTGCTGTTTCGGTGCGTGCCCTCGGTGGGCGTGATCGCCTCGTCATCGAGGGGAGTGCCGATCGGGGCGTCGCGACGCTCCTCCTCCGGGGCGGGACCGACCACGTGGTCGACAAGGTCGAACGCGCCGTCCGAGATGCGATCGCGGTCGTTGCCCATAACCTCGTCGACGGACGGAGCCTCCCCGGAGGCGGCGCCACCGAGGTTGCGATCGCAGGTCAGATCCGGGAGTACGCCAATTCGGTCGCCGGCCGGGAGCAACTCGCGATCGAGGCGTTCGCCGACGCACTCGAGGCAATCCCGCGGACCTTGGCCGAGAACGCCGGGCTCGACCCGATCGATGCACTCGTCGAACTCCGAACCGAGCACACGACCGGGAACACAGGCGCCGGGATCGACGCCCACGCGGGGTCGGTCGCCGATATGTGGGAGCGGGGCGTGGTCGAACCGCTGCACGTCCATGCCCACGCGATTCAGTCCGCGACCGAGGCAGCGGTACTAATCCTCCGCGTTGACGACGTCATTGCTGCGGGGGATCTCGCCGGCGGGGAGGAGGAACCTGAGCGGGCATCGACGAGCGGATTCGCCGACGATACGGCGTCCGCTGCGATGGCGGTGCCCGAACCGGTATCGGGGTCCGTTGCACGCGCGTTCGCGTCCGTCTCGGCTCAAGAGATCGGCGATCGGGACGAATCCATCATCACGCAGCTCGGCACGGAATCCCGGCCTGGCAGCCACGGGGGCACACGGCACCGGACCAAGGAGACGATTGACGCCGTCTCGGCGCCGAGCTGGGTCCCGCCCCAGCAGCGGTTCCCGCTTCGCCTCCAATGGACGGGGAACGTCGAAGCCGTGAATATCCACGGTACGGATAGCTTCGAGGTGGTTGAGGTGGTCGGCGAAGACCCCGACGTGACCACTGCTGGGGGGCGAACGAAGGTCGCAGCGGACGAACTCGGCGACTACGGGACCCTGCTGGTGTACCTTCGAACGACGGACATCCCGGCCGAGAGCACGGCGATCTCGCTCCCGGTGTCCTTCGAGTTCGAGTCCGGAACCACCCGTTCGACGCGGGTCCAGCTGGACGTCCTCCGGGCGGCCCTAAACGCCGAGGCGACGAGCCAGCTGCCCACACAGAACCGTGCGAGAGGGGTCGACATCTCCCTGGAAAACACGGGGGCGCTGAAGGCTCTTGTGGACGTCGAGGCCGTCGTCGACGGGGAGCCCGCCGCGATCCCTGGTGGCGGAGTCTGGAACCTCCTGCAGGGATTCCTGAATATCGGTCTCCACCGGTTCGACGCCGCCAAGCTCGATCCCGTCGACAAGCTGGACGCCCAGGATCGAGCGCTCCTCGAACGGGCCTGTGAGGACGTCGTAGCGCTTCTCGACGACGACGTTCCACCGCCGGAGCACTACTCACGGGATGGCCTTCGTGACCTGCGCGAGGTCCTGGAGACGATGCTCGACCGGGAGCAGTTCACCCCGCTCGAACCACACCTCGACGACGTCCGGTTGGCGTATCTGATCGAGACCGCGGCGGTCCACCCCGACGAATCCGTCCAGTTTACGTCGGTCGTCGACGGCATTGACGTCCCGCAGTCCGCGACCGAGATCGACATCGTGATTCGCTACGAGGACCCGAACGGCACGACCTACGAACCAATTCATCACACGGTCTCGCTGGAGGAGACGACCGAGCGGGCGTGCGTGCTCCCCGTGAACCTCCGCGTGAGTAGGAGTGACTGACCAGATGGCAGACATCACCGTCCCCATCGGGAGCCTAGTCAGCGGGGCCACACGGGCCATCGATGTCCTGAGTGACTTTGAGCCCGAGCTCGAACGGATTGAGGTGAACTACGAACGCGGAGATGCCCGCCTGTTCTTCGGCGTGACCGTCCCCGATCGGTTCTTCGACCGGGCACGGAGTACGGTCACCCTCGAGCGCCCGCTGAATTGCACGCTCGAGGCGATCCAGAACAAGAACCTCCTCGAATCGTACGACATCGCCGAGTTGTCCGACACGGAATACGAATTCCCCGCGGGCAAACTCGACAGCAGCGAGGAGTATCGGTTGGTCATCGCGGGGCGGGCCTCCACGGACGTCCTGGACGAGCTGATCACGCGCGATTGCTTCACGGGCAAGCGGACCCGCAACGCGTACGAACGGAATCTAGTCTACAACCCAGGGGCGGTCACTTGGGACGGGTCGACGGTCGTAACCGTGATCTCAGAGTACCTGGACGCCGTCGAATTCGATGAGAACTACCTCCCACGGTCCGTCCGGGAGGCGATCCCGGAGGCCATCTCGGAGTACCAGTCAACGGCCTGGCGGACTCCTCATGACCCTGAAAGTGAAATCTCCGACACGTCCGCGAACGTCGAGGACCTTCCCGAGGAGGTGCGGGACCTGATCGAGGTACCGGCCGACGAGCGGGACTGGTGGTTCAGTGCGGAGGTGATGGGGGATTTCGTCCGGATGGAAGGGCCGATGAAGTACCACGACCTGCAGACAGACGATGGTGAACTCCCTGTTCCACAGTCCTTCGAAGTCCACGCACGGACCGAATTCCCGGAAGAGCAGGGTCTGATGGAGGGGACGATCACCTTCAGGAAAGCGTCGTTCTGGGAAGAACTGGAAGAAGAGCTCCTGCGGATTTGACGCGTGGGATTGTGGAAGCACGTTCCAACCTCTCCCTGGCGGGCGGCTGAATTCACCGGGCCACTCCCGTAGACCGTGCACTTGCCCACCGAACATCCATGAGCCCGGACCACCGGTGGAGGTGCGCCGGGAGCATGCCGAACTTACCGTGACCGGCTCACCCGATGCCTAATGAGGAACCCCTCTCGGAACCCGATTCGAACCAGATCGCCCCCACAGCGGATAACCAAGCCCACGAGTACCTTCGATACGCCGTCCCCCGGATACTCGAAGGGCAGGCAGACCACCTCCTGGCGGACTGGACGCCGATCGATGGCGTGACCGTCGGCTACGGGAGCGACGAGGCGATGTACGACAGCTGGGGCTCCAGCGAAGACTGGTGGGAGACCGTGTCGCCACAGGAGGCGTGTACCCGATTCCGGGTGTTCTTCCCGGACGACCACCAGACAGTTCCCCGCGACATCGTCGACGTGATGGGCGCGCTCGGTGCCTGGCGCGTCTGGACTGGGTGCGCAGCCGCGTGCGGCTCCTACGACCATCGCGAGCGCCGCGAGGTCCACTACCTGTGGCCGGAAGGCCATCCGGTCGAGGAAGTGCTCCACGAGCGGCGCAGTGGCCCTGCGGAAGCCGTCGCTCCCGACGGTGGCCGAACGGGCGACGTTCGCGACCGACTGGTCGTCGACGAGAACGCACAGTCGAAGGACGATCTCGAGCCCCGCACGAAGCGTGCCGTCGCCGAAGCAATGGGCGTCTCACTCCTCTCGAAGGGTGGCCGCTACGAGGTACAGTCTGCGTCCGGGAACCGGTACGAAGTCGACGTCATCGACGAGTCGTGTACCTGTCCCGACGGGCAGCAACGTTCACCCGAAGGCGGCTGCAAGCACCTGCGCCGCGTCGATCACGAGATCAAACGGGGCCGCGTTCCCCGACCAGACGGCCGGCTCCCAGCTGACCCGAACTAACCCTGAGTAACCAACAGGGCTCTCAAGACCACGCTTGCTTTGGGTGACTCAGTCAGTATCGGCCCACTTGCTGTTACGGCAGCTCGCCAGTTACGTCAACGAGATCCTCCTCGGTTCGCCAGCGATAGAGCCGTCCTTCTTGGTCAAATAGTTCGAAGACGCCGTCCTGCATCCACCCAAATGGGTGTTCTTCGTCCTCGTACTCTCGCTTTAGGACGTGACTTTTCGCGAAGAACTCCGTCGTGCCGACGAGTAGTCCTTGTTCGACGAGGAAGTCACTCGGCTCTTTCTCGGCGACACCGACGAGGTAGGTCACGATGTCCGCGATGAGGCAGAACTTCTGGATGCTGTTGTCCCACTCCCCACGAATATCGACCATTCGGAACGCGTACGCGTTGGTGCGCCGGTTAAGGCGGTCCACCACCAGATTCAGCCGTCGGATCGGCTCCCGGTCATAGTTTCCGAGGACGAAATACGACCGGTCGTTCTCGTAGACCGGGGTTAACTCGCTCAAGGCGTGGAAGACTTCCTCGTTGTCGGCCAGCGTTATCTCTTCCTCGTCAAGCTGGTCTTTGGCACTTTTGAGAACGTCATCGGGAACAGGAGACTCCTCCTCGGTCATTATATGAGTGTCTCGTGGCGGAGAGATATGGTTTACGGAGTAAATTACCTGCTAAGATACGTACAGTTTACTGTGAGGTGATTTACTCAGGAGTAAACTACTTGGCGCCAGAACGTGTATCGTGTTGTATGAGCACCGATCTGGGGACTGCTGAGGGGATGGAATCCCGCGAGCTCGTCCACTTCGTCACCCAACAGACGCGGTTCGCGCTCATCAACAACATTCTCCAGCATCCCGAGCAGCTCCCCTCGATGTACGAGCTTGAGGAGCTCAACCCCAGCGTGAGCGACGCGACCGTCTACAAGCACGTCCAGAAGCTCATCGATGCCGGCATCGTCAAGGAAGTCGCCCTGGACGATGACCAGCGCCGACAGGGCTACCCCTGGAAGTTCTACGGACTCACCGAGAAGGGACGGGCATTCCTCGACGACCACAACCTGCTCGCCGCAGAGGAGACGCTCCAGCAGATCTACGAGACCATCTCCGACAAGCCCGAGAAGATGGTCAAGTACGAGAACGCGCCCCGTCCGGAAGAAGCGTAGCTGCCGAGCATTCGGTCCAAATTAGCACTCAGGGTTCGGTTTTGTAGTCAGCCGCCAGCTCCTGGAACTCGTCCCACTCCGGGAGTCGCTCGTCGTCGACCTCGCCGTGCGTCTCGAGGTAGCGGAGCAGGGCGTCGAGTTCGTCTTCGAGGTCATACGTTGTCGCCTGCGCTCGGAGGGCCGCCTCGTCGACGTCGACGTGGCTGAGCAGGAGGAGACAGTACGAGCGGTGGCGGCTGCCGTCGTCGATGAGCAGCGTGTGACAGCAGAGCTTCGCCGGCGAGACTGCGTCGAGTTCCTCGGAGTAGACGTAGTAGCGGTGGCCGGTAAGCAGGAACTGGAGGTCGAAGGCCGCGAACCGACCGAGGCCGGTTTGGTGGAACGCCTCCGCATCGATCTCCGTCTCGGCCTGCGCGAGGAATTCGTCGTAACCCTCCCAGAGAATCGTCCCCTTCGGGGCGACGGCTTCGAGGCGTTGACGATGTAGATGGTGTGCGAGTTCACGGGCAAACTCGTGGAGGCGGTCGAAGTCAGCGTTGAACTCGTAGTGGCCGTCGGCCCTCCCGACGAGCCCACGGTTGCGAAACCGCTTGAGGACGCGATTGACCGTATTGCGGTAGTTGTCGCTCCGGTCGGCAATTTCGGAGACGGTTCGCGGCTGGTCGAGGTAGTACAGTACCTCGAGTGCCTTCCCGGTCAGCAGTTCGGGGAAGTCGATGTGGGAGTGCTGGCGGACAAGATCCTGGTAGTGTTCGACGGCGCGAGCATCCGACGGGACGACTCGTTTTCGCCGGCCATCGCGTTCCGTGTAGACGAGTCCCTTTTCGACGAGGTCGGCGACGGCACGAGAGAGGTAGCTCTCGCTATGGTCGAGCTTCGTCGCGAGCTCGGAGATCGTGTCGCCGCGGTCGACCGTGGCGAGGACCTCGAGTTCGATGCGCCGGAGCACGGTGTAACATAGTACGAAACTAGCATATAAATTAGTTTCGAGTAGTGTTACAGTCAGCAATCGCGAGAACCGCCCCACCGTCTTAACCAACAAAGCTATGGGTTCGTGGGCCGTGTTGGTTAACACGAGAGCAGCCGATGTCCTACGAACCACCAACCCCACCAGCGAACCTTCCGACAGAGATTGTCAATACGCTCAACGACGCCTCATCGGAGCAGCTTCGAGACGTTGCCACGTACGCTGACGCGCTCGCCGAACACAAGGAACGAGAGGCACGCCTCGAGGAGTCGGCCGACCAAGACGAAGTTGAAGAACGACCAGACAATCTTCCGGACGATGTCCCCACCAAAGCAACGATTACGGTCAAGGAGATTAACGATAATCGCTACTACTACTGGCAGTGGCGAGAGGGCGACCAAATCAAATCACAGTACAAAGGCCCGGTAAACTCCGGGAACACAGAATAACGACTGAAGGAAATCCCACGTCTAAGGGGTCGTGGGGGAGCGGCGTTGTTGCTGGGCCACTTCTCTTCAACTGGCCTGGAGAGTCGAGGTAAGTCTGGCGGGAGGGTGCGTATCGAGAGGAAGGTACCCCACCGTGTCCGCTGTTCTGCATCGAACGTTGTCAGGCCATACACGAGTTCGAGTTGATCGCGATATTCCTGACTCATGGAGAGCAGGGTGGGATTGGTCGTTGGTACCCCACTATGTCCGTTGTTCTGCAAACAAGTTCTATGTCCGATTCACTCCAGTGATACCCCACCATGTCCGCTGTTCCCGGAAGCCGCTAGACGTTCGCTATCTCCGAGTCACCTCCACAAGAGCGGGTGACATTACGAGACACTGTTTCGCTCCAGTACCCCACCATGTCCGCAGTAATACGTCCCCGAACGAATACACTATGCAATGGAAAAAGGATATCGCGACCCCACCGTGTCCGCAGAAATCAGCTCCCGGAAGGCCCCCACTCACTGACCCCAGTGTGTCCGGAGTTATCCACACAGAGAACCCCCACATCCCGAGAATTCGCGGTTGTGTGTGCCACTCAAACAGTCGGTCGGGGGTGGTTGGAGAGCGGGAGTGTTATGCGGGGTCTTCGATGTCGATATCGACATCGGCGAGTGCCTGGTCGACGACTGAATCGTGGATGCCAACGAGCTCGACGGTATCGGACATGGCCTCAAGGACTTGTTTGACGTCCATGTCGAGGGTGTATTCGCGGTAGGTGCCGCCACGTCGGCCTTCGTTGCGTTCGGTGACACCGACGATGCCGAGCATGGTGAGTTCGCTGAGGTGGTCGCGCATGCGGCGGGGAACGAGGGGGTCGCGTTCAGCGAGTTCGGCGAACCGCGTATACCGTGGGCGAATGTCACGGGAGCGGACTGGTGTGTTGTTTTCGAGTTCGTGGGTGAGGAGGGCGTAGAGGACGAGGTGGCCGTGTTCGGTGAGGCCACGGACGCCTTCCTCGATGCGGCCGCGCTCAAGCGCATTCCGGCCCTGGTCGACGTGGGCTTCGGTGACGATGTCGCCGTCCTGGTCGCGAGCGATATCACCAGCTTTCATCAGGAGGTCGATGGCTTGCCGGGCGTCGCCAGCGTCTTTGGCGCCATAGGCGGCGCAGAGTGGGATGACGCCGTCTTCGAGGACGTCGTCGTGGAAGGCGACGCTGGCGCGCTGTTCGAGGATGGCGATGAGGTCGTTGGCGTCGTACGCAGGAAAGTGGATTTCGTTTTCGCAGAGGCTGGATTTGACTTTGGGGGAGAGTTCTTCGCGGAAGGAGAAGTCGTTGGAGATGCCGATGATGCCGACTTTGGCGTTGGTGAGTTTGTTGTTTGCGCGGGCGCGTGGGAGTTGGTAGAGGAGGCTGTCGTCTTCGATGTTGTCGATTTCGTCGAGGACGATGACGACGGTGTCGCCAAGGGAGTCGAGTTCCTCCCAGAGCATGTCGTAGACGGCGGCGAGGGGGTAGCCGGTGGTGGAGATCTGATTGGATTCGTCGCGGAGTTCGTTGACGAGGTGGGTGGCGACCTGGTAGGAGGAGGAGAGGCCGTCGCAGTTGAGGAAGTTGAGGGAGAGAGTGATGTCGTCGTAGTCGGCGGCATCTTCGCGCAGATGGGAGAGAAGGTAGCGGGTGGCGGCGGTTTTGCCGACGCCGGTTTTGCCGTAGAGAAAGATATTGTTCGGTTGTTCGCCGTTGATGATGGGTTGGAGAGCGGATTGGAAGGTGGTGAGCTCGTCGTCACGACCGACGAGTTCCTCGGGTTGATAATCTTCCCGCAGGGCGTCGCGGTCGGTGTAGATGTCTCGATCCCGTTCGAACAGCGCCATGAGAACGCGTGACGCGTACACCAACATAAAACCACCGCGTCCGCAGCGTCCGCAGAAATTCCATTTATAAAGAACGCGGGGGACACACCCCCTCCACCATGTCCGCAGAAACAAGAAAAAGAACAGGGAGTCCCAATGCAGACACAGAACCCACCTATATACTAGGAAAGAACTAAGTGATACTACCTAAAATAGTCCATTATCTTAATTTGGAATAGAATTAGATGAAACGGGTTTTCCACCCATTCTCCGCTACCAACGAGCCCCCACTCTCTTCTCAACGAGAACAGCGGACAAAGTGGAGGGAGGGTCTACAATTCCCAACCCGTTCACTAACTCCCTCTTTTCCAGGTCTTCTCGCCCTCTCCCTCCCGCTCTCTTCTCTACACCAATACGCCAGCCAACCAAACCACCCCACCATGTCCGCAGTAACCACCAAGTACACCCTCTCAAAACCGATATATCTCAGCCTTAACCAACAAAAGAACGTTCTCCAATAATTTGTAGGTTAATCTCGACGTGCCCGGACTATTCACATACTCAAGTCCGCAACGATCACTGGGTCAAGTTCACCCTCATACGTTCGCCCAACTCCCGACGGATGCGCGAAGAGAAAACTCGAGTACGTCGACCGGCTCGCAAGCTGCTGGTAGTCGACGTCCGGCCACCGACTCAGCGAGAAGTCGTCGACGCCGGCGTCCGTCGCCATCTCGTACAGCGTCGGGACGATCTCGCTGGTTGAGCAGACCAGGACGTCCGGATCGTGTGCGTCGAGCGCCCCTTGGACGGCGGTCAGGATATCCGTCGGCGAGCCGGTGACGGTGTCGCCGGCGACGGACAGCTCCCCATAGATGTCGTTGCTCGTTTCGGTCACCGGAATACTGAGCCGGAGCGTCGACAGCTCGCTCGCCGGCGTCGGATCGACACCGGTCTCCAGACAGTACCGGAACTCCCGCGAGAAGTCGACGTTGAAACAGGCGAGATCCCCGACTGGATAGTCCGACAGCTGGCGCGCTTGCCGGGCGAGTGGAGTGACGCGGTCGATGTCGCCCACATCGACCGCGAGAACGGTATCCTCGTCTCGTCGAAAGCCCGGCTGTCGTGCATCCATCTCGGTCGCGACGACGTCCGGGTGCTGGTCGTACACCGACTGGAGCGTCGTGAAGTCGAGGTCGGACGCTGGGTCGTGAGGGGCCACGTAGAATCGTGGGGTGTAATCATCGCGTTCGGTCGCGACGGCGCCGTCGGCGGTTGCCTCCCACCCCAGGACGCGACCATCGTCCAGAAGTCAATAGTATACTGCCCCATTCTACTCGCTCACGCCTCCGTCGTTCGCTTTCCAGAACTCACCTGGTTGGATTCAGCCGGTGCACTCTCCATGAGAGAAATATACTATTTCACCAAAGAACTATGTTCCTCTACTTCGTGTGTTTCTATATGAACGACCGAAACCCACCAGATGAGTTTGCAGACATCAACGAAGCGGTTGGTGAGGAATGGGAAGCAGAAACAACACCCTATGAGCGTATTCGACACGTTGTTGCGCATACGTACAGCCCCGTCTCAGCTGATGCCGTAGCTGACGATGCACGGACCGCTCCAAAGACCGCTCGAAAGCACCTGAACACACTCGCAGACGAAGGATTCGTCGAGACGACTCCCGGCGAACAGGGAGGTACGCTTTATCGCCGCTCACCCGAATCGCTCGTCGTCGAACAGGCTGCCGACATCCTTGAGCACGTCTCGACCGACGAACTCGTCACCCGAATCCAGGAGATGCGCGAGCAGCTCACCGAATATCGGTCCGAATTCGGTGTTGATTCCCCCGAAGAATTGGCGGTCAACCAGACGAACCAGGCCCTCAGCGAGACCGGGTCACGGGACGAGATCGACCCGGAGACGATTCGTGAGTGGAAGACGCTCCGTCGGAATCTCGCATTCGCGAACGCTGCCCTCTCGATCGGCAACGCCGAGCAGTTCGTCGATAGTGACCGTCGCTCGACTGACGACAGCGTCCCCGCCTAAGCGATGCAGGATGCTCCTGACCGAGCGGAACCCCATACGCTCCGCGGGGCGACGGACCGTCCAGCACTGCTGACGATTCGCGATGTCGTTGAGGAGATGGAACCGCTTGCGACAGCTGAACTCGATGATTACCTCCATCCATCCGTCCTCGAAGTTGTGCTTGACGACGGGCTGTGTGGGGCCGACGAGGCCCGAATCGATATCCAGTGGACGACACGAGGTGATTACAAGTTCCACTATACGGACACGGAAGAAGTGAATCTGCGCTGGGGGAAGCACCCACACGCAGGAGACTATATCCACGTCCCCGGATTAGAACACTATCATCCACCGCCGAACGCGAGTTCTGATCCAGACGAGGTCGAAGCGTCCTGCATTTCACAATCTCCTGAAGAATTGGTCGCCCGCGCGGTCCTCAAACTCTGGCGGGTCGCCTACCACACGGACTCGTATGAATCACTCAACGCAGGTCGTAACCCACCGTAGGAACCATCCGGGTGCTTTCCTTTACGAACCCCCACTGAGAAGCGATTGAGTCAAGCGATTTCATCGAGAAATCCGACTTCGAACAGTACTGTTCTGCAAGGCCCATCAACGCTCGAGTCCGCCGGATATCGGCGACGTTGTGAGTGATGAGTGGCTCGTTGGCGCCCTCCTTCCATGCGGTGACGGCCTCGCTACTGTCGGTGAATGGATCCAGTTCGTTCAATCCGGCGCCGATTAGTCCCTCGTAGACGCCACTCAGTATCTTCACTTGTATTGAAGCGTGTTTCGAAGACGTCCATCACGTCGACGTATGGCAGCGTTCCAAGGGGCCACTCGAGCCCGTGCGTACAGAGACGAGTCCGGAGAAATGGCAAGTCAAATCCCCCGTTCCACCGCTCACCGTTGTACGCGACGAGCTTTGCATCACGTTGGATGAGTGTCGACGTGACAAACGTCGCCAGTTCGTTCAGGAGTTCCTGTTCGCTGTCGTGGAGTGAGAGCTGTACTGGTGTCTCGAGAGTGTCGTTCAGCCGAGCTGCGAGGTCTGCTTGTGGTGGCGTTCCATCTATATTGAGAAACACTCGAGACGAGACCGTCGAGTCGAACCCAATTACTGTGAGTTCATCATTGGCCTCGAATCCTGTTGTTTCGATGTCGAAGGCGATTGTTGTCAACTGAATCATTCTGCATCTCCAGTGTCACGTTCGACGACCGATTGCTGTTGCTCGTCCCCATCTTTCGAAAGCCGTTGTTCAAGCTCTGTCAGGCGTTCCTCGTGGTCGCCGAGTCGGGCCTCCTGTTCGAGATCATGCTGAGAAGCGCCGGCAGCAGCGGGTTCTGGTGGTTCAACAGCCCGCTCGCGTCGGCGTGCTCGCGGGCGTACTCGAACAGCCGGTCGAAGTGCGGCTGGTCGCGACGCCGCAGTGCCCAGCGGAACTCAGCCCAGCGCTCTTCGATTGCCCGCAGCGCATCTCGGTAGGTTGGGTTCGTCCGCCCCATCTTTAGATAGCGAGTGAATCCCGGCATTCAGGCCAGGCGGGAATCGTGCCACTCTCAGACACAGCTGCCGTTAGTCGGCATTGCCGGGTTCCCTTCGTTTTGTGTCGATACATTCTCTGACGAGGCTGGATAGGTTGATGTGGTTCTCGTCTATCCACTCGGCCTGTTCTTCCGTGATGGTGATGTTCTTCCGTATTATCACCACGTTTTGTGTGTTCGATGCGCGATGCGCATACGTGTGTATAGTGTGTGTTCTTTTGTGTGTCCGCGTCGGTGACGAAAACGCTCCAGGTTACTTTCGTGCCACCCACAGCGGACGACCGTTGCGAACGGCATGACGAAGGAGGTCTCCACGAAGGTGTCCTTCTCGACGCCGGGGCCGAAGCATGTGTGGGCGGACGGACAGACCTACACCGTCTATGCAGTCGCTGATACGTCGGGGACGGCGAATCTCTCGTTCAAGCGCGTGTACACGCCCGAGCGAATCGTGAATAATTCCCAGACCGGCTTCTACGCTGAAGTCGAAAACACTGGGAATGCAACCGGCGTGCAGACCGTGTCGCTGACGATTAACGGCACGGAGGTCGTGAACGAAAGCGTGTACGTGCCCGCTGGCCAGACGCGGCCAGTCTACCGCGAACACACGTTCACGAAGACAGGAGACTTTGAGGGCGCGCTTTCCATCGCAGATGGGGCGACGCGGAACTTCACCGGCTCGGTGCGGTCGGAAGTCGTCGTAGATAGCTCCGTCACCGTCTCGCACGTTGCGGGCACCGAGCCCACGCAGACGCCGGTTGTCGACGCTGAATACCGGTCTGGGTCGGTGTACGTGCAGTTGACGCAGAATGGGAACTACGTGCGTGATCTCTCCGCGCTTGGCGCGGACAGCACAACCACGTTCAACGTCAGTTTCCTCGTGCCCGACTACACACCCCGCGTCGTCGTGAGGAGCGGACACGATCTGAACTTGACCGTCACTGAAACAGCGAACGATGCGTTCGTCGATATCTCCCTACACTACTCCAGCGGCACCCTCCAAACCCAGAAAAACACAACCGCCACCCAAGAAGACAGCACCACCGACAATATGAACAGCGACACGAACACGCCCCCACTGACAACACGCACGACCAAGTTGAATCACCGCAAGCACAGGAGACCACGACAACCACAACGACCACGACGGTAACAACGACCGCCATCTCGACAGTGACCACGGCTGACTCAACGACAACGACGACGAAGGAGTCGACGACGGCGGAATCGACAACTGAAACAACAACGACGAATGCCGCTACAAGTACGACAGCTGGCGAGTCCGGATCGTCAGGGAGTACGCCCGGATTCGGTCTCGGACTCACCGTAGTGGCAGCACTCTGCGCAGGCCTTCTCGCACGACGCACCCACTAACACCGCGAGGCCCCTTTTCGGTTTCAACGCTCTCAAGGATTGTATCGAGACCTTTGTTCGCGATTGTGCTGTCGCCTCGATTATTCTTCTGTATTTCTACCCGTAACTACTCACCCTAGTTTTATGTAGGTCTGGCATTACATAGGTAGTGTGATGCCTCTTAGCATATCGTAGTTTGCCTATCGGGCGTCGCGTAGCCATGAACTACGTGACGCCTCACAATAGGCACGGGTAAGCACCGCATCCCATAATTAGTTCGCGTCATAATTGGATGTTCCGGTAAGTGTTCCAGTAGACGCCATGGGCGGTTGAAGTTGTATTTCAACCCCGTATACTACTATACGGGCTGTTTCCAGCAGAACCATTGTTGGGTTTTGGTTTCCATCTTCTTGGGCGCGAACATTTATGGTGTGATATATTGACGGTTTAGGTGACATACGACAGTGAGATTATTAGCTCGGTTGACAGCACGCGCGGATACCGCGTACGACGAGACGTATCACGACAAGCTCCGCGGACGCTTCTGGGGAGCGCTCGAAAACACCGACTACGACCAGTTACACGACAATAATCGACCAGTCGGCTTCTCGTACAGCAACCCCTTCCCCCCGGCAAACATGGAGGAAGGGGATGAACGAACCCTGCTCGTCGCGGCCCCACAAGAACAATTACTCAGCGCGGTTGCAGAGGATTTCATCGGGAATCGCGAACTCAATATCGGCCAGATGCCCTTCCACATTGAGGAACTCACCAGCCTCGCCCCCGATGTCGGCGAACCAGGCACCAGCGGCACCCTCGAAACCGGAACGGGCATCCTCGTCCGAATCCCCCAGCATCGCGCGGACGACTACGATATCACGCCGGAGGGAGAGCAAGCAATCCACTGGAAACCAGAGCATTCCATGGAGCCGTTCCGCACGCAACTCGAGAACAATCTCGATAAGAAACACCGGCTGTTCTGTTCCGACCACCTGCGTGGGCCATCCGACACGTCATACCCGCTCTTCGAGAGCTACGAGCTCATCAAGACGTTCGCACTCCCACTGACAGTAACCCAGGGCGAGACGTTCACGCATATCCTGTCCAAATGGCGGTTCGACTACACCGTTCAGGATGATGCGCATCGTCGCCATCTGAATCTCGCGCTCGATACGGGACTGGGTGAACGGAACGCGCTCGGACTGGGATTCATGAATATCAACACATGAGTCAAACACCTGCCGGAACAGCTGTCAGCCGCTTCCAGAATCGGCTTCCCAGCTCGCTCTACGAGGTCGCCTGGCAGTACTCCCTCCTCGACTGGTATGATGCCGCGCGCTCGGAGGCCATTGACTGGGAGTTATCTCCCGAGCACTTGGCGTACTTAACGCCGCGCGCGCAATCCGACCTCTTCGGGCAAGACGATAGCCTCGTCATCGTATACGCAGACCTCTCCGACCCAGACAACCCAGCCCTCCGTTCCGACAGTGAGGGAGGGCCAGTGGAAATCACGACCTACACGACCCAAGACCGGTTCCGCGTGGGGCACTCCTACCCAGAGGGGAAGACGAGTAGTATGACTGACTACTCGATTACCACCCAGAAAACGGCTGATGCGCATCATATCGCGGGCTTGCGCGATGACGCCTGGGGAACGAACAACATCCAAGACCGGTTTACTGACTGGCCGCAGAGCGAGTCCGCAGATCGCGTGCGTGAGTCAGCAAGCGAGGAAGACACGGCAATCTTGGATGCGCTTGCTGCGCTCGGTGACGATGATGACGCGATGGACCGACTGGCGGATGCCTTCCTTAATCAGGTTGAGAGCGAGGATACCGAGATTGACGCGCTCATCACGGTGAAAGTACGCCTCCCCGGGGAAGACGAGTACAAATTCCCGGGGGAAGTCGGCGTACTGAACGATGTGATGCGCGAGAAGAAAGCGGCGCGCCTCGAGAGTATTTCCGTTGAGGATGCCAGTGGCACTGGGACGGGCTATGTGACCGGGGATGAGGAGACCGTCACGGGCGGGTCGCCAGGCCTGTTCGGAATGTACGGGAAGAAACAGCGCGAACACTTCCACGACCTCGACACAGCTGGTGGGTCGGCGTGGCAGAACCGGCCGTTGTCCTTCGACGTTGCTGCAGCCGTTGCCGCAGCAGGGTCGCTCTTTGAGGACTTCTATCGAGGGCTTGGAAATAATCGCCGACTCTACGTGCTGCCGTATCTCGCCACCCGGAAGCAAGACCTCTCTGCGGAAACCTTCGATTGGTTCGCCACCGAGGTTTACGAAACACTGCAGGGTGCAGACACCGGGGCGGACGGCGAGTTCGATACTGTGGTTGAGAACATCATCCGCCAGGTGCGAACCGCGACGCCAGACACGGCAGACGGCATTGACTTGGGCGACTTCGGCGTTAACGATGGCGCGGACTGGGGGTCAGTCCGGCTTGCAGTTGTGCATCAAGTAACCGGGAATCCCGACCGCGTCTACTTCGACACCCTCGATGGTATCTCCCCAGTGTTAGACCTCTATGATGCACACGTGGGTATCACCGGGTCGAGTCTGTTTAGGGAATCCAATATATTCCATGGGAACGAGGGCTTGGACTCAAGTTTCCTGTTGAGTCGGTCGCCCGACCTTCACCGATACATTCTCTACGGAGGGTATTTCCAGCGGACGACGGAGCCAACGCGATCCAGTCGGCAGGCGTCCGAAACGCCAGGTGCCGGCGCAGTTGATGATAGTCGGATGGGGCGCGTTCGCGACCTTCTTACCGACACGGATGTCAATGCGTCGCGGCTCCTGGATGAGTACGTCCATCAACTCGTGCAAGATCAGCGCGAGGCGTTCGGGAGTGATGAGTCGTATCTGGCGTTCCCGACGCGGAGTCTTGTTGAACAGTACGTGCAAGCACGGGCGCTCACGGATATCGGGGCGCTCGATACCAGTTCCACATTCGAATTCACAACCACAGCCATGCCAGACGACTTCGAGAACCGAACAGACCGACTCGACGCATTCATTGACAACCACGACGCGCTGTCCGAAGACAGGCATAAAGCAGTATTCCTCCTTGGCGGCCTCGTGGGGCGGATTTCAGCATTCCAGCAGAAAAAAGATGTTTCGTCGACGTTGATTCGGCGGTATCCGGTTGATTACCTCACCAAGCAGACGGTGACGGAGGTGACAAAGGAGGTGTTGCAGATGAACAATTCGTACGCAGAGGCATATGACAAGCTGTCGTACGTGACGAATAGTCGGTATACGGAGCGGTTGCCAGAGGTGATGTTGTCAGCGACTCCGACGGAGTGGTCGGTGACGGAGCCGGAGCTACAGTGGCTGTACAGTCTCGGCATCGCGTACGGACTGAACGATAAGAGTCTGTACAGTGAGGACGAGGACGAGGACGCCGAAGCTGGAGAGGACGCAGCGGCGGACGAAATTAACGCCTAACATATTACGATACCAATGAGTGACACAACTACGGAGACGGCGGCTGGAACGGACGGCAACGAAGACGTGGCGAACCGCTCGGAAATTGTCTTCCTCTATGACGCAGAGGACACCAATCCAAACGGAAATCCGCTGTCCGCGAACGATAAGCCGCGGATTGATGAAACGACTGGCGCGGCGGTTGTGACTGACGTTCGGTTGAAGCGGTATCTGCGCGACCAACTGGATGACGACGGCCACGGTATCTACGTGAAGAACCCGTCGAAGAGCGCGCAGGAAGACGTGCCGGGCCGTGATGCACTCTTCACGCGTGTCACCGGCCTTGACCCGGATACTCTCAAGGAGCTCTCTGGGAGTGAAGCGGCGACGAAGTTCCTCACGCATGCGGCTGACGTGCGGTACTTCGGTGCGACGTGTTCGTTCAGTAGTGACTTCCAGAACAAGCTCGGCGACGAGTTCCCCGGACAGTTTATCGGGCCCGTGCAGTTCAGCCACGCCCGCAGCTTGAACACAGTGGTGCAGAAATCGGAGTCGAAACAGCTCTCAACGGTTGTCGCAAGTGACACTGACAGTGATCAGGGCACGTTTGCGACTGACAACCGGCTTGAGTACGCCCTCATTCCGTTCCATGGAATCGTAAACGAAGTTGGAGCCAGTGATACCCTATTGAGTGAGGCGGACGTTGAGCGGCTTGACACGCTGCTATGGCGGGCTGTGAAAAACCAGACGCTCACGCGGTCAAAGATGGGGCATCAACCCCGGCTGTATCTGCGTGTCGAGTACAGTACTGACGCGTTCCACATCGGCACCCTCGATGACGGCGTGGAGCTGACCCAAGAGAAAGACGACACCGAGCTGCGAAACATCACGGACACCCTGCTGAACGTCGACGAACTTCTGGACGACCTCGAGGCCTATGCGGAGCATATTGAGTCGGTTACGGTCACGGTAGACCGCCACCTGGAGGTTGAGGCGGGTGACGAGACTGGTGGGGATGAGTATCTCATCGAGCAGCTTGAGGCGGCAGTGGGTAGTGAGAGTGTCGTTGAGGTTGATCCCTACGCCTAATGGCCACAACTGATCTAGACGTGCGTGGGCGAGAGTGCCTCTCGTTCACGGTAGAGGGGCCGTTCGCGCATTTCCGTCGGATCGATGCGACGACGGAGAAGCTCACCTATCGGGTGATTCCGCGAACGACGGTCGCGGGCTTGCTTGCAGCGGTGCTTGGTGAGCCACGGGACTCGTACTATGGGACGTTCAGTCAGTCGGCGTCTGCGATGGCGATTTCCCCGGAGTGTGCGCTGGAGACGCAGTCACTGCCGATGCTGACGCTCCCAACGACAGAAGGCGACATCAAATCGGCCGAGGGCGTGAGCGGGAAGACTGTTATCGACCCGGAGGTTATCGCAGCAGAGCGGAAACGCCGAACCTTCGAATATGTGGTTGATGCGGCGTATCGCGTTGACCTCGTCCTCGACGATTCAGACACCTTCGAACGACTAGCGGAGTATCTGACGGCGGGGAAGGCAGTGTATACGCCGGCACTCGGTAAATCGGAGTGTCTTGCGACACTCAGTGAGGTCACCCAGACCACCGTGGCAGAGGCTGACGATGCGACTGAGGTGTCGTCAACGGTGCCCGAGGAGTGGGTGGTTCCGACGCCGGGAACGCAGCTGCGGATGGAGCGTGCGCCAGGCTTCATGACACAGGACGCTGGCAGTCGGCGGACAACCGGGTTCCAATCGTACGCGTACGCCCCCGACGACGGGACGCTTACCGCTCCGGACGCGCCAATTCGGGACGTGGACGGCCGTCACGTCTGCTTCCGCTAATGCAGCTCGAGAAGTTTGCAGCACGACCCGGGCAATCCCTCTCCGTACATCTCGAAGGCGTTAGTTCGGCTGCACAGAACCTCGTTACTGCGTCTACAACGCCAACAGGCGAGTCATGGCAGGCGGTCCTCAGGACGCTGGGATGGACGCATGATTTCGGTAAACTCACCTCCTACTTCCAGACATATCTCGAGACAGACACACGGACGCATGCGCCCTGGTCCGAATTGACGTATCACGGAGATATCGGCGCGATTGTCACCCTGCAAGCCCTCAAGGAGCAGGGGTTTTCGGAAAAAACCGCGCTAGCAGGGTTTTTCGCGGTGGCGAAACATCACTCCTGTCTTCCAAATCTCCGTCCCGGTGTTCAAAAGTACACTCAGGGAGAAGCTGCTGAAAACCGCATAGAGACAGTCGAGAAGCAGTTCAAAGATATTGATGACAACGCGTCTGCCGCAGCCACCCATGTGCTCCAGCAAGCGAGCGATGGCCAGCTCTCGTGGGGGGACATCCGGCACTCCCCGGAATATACACAGACGCTGCTCAAGGCTGTTGAGCGGATTGCCTCACAAGACGGTTTTTATGGCTACGTCCTCCGTGTCTGGGCAACGCTCGTTACGGCGGATAAATTCGACGCGAGCGATATCACGTCCGCCGATACTGCAGGTAGTCTACGAGACACGCCGAAACTCTCCGTTGAGACACTCACCCAGCACGTGCAAGAGCTTTCTAAAACGCCGCTTGAAAGCGGTGGGACTGCTGCACGGTATCTGTCGACTCCAGAGGCTGCACTCCCCGGGGAAGATGCGTCGCGGGAGGAGCGGTTTGCGGCGATTCGAACGGCGGCAAACGCACGCGCGACGAAGACACTCACCGAAGAGTTCCAGACAGGCACGCGCGTGTTCAATCTCAGCCTGCCAACCGGGTTCGGGAAAACACTGTGTGGCCTGCGGGCAGCCCTATCACTCGCGGGCGACCGCGACAGTCGCGTAATCTACGCGCTCCCCTACACGTCGATTATTGACCAGGTCGACCAGACCGTCCAAGACATCTTCGACATCCCCCCGAGTAGTCCGAAGTATACGAAACATCACCATCTCGCGGACACACGCACTAACCTTTCCGACTCGCCAGTGGGAGCAGAGTACTCGACGGGCCGGGAGACATTACATGCTGAATCGTGGCGTGCTGGCCTCGTCCTCACGACCTTCACACAACTCTTCGAGAGTCTCGCAGGCCCCCAGAACACCCAGTCCCTCAAACTCCCCGCGCTCGAGGACAGCGTCATCATCATTGACGAACCACAAGCCGTCACACCGAATTGGTGGCCGCTTATCGGCCGCCTTACCACGTATCTCGTTGAAGAGTATGACGCGACGGTTATCTTGATGACCGCGACTCAGCCACGCATCCTCGCCCGACACGCAGACGCCCCCACACCCACGCCATTGCTCGAGCTCGATACGGAGACAACGAGTCTCCTCGCGGACTACCCTCGCGTGACGTTCTCTCTTCACCCATCGCTCACCACGCACCTCAACTCGCATTCAGCGCGGCCGCTAGCGCTTTCAGACGCAGCCGCCGAACTCACCACCCCCACCCGTGACGGCGAAAATACGCTCGCAATCGTCAACACCGTTGATTCAGTCGCAAGCCTCGTCGAACACACCACCACGGACCACACCACGAATATCACGAGCAAGTTACTCGACTACCAGGATACCCCGGACGACTTCGATTCCGCCGGGTACCTTGAGCATCTCGCCGAGCACACTGACAACTCGAATCGGCTGATCGCTCCCCTGACGACGCGGCTTCGTCCAATTGACCGCTCCCGGATTCTCACCTGCCTCAAGCTCATTCTTGACACTGAGACGCAGACGCCCTTCGATGATATTCCAACACTCACCCTCTCCACTCAACTCATCGAAGCGGGTGTCGACTTGAGCTTCGACCGTTTGTATCGGGACTACGCGCCACTGCCAGCATTGGTGCAGGCGGCGGGCCGGTGTAATCGCAGCTTCGGAGACACCCCAAGTATGGCAACAGTCTGGCGCCTAGAAAATCCCAGCGAGAGTGAGTACACACCGAGCGAACTTATCTATGAGTCACGGCTGCGCCCGACACAAGCAGTCCTCGCCTCACTCCAATCCGAGTTTGGGGATGAAATTCCGGAGGCCGAGCTCGTCGAGAGCACCACTGAGTATTATGATCGGTTCCATGACCAGCGGCAATCCGAACATCTCGAGGACGACTTAGAGGATGCATTCATATCGGGGCGGGGCGAAGAGCTTCGGAAGGCGTCGCTTATCGAGCAGTCATATTCTACTCAGGATATTCTTATCCTTCCCAATGACGGCGTCTACACGCAGTACCAGGCGTATCAGCAGCTACGTGACAATAGAGAGTGGACGAGGGCCCGTGGGGAGTTCCAGGATCTCAAACAACATCTTGTCTCAGTCCCCACAACAAATCCCTCAGATGATGTGCTCGTGCTCACGCCCCAAGAGTGCGAGTCCAACTATGATATTGAGACGGGCGCTGGCCCCAGTCTACCCGCAACCCAATCCAATAGTGAACTCTAACTCCGGATTTGAAGCTGTCTAGTAACCTCACCACCCCACTCAGCTCTCATTGGCGCTGATACAGAAATAGTAACGTCACTCTCACCACTCCACCACTGAATCGCAGCGTCTCAGATACCCTACTAGGCATTCACCGCCTCGTGAAACAAAACAGGATACTCCAATCCTCCCCAACCAGCAAGCAACCCACTCAAGAGTACTCCCCAACCAGCATACCACACACACGCAACCACCCTGCAGCACGTCCACACCATCAACCCCCTGGGGTAACAGGACAATTGCCGGTCGACGAAAACCTTCAAGCACGAACCAGCGGTAGGACGCGTATGGCCGCCGAACGGGCCATGGTGTTACAGCAGAACGCTAGAGCGGTTGAAGGGTGAGGAGGGCGAGGACTGGCGCGAGTTCGACCCCGTGTTACAGCAGAACGCTAGAGCGGTTGAAGGCGGGTAAGAATGTATTCGGCGACTTCGCCTTGTAGGGTGTTACAGCAGAACGCTAGAGCGGTTGAAGGCACCCCCGTCGTCTTCATCGTCCCCGTCACCACCGGTGTTACAGCAGAACGCTAGAGCGGTTGAAGGGCATGAAGAACGGCGACGTGCTCGACGCCGAGGACGTGTTACAGCAGAACGCTAGAGCGGTTGAAGGGCGGGTGCCACCCGTTTCCGAGATGGTCGCGCACGTTACAGCAGAACGCTAGAGCGGTTGAAGGAGTTTAATGGAAGTGATAAAACGTATAGTGTAACGCGTTACAGCAGAACGCTAGAGCGGTTGAAGGCACGGTGCCCCGACGCTACGGGCATGGATTGGAAGTTACAGCAGAACGCTAGAGCGGTTGAAGCGTGTTGTGGCGTCGACGAAGCTGCATTCGTCGCGTCGTTACAGCAGAACGCTAGAGCGGTTGAAGCCCGAGATGCTGCACGAGCCCGTGCTCGGCGAGCTTGTTACAGCAGAACGCTAGAGCGGTTGAAGCCTTCTCAGCTGACTATCCTATCCAGCTTCGCCATCCCCACAGAAGGTACGACCTCCTTTGCCGAAACGAAAGGAACGAACGAAACGAATAGAATGAAGGAGATGAAGTAAACGAAGTTGATGAATTGAATTCTCCAAACGAACTGGTTTGTCTCTGGTTGGCTTGTAGTAGAAACGAACGGAACGAAGTGAGTGATAGAAATGAACGCAATTAGTTCCACGAGCGAAACGAACAGTTGGTTTTAACATCGTAGTAATCCTCTCACCGAGTGAAACACCCTCACCGAACGCACCGAACTAAACGACCAAAACGAACGAAACGAACACAACGAGAAAACGAAGCTAATGACCGACACCAATACCGCACGAATCACGGTGGCGAATCAGAAGGGAGGCGCGGGGAAGACTACCGACGTCATTCATACTGGTGGCGCACTCGCCGCCCGAGGCCACGACGTCCTCCTGGTCGATATCGACTATCACGGAGGACTCACCTGCTCGCTTGGCTACAACGATCTGTACTACGATACCGACCGTACGACGCTGTTCGACGTCCTCGACTTCGACCAGATGGAGTCGGTGAACAACATCATCGTCGAGCACGAGGAATTCGACATCCTTCCCGCCAGCGAGAAGCTCGCGAACAACAAGAACATCCAGACCCTGCTAGAGGCGCCGAAGAGTCGCGAGCGGTTGGAGATGACTCTGGACGAACTCGACAAGGACTACGACTACATCATTGTCGACACGCCGCCATCCCTGAACGTCCTCACCGACAACGCCCTGGTCGCGACCGGCAACGTCGTCATCCCCGTCATTCCCGAGAAGCTCAACGCCAACAGCCTCCAGATTTTCGCAAAGCAGCTGAGTTCCCTCGAACAGGCGTACGGAGACATCAATCGGCTCGCAATTGTCTGTAACCGCGTCGAGCAGAACGCCGAGCACCGCGACACTATCGAGGAGATCAAGTCGGCGTACTCCCTCCCGGTGTTCGAGATCCCGAAGCGGACCGACCTCTCCCAGTCGATTGGCGAGGGCGTGTCCGTCTTCGGCTTCGGTAAGGAGAACCAGCGCGTCGAGGATGCACGCGACCTGTTCAACGAGATTGCCGACCTGTTCGACGAGACGTTTGAGAAGACTGCGCCTGAGGAGGTGGAAGCATGAGCGACGGCTGGGGTGATGCTTCCGGCATCGAGGGCAACTACGAGGAGGCGGACGATGAGGTCGATTCCGGCGAAACGAGTGAGGTGAGTGAAACGGTGGACACCAGTTCATCGACCGAAACGACCGAATCGACTTCAACGAGTGAAACGAACGAAACGAGCAAAACGAAGACGAACATCAAGGACGAATGGAATGGGCGGACGATCTACATCCCCGACGATGTCCTCGACGAGATGGAGGATACCTACCTCGAGTCCCAGCTGAAGCTCCGCAAGGCGGGCCAGGACGAGTTCAAGAAGAACCGCCACTTCTACCCGCTACTCGTCCAGTTCGGTATTGAGGCGCTCTCTGAGGCGGATGCCGAGGAAATTCAGGCTCGACTCTCCGAACTCAGCGAGGAGTGATCCTGCTGGGCAGAACCATCACTCTGTCGGATTGTCGAAAACTGACGTCCAGCAAAGCGGTAGGGGGGTGATACTGCCGTTCACACTCGTCTTGTCGGTGGACGATGAGACGACGCAGCCGCGTGAGAAGACTATTGAAGTGCGACGGTCTGGGAAAAGATGGCGGATATGGGAGTTATAATTTTGTTTATCACGTCGTAGACTACACTTCAAAAGGTGAATTAGTTGTGTTTCCTGCTGTCTTTGAGACGCTCATTCGCTTTTCTGGTCTCCGTTGACGTTGGAATAGTCGTCAACGAAGTCGGTCTTCCTTGCTTGTGTCCTGGCTACGGGATAGTTGTTTTCCGCCCACGGTTCCATTCCCGGTTTTAGAATGTATCCTCCTGTGAACCCTGATTCGGTCATGTTCCCCGGCGAATACCTGATAGATGGTGGGGACACGTACAGTAGGCGACGACCCGCTCATTTTTCTCTCAGTCGCTTACTGGATCGTCCGCACCACCATTCGGTACTGGACCGAATTCTGCGCCAGCGGTATGCGCTTGTCCGTAAAACCCTCCGCCTTCGCATGGAATCAGCTAATCTGAACACCGCCATCTAAACGCCCAAGAATAATAAAATTCCATCTCCAAATTCAATTATGAACCGGAGAAAATTCTTAGCGACAGCAGCTGTTGGTGCCAGCACCCTCTCGGGGTGTGTATCGATGTTCACGTCCTCGCATTCGGACCGGCCGCTTCCAAAAACGCCAACCGGGGTGTGGGCTCAATATGGTGCTGACGGGGCGAACACGTTCGCCCCGGGCGTCTCTTCGCCATCGCAGGGAAACCTGGCATGGACGTCGGACGCGTTCACTCGCTGGCAGCCCGTCGTCTCTGACGGGACGGTGTATCTGACGAACTTCGCCCCGAGCCTCGACGGGAGTGCGATCGCACTTGACGCACAGGATGGCACCGAACAGTGGCGAACCACCCTTACTGCGAGCGGGAACAACGGGTCCGTCATCATCGACGACCGATTTATCGTCGCGTACGACACGACGTTGGTTGCGCTCGATCCCCAAACGGGGGAACGAATCTGGACGGAAACGACGAACGGACTCCAGTTCTCAGAACTGTTCGTCGCAGACGAAGCCACCGGAACCGTCGTAGTTGCGTCCGAAGACGGTATCGAGGCGTTCGCGGCAGCGAACGGCGAGAAACGCTGGAAGACCAACACGGTACGTCAACTCACCCAGGCGCCAGCAGTGGCCGACGAGCGTGTGTTCGCCGTCGGGACGGTTGATGGCGCGCCGCGTCTCACTGCCGTCTCCCTGCACGATGGCTCGGAACGCTGGCGGACCGAACTCACGGCCATTCCTTCATCCATTCCTCCCGTCGTAACCCAGACCGGAGTGGTTGTTGCTGACGACCGAACGCTCGTTGTCTACGACAAAGAAACGGGCGACCGCCGCCGCGAACTCTACTCGTTCACGTACGACGGAGGGAGACACGACATTAGGGCGGTTGGCGCCACCGACGGGATTGTCTTCGCTGCCAGCCAGGACGGTGTCGTCGCCGTCAACAGCGACACCGGCTCGGAGCAATGGTGTCGCGATGACGCAGTAGGCTACGCGGGAATTTGTGTTGGAACTGAAACGGTCGTACTCCCGCTCCGGGACCCCGACTTCTCACCGCATACCACGACAATCAGCGCGCTTGATCGTGACTCGGGAGCGATGCGCTGGCATTACGAATTCGACGGGAGTCCCAACGTGATTGTCCCACCAGTAATGGTCGACGGAGCCGTGTTCTTTACAGCCAGTAATATGGACCATCTCGCGGCCCTCGGTGACGTACCCAGACAAGATAGTTAGCTCTCAGTACCGTCAACCCCCTCCTTGTAAGAACAGTTCGTTCCCTGCATTACGAGATTACGGGTTGTGCCATCGCACGGTCCTGCTCTGAGGTCCTGAGGAATCCCTTCGTCCACTACTCGCTTAGTACATCGACCAGTTTTGCGCCGAGGCCGATGAAAAGATGGCCGACCTCACCCCGGAATCGCGTGAGCGCGGCGAGCGTGTCGACATCGGTGGCGTCGCGGTCCTGGGCGAGCTGTTCTTTCTCGAACTGTTCGTAGTCGCGACTCGTGTCGTCGTGCGGATCGGGACCAGGCAGGGTGAGTCACGCAGCGCACGCTGTTGCGCGCTGCACGCCTCCTAGCGCCGACAAACAGCTCATGGCGCACAGATTCGGTACCTCCTCAGATCGCCCGTCCGCTAAGGATGCACTCACTCGAGAAGTCGGGCGGTGGGTGGGGGCAAGGGAGTGGATCCAACCCCAGCGTTAACCAACACCGTGCCGGTATTGGTCGAAAATGTTGGTTAACACTCGTCCCTACGGCGCTCGGAGCTCTCGAGCTGGCTTCACGACGAAGATATCTGGCTCGCTGGCTGCTCCTTCACCTGACCGCTCCGCTGGCGCCGAAGGCGACTGCGTGAGCTGGGTGATGCGCTCGTTGCGAACGGTTCGTCGAGGGACGGCGGTCTCGTGCCAACTCCACGAGCGCAACGACCGACGCGTGACCCCGGTCGGTCGGAACCGTCATCTCGAGGTCCTCCCACGGCGCCTCATCGTCGAGGGTGGTCGCTGCCTGATGCGCTGCTCGTGACTTGCTGCGTCGTTCCGAAGCCATCGTCAATCGGGGGCACGTGACGCGCCCCGCCACCCCCTCGCGGGGGCGACAAACCCCACCGAAACGCACCCTGTCAACCAATGCGCTACATCTGATACTTCCGCAGATCCGCTCCCCCTCCTCATTGCCACTCACTGGAAACCCACCCAAAGACCCGCGAACACACCATACAATACACGACTATGCCCTCTACACACCGCAGTGACGGCGGCCACACAGCTTACCACCAACTCCTTACCACGATCATCGACAGCAGTCCTTGGTACTATCCTCATCCCCAGAATCTAGACGGCCGAATCAGGGACGCCATCACGACAGGTGATCCCGCAATCCGCCTCATGCATCCTACTACCTCCGCAACCCTCGAAGTAGAACACACCCCTACCACGGAAACTAGCGCGACACTCGCGCTGAACGCCGCCCTTGACCCGACACTCGAATCTAAGGACGCCTACTTCGCCGGCTCCCTCGCCCTCACGCACAAACTCATCGCCGCCTCCCACCAAACACCCTACCTCACACCCCACGCGGATCCCATCTACGTACTCACCGCTCCCCTCCCCCCACACATAACCACCGACGAACTCACCAGTACACTCTCCGCAATCACAACGACCAGTCACGCAATCGACACCCTTCATACCAACATTTGTAGACCTCTCAAACAGTACATCCACCCTGTCTGCACATCTACGCCACCTAAACCACGCGACACCTAACCACCGGTATCCGAAAAACCCGGCTAGAACCAGCCACACACTGTTTCCTCCCGAACGACCGGGTGTTGCCACTGACTGGCAACTCCACACTGGGTTTACTCATTACCCCGCGCAAGCAACAGTTGCAGTCATGACCCAGCAAAACTGGAATTGGGAAGACATCGAAACGATCGGTCGGGGCCTCCCCGACTACAACGAACAACTCGTCCAGGATCCCGCGATGCTCGACGACCCCATGATCGAGGACACGGCCTACTACGACGACCCCCTCCTGGACGACTACTAACACCCCCACGTTTTCACACCAGATAGAGACAATCCCGATTATCGGTTCCTCGTTCTTCGTAGCTTCTTGACCACGAGTGATCCATTCTGCCGAACCATTTTCAGGAATCCTGCCAAACAGCAGGTATGCTCAACTCACTGGATGATATTCCGCCCTACATTGAATCGGAAGTTCGAGATCGAATCTCTGCAGGAGCCGACGGTAGCACCCTCATCGTCGACGAAGCAACCAATGAATTCCTCGTCGCCTACTCGGACTTCACTAGAGCACTGAGGGAGCAGTACAAAGAGGCCTGTGAAAATCGCGGTGAAGATAACATCAAGGTCTACCAGCTCAATATCAACCCCTCCGATGTCCAACTCACTCGCTACGAGACTGCGAATGGAAGTACTTCCGAGAAGATCTGGCGTGAGAGCGTCAACTAGCGCTCGCCCAAACGCCCAACTCCGCGCAAAAGATTGTCGCTACCCAGGTGGCCCATGAGTTCGTGTCCCCTACATCTTAGTAGGATAGTCTGAAAGGCCTCAATCATGCCGTCACGGTATTACGGGGGAGAAACGACCAAAGAACTCCCCGTTAGTCAAGACGATGCCCGTGACAGACTTACCCGCGAAATCACACTCACTGACATCACGACTGACGACGATTCTACGACCGGGACGTACACTGTTGGTCCGCTCACATTCTTCTACGACTGGACGCTCGAACCAACTTCCGACGGAACCTTGGTTCGTGAACGCTGGCAGTTCAACACGTGGACGCTCCTCGGGTTCTGCAGCCTCTTCCTCCTCCCCCTCATACTCGGCCTGCTCTTCTTGACCCTGACAACAGTCGGAATATACACTCCCTCCTCAGCCCTCTCCCCGGGGACGGTTCAGGGCACTTCCCCAACGGGCCTTCCGATCATTGCGTACTACGCTGGTGGCGCGGTCTGTTTCACACTTATCACCGTCGTCTTCCTCTTTTTCTACCGGGTTAGCAACGCGCCCGCCCCCATCACCAACCTGGAACACGAAGACGCAGACACACCCCGAACCACCGCCTCAACCGCCACCGGCATCAGCATCCTCCTCGCAGCCATCTACGCCCCACTCACAACCCCCCTCATCATCCTCGCCACACTCGAGGGCCCACGCATCATTTTCGAGTACGGAACGCTCCTCGGTACACTCTACATTCTCTCCAGTCTTGCTGCCCTCGCCCTCCTCCTCTTTCTCGCCCGAACAAACTCGCTCCACCGTCTCGAATTCACGCACAATCACCTCGACTTCTTCTTCGACACCGACACAGAACGCGACGATCTCGTCACCCCCTACCGGTCAGTCGACGCCACCTACACAGTCACCGATACCAACGACCTTCTCACCCGCGTCGCTGACGCAGCAGACTCACTCGACCTCAACATCGAACCCTCCCCAACCATCGACGAAGACAACCGCATACTCGGTGAAGGCGTGCTCTCCCGGTTCGGACTTCGCGCACGCTACGAATGGCGCGCCGAACCAATCGGGTGGTCGGCTGGCGACGTCCGCGAATTCACCGTCAGCGAAACCGTCTACATCGCCCGCGATTACCGCTACTTCTTCTGGATATTCGGGGTGCTCGGCGCCTACACACTCCTGCTCTACACGGGCAGCATCCCCGGTCTCAGCTCGTTCGCCGTGCTCTTCGCGCCCAGTCTGTTACTCCCCTTACTCGCACTCGCACTCTTCGCCCCACTCCCCGCCCTCCTCTTCCCGCGCGGGCTTGACGAGACAGACCCCCATCTCACCATCTCCGAATCGCGCTTTCTCCCCGCCCCCCTCCTCACCATCATCTACGGACTGTTAGCCCTCGGGCTGGTCGCCGTCTACCTCAACACCAACTACGTCGTAAACGCACTCGCAATCCTGCTTGTCGTGGCGAGCTTCATCGCAGCCACCTACTACGAGACACTGACCTCCTGGTTCGCCAGTGGACTCCCCAGCCTCCAACTCCCCGCAACGATCGAAATCCACGCAACAATCGGCATCGTATCAGCGATGCCCGCCATGTTCCTCCTCACCGGCTTCTTCAATTCTGATCCCGCTGCATACCGTCTCGCAGGCGTTCTCTCCCTCGCTGTCGCGTGCGTTGCAGCGTACACGTGCCGGCGTGAACGACACCTTGCCATGTCTCGATTCCGAGACACACTCACAGATCCCCCAACATCCTCTGTCTTCCGAGCAGGCGTCTACCTCTCAAGCGTCGTCGTCGCGGCGCTGGGGATCGGCTTACCATTGCTCGCGGCCCAGTATGTCTCACAACAACCAGGCGTCGACCTCCTCACCACGCTTCTCGTCGCGTCCGGCGCCCTCTACCTCCTCACCGGCCTCCTCTATCAAGTCGCCTCCGGCATCTGGGGGCTCACCACACTCTTCACCGTCAGCCGCCCCGTTTCACCCGAAGCAATCGATCTCCCCGCCGATGTCGCGGACGCACAACTCCGGCTGTATCCCGGCACTGTGAACGCGTTTTTCGCAACGTCCACGGGACGCACCGGCTATATCTTCATCCCCGAAATCGCAGTTGAGGAACTCTCCGCCGACCAATTGGCCGCGCTCATCGCCCACGAAGACGCACACGCGTCCAAGTATACTGACGGCTGGCTCAGCTTCTACGCCCCCCTCCTCGCCAGCCTCTGCCTCGTCGGCCGGAACGTCCTCTTCACAGCCCTGAATTACTCCGGCCGGGAACTACGTGCCGACCGCTACGCAGCCACCAAAACAAGCCGCGAAACCTTCACCACCGCCTTTCAGAAACTCCGCCAGCTCCGACTGGACGACCAACTCTCTGATGGCGCCCGCGCGGACCACGAACGAAATACTCGCCGTGCAGCGGCCGCACTCACCCCGCTTCTCCCAGACACCACCTCTCCACCCTCCGTTGGTTCGTGGTTCGAACTCCTCTACGGCGACTACCACATGGGAAAAGCACATCCAGCACCCGACGAACGCCTCACACGCCTCCAAGAAGACGATAACAGTGGGGACGATGACAGCGGTCGTTAGCTGTCCAATCGTGGTACAGGGTACGCGTCGTCGAACTCTTCACCGTTTGAACTCATGATGTGCTCGAGTTGGCTTCGACGAATCAGGTAACACGACTTCGTCGCTGTCGGTGTGTCCGCAAGGAACTCTTCTGCAGTGATGAAATGCCGAATTTCCCCCGGTTCAACACGTGCGCGTTCAGGGACGTGATCGGAGACCGCGGCGTTTCCACCAGCAGACTCCGCAAAGAACATCGAGGGGATTGTCATCCGATAGCCGTCTTCTGGTCCCCGCGAAACGATCTCTCGTTGCGTTTTGAACCGGTCATCTTGGGCTACACCGTCCTGAACGACTGGTGGGTCATTCGTCAACTCGGAATCGGAGAGAATCAACCACCCCTTCTCACTGTCAAAACTCCAGTGCCCCGTCACCGTCTCATCCGACGCCTCCTGATCGTCCGGCGGCTGGTCGAGAACCCCCAGCTCGAACACCCGCTGAGGGATCACGATTCGACCAACATTATCCCGCGTCACCGTATTCTTCCCGAGGTACTTCCACGTCCGCGTCGTGCCCCAACTCATCCTTTGAGTTACTCCCACCGACACCCATCAATATTGGGGGGTTTGACGCATCCGGATATCGATTCCACCTGATGGCAACTCCACGGCGGATGCTTTTCACTCCCTCCGATAGGTCAAAACGCGATGTGCGACCCACCCACTCCCCACGACCGTGGAACTACCCCCACGAACAGCACACGCAGCCCGACCACGAACACCTCCGAGTAAATCACGCTCCCAACACAATGCCCGACACACTCACCCTCACGATGGCTGCCGCGCTCATCAACCTCCTCGCCGGCGCCGCACTCGTCTGGACGGCCTACAGCGGCCTGGAACACTCGCCCACGCGCGCCATCAGCACCACCAGCGTCTTCGCAGCCGCTATCATCACCGGCAACTGGTTCACCGGCAACGCCATCACCTTCCAGACCTGGACGCAATTCGAATTCACCACCATCACCGCTGTCATCGGCGCCGCCATCGGAATCAGCGCGGCCCTCCTCATGTGGGAACCTGCACCCTCCCCGAGCGCTCCGCCGGTCGAAGCCGAACAGGCCGCACTGGACGACATGATGCAGAACCGGCACAAAATCCAGGATGCCGGAGGTGACGACTAATGCCTCAGCGTCGCGCTTGGGTCGGCACGCTAATCCAGCGTCTCAAACACTCCGGAAACCCCGAAGCAAAACTCGACGAAATGGTAGAGCCCAACGCTGACGTACTCGGCCTCGGCGTCTCTACCACCGAGCTCAACAACGCTGTCACCGCAATGCGGGACGACCTCCGGTCGCTCAGCCGGGACATCCGCAAGCACCTCGAGCGCTACCAAGAGTACTTGCAGGCCGCCGAACAGACCGACGGCATCGACGCAACGGACTACAAAATGGACGCCCAGGCCGAACTGGAGGACGCCCAAGAAAAACGCACCGAGTACGACGCCCTCGCCAAGAAATACCAAGTGCTCCGCCGCGCCCTGAAGAAATGGGAGCGCGTTCAGCGCCGGAAACAGCGCCAGCGCGAATACGAAGTCGACCTCACCCAGATTGACATCGAGGCAGCCCGCCGCAAAATCGAGGAACTCGAGGAGGAAGGCCAGATCGAACAGCAAAACGCCGACCGGCTCCGCCGCCAGCTCGACATGCTCGGCACCACCGCCGAACCCGACCTCGGCGACGTGAACAAAGACCTCGCAGAACTCGAGAAAGACCGCCTCTCCAGCAAACGCGACGACGACTGGGATCTCGACACCGTCAGTGACACCGACGACACCACTAACCTCGAAGACACGTCCGACCCGCTGACCATGGAAGACCTCCAAGACCTCTAACCACCCCCACTTCCTACCACTTCCTCCTCGGGTACAGCACGCTCACCACTTCCTTTCCCTGGATCAAACCATGTCCACTGACACCCCGAACACCAACACGAACCCTACGGCCGATGACGGGTCACTCGCAGACACCGCGACCAAAATCGAATCTCAGATCGACCAAATTGAGGATATCGAACAGAGCTCGGATCTCGAGGCAACGATCCAGTTCTACGAATCCCTGAAACAAAACCTCATCACGATCAAAGACACGGATGTCGCCACCCCGCACACGGACTCCCGACTCGAATACGTCCGCGACCGCCTGGACGACCTCTACGATGTCCGGGAAACCGCGCTCAACACCGAATCCGACACGGAGGCCGACTCCGAGCCATCCAACTCGGACGAGATCTCCGAGAATGACCCGGGCCCCCAAACCAACTCAAACACCACGGACGACTCCGCTGACAGTGACACGCCCGGGACGTTCGCGCCGGAAACGCCCGAGATAGATTTCTCCGATTACATCGGCCGCGACGACCTCAAGGCGGATCTCCGGGCACGTGTCCTTGGCCCCTACCGAGACGCTAACCGCATCGAAGAACTTGGCCTTGAGACAACGTCCGGCGTGTTGCTTCACGGCCCGCCAGGAACCGGAAAGAGCTACGTCGCCCGCGCCCTCGGAGGAGAGGGTAAACTCTCCTACATCGAAGTCAAGATCCCCGACATCAAGGATCGGTACGTCGGCGGCTCCGAAGAAAACATCCAGGAACTCTTCGCCACCGCACGGGAACACGCCCCCTGCATCATCTGCATGGACGAAGTCGATGCTCTCGCTACCAGCCGCGGCGCCGACAACAACTCCACCGGTAAAGACGATATGATCAACACCTTCCTCGATGAATTCGAGAAATCGCCCCGCGGCGTCCTCGTGATCGGTACCACCAATCGCCGTGACCGCGTTGATGAAGCGTTCGAGCGCGGTGACCGCTTCGAAACCTCGTTCGAAGTCGGGCTCCCCGAACGCGACGACCGAATCAAACTCATCAAGCACTTCCTCACAACGCCTGTCGAACGCCCCCGGAACCCCGGCCTCCGGATCGACATCCTCGCGAACAAAACAGACGGCTACAGCACCAGCAACATCGAACAGCTCGTCAACGAAGCCGCCTGGAACGTCTATCTCAACGACCAGGACCGGCTCTCCATGGAAAACTTCGAAGCCGCGTTTGAGTCTGTCACCCCGGTTGACCCCACCGCCCACGGTACGAACTGATGAACTCCCATCTCGTCCGCTTCTCAGTAGAATCCTGGAGGTTCATTGAGGACTTCTTCACGGTATTTTGTGCCGAGCATGGCAAGCTCGCCGAGCTCGTCGATAGTTTCAGCGAACTCCTCCATAACATAGTTGAAGTCCTCCGAACCAGAGAGCCGCCGGACGGTCTCGAAGGCCTCCTGTTTCCGGGTCTTGACCTGTGATCGAAGGGAGGCGAGCCCTGATTCTGAGATGTGGAAGGTTTCCTGAGCGACGGTGTCTACATCTTTCGAGAGTTCCTGGTCGAGGGGGTCCCTGTGGGACTCTGCTTGGTAAAGCGCGTAGTACTGTTCGATGGCGTCCAGCTGCGCCATGCGCTTGGTTAGGAGTGTGTCGTCAAGCGTTCGCTCGGTTCGGGAGATGGCGCTGTTCACGATCTCTGCCGGTACGCCAGTTGCTTGTCCAAAGCTCTGTGCAGGAAATACGCTTGGGACATTGATGATGAAGCACTCCTCAACTGGCGGTGCACGATCGTCCGGAATACTCTTGCCTTCTGTGGCCTCACGGAACGATTCTTCTCTCGTGATCTCCCAGCCGACACCGTCCACCCAGTGATGGGGGAGATTCCGCGCGACCTCCAACCCCTCATACAGATGCGCGGCTTTCACCCCTAGTGTCCGGAATTCCTCGGGGAGCGGGCCGGTTCCACGTTGCGGACGTGCATTGAAGATGGACTCCCCGACCGTGAAGTGCGCGGTCGTATCAGTATAATGGAGTGGGCCGAGACGTCCGCCGTAGAGGTTATTCAGTGCCGAGACGGGAAGGGCATTGAACGAGCGTTGGGCGGCAGCCAGATCCTTCTTGAGCTGTTCACGATTTGGGACGGGTTGTTCCCCGGTGAGTGTGTGCGTACCTCCGTCAGTCCGTTCGAGGTGAACTTCTGTCTCTCCAGAGAACTCTTGGATTGCGTCGATCGTGCTGGCCTGAATTGGGATGGTAGTCCCGTTGACGGTGATGTACTCGCGGTCTTCGATAATTTCGTCGTAGAGTGAGTCTGGGTGGGTTGCGTACGCCATATATGAACGTCAACACCCACCCCCATAAGATTTGTCTATATTTGGACTTCCAAGAATACTTGGAATAGATTGCGCTGCGTTGCCTACTCGACCAGCCGGAGCTGCCGATTAGTTGAGACTGGCTGTCTCAATGCATACGGCCCCAATCAGCTTTGTAGCCATAGACGAAGTAGCTCCTTCAGAATTCTCGGGAGAAGATTAGTTGAGACTGACTCTCTCAATGCATACGGTTCCCGAACCGATTTATGGTATGGGGTGAAATATCCTTCAGAATTTTCGTAGCTTTCACTCCTAACACTCTTTGCAGTGGATGACGTACCTCCATTCAACGATGTCCATCGACCGAGATACCTTCGAGAACACGAACGAGGACGAACTCGCGGACCTCTCCGTCCCCGATCAAGTCCTCGGGTTTCTCGCTGCCAACGAGGATCGCGCGTTCAAGGCGCGCGAAATCGCCTCCCAGATCGGCGTCGACGAGGGTGCGGTCAGCACGGCACTCTCACGGTTGAAGAACCGAGACCTCGTCGAACACAAGGCAACGTATTGGGCGGTGACCGACGACGAGGAACGTCTCGACGGGTACAGCGGCTACGAACGAGCGACCACACTGTTCAACGAGCAACTCGGTACAGAGGACGAGGAGTCTTGGCGTGAACACGCGCCGAGTGAGCCGCACCCCAGCGTCGAGGACGAACAGTGACCGACGAAGGGACCCCGGTTTTCGAGCGTGGCGATGTCGTCTACGGGAATGATCCGTTCAAAGGCGAGGAGGACGCTCGTCCCTGGCTCATTCTCTCGAACCACGACGGGCGTCCGTTCCACGGCGAGCAGTATATCGCAGTGACGCTCACAACGAAATCATGGATGGACGGACTAATCGAGATTCCAGCGGAGAGTTGGCGTCGTGGTGGGACCCCGGATGAAAGTCGAATTGTTCCGTGGGGTGTCCAATCGATCGACCACGAAGATATCGACTTCTGGCAAGGCCGTCTGGTGGATGATCTTGTCGAGACCGCAGTCACTGCTCTCGTTAACGAACTTCAGTAGCTACTCTCGAAATTCGCGCTTCTACCCACCCCATCTCCTGGCTGTAGTCTCATCTTCCGATTTAGAAGGATAGTTGAGACTGGTTCTCTCAATGCATAGGCCGCAGGGACGGTTTGCTCACTGACAACAGGTACTATTTCGACCGCTTGAACTCGAACCGTGCCCCGCCATTGCTTCCGTCTGTCACCGAAACCGTCCAACCGTGCGCCTTCGCGATCTCGGCCACGATCGAGAGCCCGAACCCGGTCCCTCCCTCGCTGGAGGTGACGCCGTGTTTGAACACGTTGTCTTGATTCTCTTGGGGAATCCCGCTGTCAGTATCCTCAACGTAGGATCCATCGTCTCCGTCTAGTCCACCCACGGTCACCCGAGATTAGTGAGCAACTCGGCTTCGACTCGGTACCCTATCAATCGATACTGTGGCGCACATGGAACGAGCGCTTCACGCAATACCTCCGCGAGACCATCCAAGAAGCGCCTCATGTGCTTTTCATCAAAGCGCGGATGCGATCATGGCGTCCGTCACGGAGGGACTTGGAGTATGCCGTATGGATCGCGGTGGCCTCCTGAATCATCCCATCGAGATAGATCGGCATCGTTGGCACCTCCTCTCGCATCTCCCCCTCTAAGATGGGCATGAGCTCTTGGCTGCGGCCAACGGCGAACGCGGGGATGACGACTTTCCATCCTCCTCGTGTGTGTTGTTGATGAGTTCGAGAAGTGTCTCCTCGGCCTCTGCCTGATCCGTCCGGTAGTCGTTCCGCTTCCAGTACGCCTTCACCGTCACACTCGTTGTCACCGCCGAAAAACTCGCCCTCCTCCTCCGCCAGCTCACACCATCCCGATAGTTTTTAGGGGGGCCTAAACATCGTTTGGGGTACGAATGAGTAACCGCCCGGACACCTGCGTCATCGTCCCGACGATACGCGAGTACGACTGCGTACGGAGTTACGTCGAGAACGCCCGAGAGCACGAATTCGACACCGACCGCCTGTTCTTCGTCCTCATCACCGAGGACTTCTGCGATACCGTCGCGATGGAGCGGATGCTCGACGACCTTGAGGTATCGGGCGCGGTGTTCGACGGAACCGCCCGCGAGGCGTGGTTCGACGACCGCGGCCTCTCCGAGTACGCCGACCTGATTCCCGCGGCAAGTCACGCACAGACCTCGTTCGGCCTGCTCTACCTCTGGGACGACCCCCGATTCGAGTATGGCGTGTTCATCGACGACGACACGCTCCCGCACGCGGACGTGAACTTCTTCGGAACGCACATGGACAACCTCCACTACGAGGGCGACCTGCGGTCGGTGCGCTCCGACGAACAGTGGGTGAACGTCCTCCACGAGGGCGACAACGACCTCTACCCGCGTGGCTACCCGTACGCGGCGATGGACGAATCTGTGACCGTGGAGACCGAGCACGTCGACTCCGTGGTCGCCTCGCAGGGGCTCTGGACGAACGTTCCTGACCTCGACGCCGTGCGAATTTTGATGGACGGCGACCTCCAGGGGCAGGCGCAGACGCGAACCACCCGCGAGGACTTCGAGACGGATTTCGTCGCCACGCCCGGCCAGTACCTGACGGTGTGTTCGATGAACCTCGCGTTCCGTCGGGAGGTCGTGCCCGCGTTCTACCAGTTGCCGATGGACGACAACGACTGGGAGGTCGGACGGTTCGACGACATCTGGTCGGGCGTGTTCCTGAAGCGCGCGTGTGACATCCTCGGTACGCAAATCTACAACGGCGATCCGCTGTGCGAGCACAACAAGGCGCCGCGGTCGACGTTCGACGACCTCCAGAACGAGGTCGCGGGCCTCGAACTGAACGAACACGTCTGGGAGGTCGCGGACGGGGTTGGCGAAGACGCCGATTCCTATGCGGGCGTGTGCCGCGCAATCGCGGACGAGCTCGCGGCGGGCGACTGGAGCGAGTGGAACAACGGCGCGTTCCTGAACGAGTGCGGGGAGGCGATGCGGTCGTGGCTCGACTGTCTGAACGCTATCGAGGAACGGCAGACCGAGGCCCCGACACCGACCGCGCTCGACTGACGAAACCACAAACACTTAGGTACTTTA
This sequence comes from Salarchaeum sp. III, assembly GCF_036418315.1. NCBI lineage: Archaea > Methanobacteriati > Methanobacteriota > Halobacteria > Halobacteriales > Halobacteriaceae > Salarchaeum > Salarchaeum sp. III. Next base: position 51,461 of record NZ_JAZHPG010000021.1, on the reverse strand, counting down.
GGCTCGCCTAAATCATATGCGCGACTCACCACGAACCCGACGACGAGTTCTCCAGACGGCGGCCGCCGGGTCGCTCGCCGGCCTCGCCGGCTGTCAGGGCCTCCTCGGCAGTAGCTCGGACGACGAACGCGTAACGATTCCCGAACTCGCCACGTTCCGCGGTTCCGGTGCCATCGTTGAGGGCCGGCCCGCACCTGATGGCACATCCATCGAGGAGCTTCCTGACCTCTCCGGTGAACTCAACCTCTACATCGGCGGCGGCGAAGGAGGAATCTACTACCGCTTCGTCGAAATGCTCCAGGAGATATACCCCGACTTTACCGTCTACGAGAGCAGCGCCGCCTCCTCCTCGCTCGCGCAGAACATCGTCAAGGAAGTGCAGGCCGGTGCTGCTCAGGCGGATGTCTTCTGGTCTATCGACGCCAGCTCCCTTGGGTACGTCGCCGACAACGACGCCTACGAACCACTCCCGAAGGACGTCGTCGAACCAGTCCCGAGCGGCTTCCAGGGCGACGACAACGCGTGGGTCGGCGTCGCCGGACGCGCACGCAGCGTCCCCTACAACACGAACCAGCTCTCCGAGAGCGACATCCCCGACACCGTGCAGGAATTCCCGTCGGCCGCTTCGTTCCCGAACACGGTCGGCTGGGCACCGACGTACGGCGCGTTCAAGTCGTTCATCACCGCGATGCGGTTGCTCCGTGGTCCCGAGGGCACCCGCGAGTGGCTCGTCGCAATGCGAGAGAACGGCGCGCAGCGCTTCCCCGACGAGTTTGTCGTCTCCCAGCGTGTCGCTGACGGAGCCATCCCCGTCGGATTCGCGAACCACTACTACGCCCTCCGCGTGAAGAACCAGCGTCCCGATGCCCCGCTTGACCTCGCGTTCACGAGTGACGACGCCGGCGCCCTCGTCAACGTCGCGGGCGCGCTCCGCATCAAGGGAACCGAGAAAGACCAGCTCGTGAACAACTTCATCAAGCACCTGCTCTCCGCGGAAGCCCAGGAGTTCTTCGCCACCGTCAGCTTCGCGTACCCGATGATTCCGGGCGTCGAACCAGTCGGCGACCTCCCGACCATCGACGAACTGAGCCCGCCGGACATCGACCTCTCCGAACTCTCTAACCTCGAGAAGACGCTCGAAATCATGCGGAACGCCGGCGTTCTGGGATGAGTGTCGGCGACCGACTGAACAGCCTCCTCGACCGGCTCACGGACGACACGGCGGTCGGCACTGGCCTGACGTTCCTCGCCGCCGCCGTCGCGGCAGTGCTCGTCATCCCGCTCGGCTGGCTGTTCGTCGACGTGCTCGGTCTCGGCGGTCGAGCCATCGACCTCGCCACGTCCGCGACGACGCTCGCGGTGCTCGCGCGCAGCGTCGCGCTCGTCGTCGTCGTCACCGCTGGAAGCGTCCTCGTCGGCGTTCCACTGGCGGTGTTGACCGTGCAGGCCGACATCCCGTTCAAGCGCTTTTGGACCGTGCTGGCTGCGCTCCCGCTCGCCGTCCCGAGCTACCTCGGCGCGTTCGCCGTCGTCTCCGCCACCGGACGCGGCGGCGTGCTCGCGAACGCTCTCCAGCCGATCGGCGTCGAGACGATACCCACGGTAGACGGATTCACCGGCGCGGCGCTCGTCCTCACCGTCTACACGTACCCGTACGTGTTCCTGACGACGCGCGCCTCTCTCCTCTCGCTCGACGCGTCCCTTGTTGAGGCCGCGCGAACGCTGAACTCGGGCCGCTGGGAGGCGTTCCGTCGCGTCACTCTCCCCCAGATACTGCCAGGCGTCGCCGCGGGCGCACTCCTCGTCGCGCTCTACACGCTCTCCGACTTCGGCACGCCGAACATCATGCGCGTCGAAGTGTTCACGCAGTTCATCTACGCGCGCTACACCGGGTTCATGCAGGACTACGCGGCACTCCTCTCTCTCCAGCTACTTGCGGTCACCGCAGTCATTCTCGCCGTCGAATCCCGCATTGGCGCGGACGACTCCGGCGCGTACGCGAGCAGCGGGAATCGTGGCGCGCTCTCCATCCGCCTCGGCTGGCTCCGCTACCCGCTCCTCCTCCTGCCGCTCCTCGTCGGCGCGACCGCGATTCTCCTCCCCGTCGTCGTGTTCGGGCTCTGGCTCACGAACGGCGGTCCCGGCTACGCGGGCGGGTCGATGACGTTCTCGTGGACGTACGGCTGGAACTCGCTCTACGTCGCACTCCTCGCGGCCGTCGCGTCCGTACTCGTCGCGCTCCCCATCGCGCTCCGGTCGGCTGCGTCCGACTCACGGCTGGCTGTGCTCGCCGACCGCGCCCCGTACGCGGGGTACGCCGCCCCCGGCATCGTGCTCGCCATCGCGCTCGTGAGCTTCAGCCTCAACGTCGTTCCGGCGTTCTACAAGACCGTTCCCCTGCTCGTGTTCGCGTACGTCGTCCGATTCGTCCCGCAGGCAATCGGGTCGATGCGGACCTCGACGCTCCAAGTCGACCAGACGCTCGTCGAGGCCGCACGCACGCTCGGTCGGTCTCGCTTCGGGGCGTTCCGCTCCGTCACGCTCCCGCTCATCGCGCCCGGCATCGTCACCGGCGCGGCGCTCGTGTTCCTCACGACGATGAAGGAACTTCCCGCCACGCTCATCCTTCGTCCGTTAGGCTTTGATACGCTCGTCACGTACATCTGGCGAGTACAGGAAGCGGGGCTGTACGGGCGAGCAGCGCTCCCAGCGCTCGTTCTCGTCGTCGTATCCGGCCTCTCGATGGCCGTCATCCTCGCACAGGAAGACACGGCCGACGGTGACACGAATGAGTGAGACACTTCAAGTACGACCGGGCGGAGACGAGCACGACCGACCAGCCGTCCTCGAACTCGACGGGGTGACGCGGTCGTTCGGTCCCGAAACCGCCGTCGATTCGCTCTCGTTTGACGTGCGCGACGGCGAACTCCTGACACTGCTCGGACCGTCCGGCTGCGGGAAGTCCACCACGCTCCGCCTGATAGCGGGTCTCGAACGTCCCGACGACGGCCGCGTCCGCGTCCGCGGTGATGTCGTCGCGGACGGCGAAACGTTCGTCCGTCCGGAGAACCGCGACATCGGCCTGCTGTTTCAGGACTTCGCGCTGTTCCCTCACCTATCAGTCAGAGAGAACGTCGCGTACGGTATCGCGGACCGGCCCGACGACGCGGTAGAGCGCCGGGTTAACGACCTCCTCGACCTCGTCGGCCTGGCGGACTACGCGGACGCCGCGCCGGACACGCTCTCCGGCGGGCAACAGCAGCGTGTCGCGCTCGCGCGGTCACTCGCACCCGAACCGGATGTCATCTTGCTCGACGAACCGTTCTCGAACCTCGACGTATCGCTACGGCGGGAGATGCGCGAGGAGGTGCGTCGAATCCTCAAGAAGACGGGCGTCACGGCGATTTCGGTGACACACGACCAGGAGGAGGCGTTATCAATCAGTGACCGCGTCGCGGTGATGAACGACGGCCACCTCGAACAGATCGGGCGACCGGAGACCGTGTTCGAACAGCCAACGTCCCGGTTCGTCGCGGAGTTCATCGGGGAGGCCGGGTTCGTCTCCGGGCGGTTCGCCGACGGAACGGTGAAGACCCCAGTGGGGGACGTGCCCGGAGACGCTATCGCGGGCCTCGACGCGGAGTACGAGGGCGCGAAGGTCGATATCCTCGTCCGTCCCGACGACCTGCGGGCGGTCCCCACAGACGAAGGGAACGGACGCGTCGTCCACCGCCAGTACACGGGGCCGGCGTTCGTCTACCGCGTGCAGCTCGACGCCGGCGGACTCGTGTACTGCGAACACAACCACGCCGATCAGCTCTCTCTCGACGAACGGGTTCGTGTCGACCTCGACCTTGACCATCAGCTCGCGTGGTTCCCGACCGAAGAATGACTCGGCGCTGGCACTGGGGCGTACTCGTGCTCGCCGGTGTCGCGGCGATGCTCGCGTGGCTGGTGTCGACGACGATGTTCCCCCATCACTCCCTGAACCACGATGAGGGAGTCTACCTCCAGCAGGCCGCGATGTTACTCGACGGTCAGGTGTTCCTCCGGCCGCCGCTGGAGGACGCGCTCCGGCCGTGGTTCTTCGTGGAGGCGGGAGACCGACTGTACGCGAAGTACGCGCCGGTTCCGGCGCTCTTCTTCGCGCTCGGCGAGCTGTTCGGGGCGTACCGGCTCGCACTACCGGGTATCGCCGCCGGCGTCGTTGCGCTCACCGCGCTCGTCGCCCGGGAAGTGTTCGGGTCTCGCGTCGGCCTGCTCGCGGGTGCGTTCGTGCTCGCGTCTCCGTTATTTATCATTGAATCGGGCGTGTTCCTACCGTACGCGCCGACGACGCTGCTGAACCTCGCGTTCGCGTACGCTTACCTGCGAGCCGATCGCACCGGAAGTCGTCGGTGGGCGGCCGTCGCCGGCGGCGCGGTCGGACTGGCGTTCTTCTCCCGCCCGTACACCGCCGTCCTGTTCGCGACCCCGTTCATCGCGCACGCGCTCTGGACGCTCTATGGAGGCTGGCGAGCGGTGCTCTCGCGGCAGGCGGTGACCGCGGTGTTCGGCCTGCTCGGAGTTGCCATCACCCTCAGCTACAACGCGCTAGTGACCGGGAGCCCGTTCGTGTTCCCGTATCAGGCGTTCGCGCCGCTGGACGGACTCGGGTTCGGGCAACGTCGCCTGCTCGGTCACGAAATCGTGTACACGCCGGAACTCGCGCTCCGCGTGAACCGTATCGTCCTCGATCTGTTCTTCACTGAGTGGGTGGCAGGTGGTGTGTTCGGTAGCCTGCTCGCCGCCGCCGGCGTCACGTGGGCGGCCCGCCGCGAGTGGTCGGCGCGCGCCGCGGCGGTGGCTGGCGTGTTCGTCACGGTCTCCGCGGGGAATGTCTACTTTTGGGGGACGTTCAACATCCTTGGAAACATCTCCGCGCCGGGCGACGGGCTAGTGTCCGTGCTCGGCCCGTACTACCACTTCGACCTCCTCGTCCCGACAGCCGTGTTCGCGGCGTTCGCTGCCGCCCGCGGCGTCACGCTGCTCCGTACGGTGGCGCGCGAGCGGTTCGACCCGCGAGTCGCACGCGCCGCAGTCGCGCTCGTCGTCGTGGTGAGTCTGGGGGGCGGTGCGGTCGTGACCGCGGGGAACGCGGCGGATCCCGTGGAGACGAATCTCGACGTAACGGAGACGTACGAAACGGCGTACGCGCCGTTCGAGGACGGTGCTCCCGCGGATTCGGTAGTGCTGATTCCCGACCCGTACGGCGACTGGCTGAACCATCCGTTCCAGGTGTTGCGGAACGACCCCGGGTTCGATGGGCGGGTAGTGTATGCTATTGACGACCGGCCGTTCGCGGTATCGAACGCGTTCCCGAACCGGTCGCTCTATCGATACGTCTATCGTGGGGCCTGGAATCCGGCCGCGGGGTCGCCGTCCGACGCTCGCCTCCAGCGCGTCGAGGACGTGTCCGGGGCGGCGGTGACGATGGAGGCACGAATGGGCGTCCCGGCGGCAGCGACGGCGACTACGATTCGCGTCGCGACCGACGGCGAGAGCGCGTACTACACGGCCGAACCTACGGAGGGCGCGGTCGACCTGAACGTGTCCGTGCGTGACGGCCGGGTGGTCGTCGCGGGCGACGTGTCCGCGGTGGGGGGCGAGTCGCTGACCGTGACTGGCCAGGAGACGGTGCGGGTGTCGGCGTTCGTGCAGTACGGCGGCGGAGACGGGTTCACGTACCGCCTGTCTCTGCCGGTGGATGCAGACGGGACCGGTGTTCGAGCGCTGTCACCGCGTGTTGAGCGGTGCGCGAACGTCCGGGCGTGTGGTGGTGCGGCGGCGTACGTTCCGTCGTCGTCACGGCCGAGCGTGTTCGTGACCGTGTCGATGACCGCCGAACACAACCACTAAGTTTAGGCCCGCCTAAACACCGGTGGATGAAGCTGAGTCGACGCGACGCCCTCGCCGCGCTCGCCGCGACCGGTACGGCGGTCGGCGGTGCGGTCGTCCTCACCAGTGACGACGAGTCGAACGACCGCCCGCTCGACGCCGACAGCAGAGAGACAATGATCGCCGCCGCCCACACCCTCTACCCGACGCCGGTCGAGAACGTCGCGTCCTTCGTCGAAACCTTCCTCAACGGCCGCGTCCACGACCACCCCGACCACGCCGCGGGTATCGCGACTGCGACGAACTACCTCGACGACTACGCCCGCGCCTGGCACGACGAGGACTTCGCCGACCTCCACCGACTGACGCGCTCGGACGCGCTCCACGCGATGAACGCCGACACCGCCGACCCCGACCCCTCGGGGAACGACGTGGAACGCGTCCGGTACTACGTTGTGAACGACCTCCTGTACGCGCTCTACGCGTCGCCCACCGGCGGGAAGCTCGTCGGCATCGAGAACCCGATCGGCCACCCCGGAGGGACAGGGAGCTACCAGCAACCGCCATGAGTGGAGACCGAACGCCGTCCGATTCGGCGGACGTATGCATCGTCGGCGCAGGACCGGCGGGTGCGCTCGTCGCGGACACGCTCGCGGCGCGCGGCCATGATGTCGTCGTGCTCGAAGCAGGCGAGCGATTCGACGAGGACAGTCGACTCGACCGTATGGAACGCCATATCCGACCGGGCCACGGCCCGCTCTCCGTCTGGAATATGGGCGGGGAGCGCGACGCCTACACGTCGTCGGGCGACCGCGGCTACCCGCTGAACCGGGCGCGCGTGAAGGGCGTCGGCGGGTCGACGCTCCACTGGCAGGGGATGGTGATGCGGCTGCACGAACTCGACTTTGAGCAGGCGTCCCGCCACGGCGTCGCCGCGGACTGGCCGCTCGACTACGACGACCTCCGGCCGTACTACGCCGCGGCGGAGCGCGCGCTCGGCGTCGCGGGCGCGGACGACAATCCGTTCGCGCCACCGCGAGAGGAACCACATCCGATGCCGGCGTTCGAACCGTCGTACAGCGACTCGCTGTTCGCAGACGCGTGCGAGCGACTCGGAATCGCGATGCACTCGGTTCCGAACGCGCGGAACTCGGAAGCCTACGCGGACGAGCCGCCGTGTATCGGCTACGGGACCTGTAAGCCGGTGTGTCCGTCGGGCGCGAAGTATGACGCGACCCGGCACGTCGCGTCGGCCGAGACCGAGGGCGCGCGCGTCATCGACCGGGCGGCGGTGCAGCGACTCGAACACGACGCCTCCGGCGACCGGGTGACTGCGGCGGTGTACGCGACGCCGGACGGCGAGACGCACCGCCAGCACGCCAGTGAGTTCGTGGTCGCGTGTGGGGGCGTCGAGACGCCGCGCCTCCTTCTGCTCTCTGCGTCCGACGCCTATCCAGACGGGCTCGCGAACACGAGTGGCGCGGTCGGCCGATACTTCATGGACCATGTGTTCGCGGGAACGGGCGGTGTGCTAGATGAGGAGACGCGGCAGAACCACATCGGGTTCCTCACGAGCGAGTCCCACCAGTTCTACGACGACCCCGCACGCGGGACTGAGCGCGGCGTGCCGAGTGCGGACGGCGACGCGAGCGACTACGCGCGGTTGAAACTCGAGTTCCTGAACTACGCGGGGCCGTCGCCGGTGCGGGAGGCGCTCGGGAGCGAGGAGTGGGGGGACGCACTGCTTGGGTCGCTCCGGCAGTCGTACGGCAACCACATCGCGATGGGCGGGCTGGTCGAGCAGCGGCCGCGCGCGGAGCACTACGTGGGGTTGGACGCGTCGCAGACGGACGATCACGGAAACCCGGTGCCGGACGTTCACTGGGGTCTCGACGACGTGACGCGGCGGACGCTGGAGCGCGCGAACGAGATTCAGGAGCACGTACTTGACGAGCTGGGAGCAGAGGTGACGTGGCAGGTCGGCCCCGAGAACACGGGGCCGGCGTTCCACCACATGGGGACGACGCGAATGGGCCGCGACCCGACAGAGAGCGTGGTGACACCGGAGCTGCGGACGCACGACCTTGACAACCTCTGGATAGCGGGAAGTAGCGTCTTCGTGACGGGTGGGGCGATGAATCCGACGCTGACGCTCGCAGCGCTCTCGTTGAAGGCGGCCGAGCACCTGCACGAAGCCCTCGCGTAGATTTAGGTAAGCCTAAAACATTGGCGGGTGTGTAGGCGTACATGCCCGACGATCCGTACACCTTCGACGACATCAGCGTCGTCATGGGAACGTACAACGAAGAAGCGGCCATCGACACGGTTCTCACCGACATCGCCGAAGTCACCGGCGACCGCGCGACCGTCGTCTGCGTCGATAGCTCACAGGACCGAACGCCCGAGATAGCACGCGAACACGGCGCGACCGTCGTCGAACAACCCCCGCAGGGGTACGGCGTCGCCGTCCACGAAGCCATCACCACTCCCGATCGCCCCATCGTCGTCACCGTGGACTGCGATGACACCTATCCGATGGAACGACTCCCCGACTTTCTTGACGCCATCAACGACGGCTACGACGTCGTCAGCGGCGACCGCCTCTACCACGGTGCGGACGCGATGCCCGACACCAACCGGTACGGGAACGTCGCGTTCGCCCTCCTCGCCTCCCTCCTCCTCGGCGAACGCGTCCACGACACCACCACCGGAATGCGCGCGTACAGACGCGAAGTCATCGAAAACATCACGTGGACAGAGAACACGGGCCTCTCAGCCGAACTCCTCCTCCGCCCGCTCGCCCGCGGCTACCGGGTTCGCGAACTTCCCATCGACTACCGCGAACGCGCCGGCGAGACGACGCTTGACCCCCTCACTGGAGGCCTCGCAATCGCCAAATCAATCCTCACCGTCGGCATCGAGGAACGCCGCCGCTGAGACTACACCGCACGCTCCAGTCCGACGACGAACACCACGCCGCGAGCGAACAGCCGTTCCTTTCGGTCGTCCAGAATTCTAGTACCATCGTCCGCGACGCGAACCTCGACGGTGTCGTCGCGTTCGGTGCAAGAGACGGTGACGATCGGTGTCGCGATCGGAGTGCGGACGGCGTTCTCAAGGTGGTTCCGGAACAACGACGAGTTCCGCGTGGAGCACATCGTCGAGTGAGACCGGGGTGAGGGCTGTGAGATACCCGAGAACGCTTACTGGAGCTTACAGACCTACTTGGGGCTCCCCGAGAACTTGGCGGCTAACGAGGGCGCTCGGAGCTTCATCCACGAGTCGACGCGTGATCGAACACCACTCGGACACGGCCATCGCGATCAGATTCGGGAGCTCTCCATCGAGCAGATTCGCGAGATGTACCGACAGGCAATCCGACAGCTCATCAACAAACTCGCGGGGACGGAGGAGTTCTTCCGCGCAGGCATCGTTGCCATTGACATCACTGAAGACGATCCCTTTACGGGTGATAGGACGGGCCACGAGGATGAGATAATCGGGACGAAGGAGAAGACCGACGAGTACGCCTACCAATGGGCGACCGTTCAGCTCGTCGGCGACGCTGTCCCACTTGTGCTTGATGCGCGGCCAGTTCGTCGAGGTGAGTCACGCAAGGAAATCGTTGAGGACTTGCTGGATTCGGCTGAAGAGCTCGTCCACGTCGATAACGTGCTGATGGACCGGGAGTTCGACAGCCAGCACATTCTATAGATGATCAGCCAGCGGGGACCTCCTACGTCGTCCCGAAGCGGATGCAGACCAGCGAGAAAGCCCAAGCCAAGCGACTCCTTCAGCGCGACCAAGACCGATACGAGACCGACCGCAAACTCCATCTCAGGAAGAATGAGTGGCACGAGACGACACTGATCTACCGACGGAAAGAGAACTCTGAGCACGACGAGCACCGACAGTACTCGGTGTTCATGTCCAACCGTGGCGGTGGATTCCTCAGCGAGTATGGGTATCGCTGGGAGATCGAGAGTGGCTATCGGTCGATCAAGCGATTCATGGCCGCGACAACGTCCACGGATTTCGGGCTGCGGTTCTTCTACTTCACATTCGCGTATCTTTGGTACTCGATCTGGCGAGCGGTCGATCTACTCGTCCAAGTCGAGTTGACAGGTGAATACGAACACGCACCGATGGTGACTGCCGATAATACGCTTACGCTGTTGAAGAAGGAGACGGGAATCGGATAGTACGGTGCTCTACTCGTGTTAGAGCGTCGTCTGAGTGGCAACGCTATCGAAAGTTGTAGAAAATCGCCCAGGTGGTAAGAAATTCAATAAGAATGGTCGTTTAGAGAGGGTTCTGAAGCAGTTCCCACTCACAAATTCGCCCGAAACCACGCATTACAGCCCCGCTAAACCCACTGTAGTCTCAACTTCACAGGACCGAGATTTTGTATAGCGATATACGATATACATTCTACGGTAATGCGGAGTTCCGGCGCTAAGAGACTCTAGACCCCCCGATTTCTGCCGATGGGGCGAATACAGCAAGTGATCCTGATTATGCCCATAATCACGACCACTTTGAAGTACCCCGACGCCGTCGGTGAAGCACGAATGCTGCAACCGCCTCACGACGACGCTTCCCCCAGGATAGAGCCGCTGCGAGCGGCTGGCTCTCGGCGAGTGTCGGATCGGTCGCGAGTTCCGCTCTATCGCCGGAAGTCTTATCACGAATTATCCATAATTCGTAACCGAGATGGCGCAATCACCTCCCCGGTCAGGCCGCCCACCAATTCAGCAGCTTCAGACGGTCGCCGACCTCCTCGAAACGCCGGCACTTGCTCGGCTATACGCCCACATCTTGCAACACGGTCCAGTCACCGTGTCCGAGCTTGTCGACGAGCTCGGCATTCCACAGGGGACCGCCTACGACTACGTGCAGAACCTCGAAACGGCTGGCTTAGTGGAGAAAACCCGTGATCAGCGCCCGTATGAATACGACGCGGAGTCGATTGCACTCACGCTCTCGACGGACGGCGAGACCCAAACGATCACACCAGCACTTATCGACGCCGTTGCCCGTCGTGATGAGGATGAGGACATCGATGTCTACATCGAACGTCATGGGCTCGACGGCCTTGCTGTCGCCCTCGAATATGCCTACGAGTACGTCGACGGAACGGTCAACAATCGGATTGCAGCCCGGGAACTTGACCTCTCCCCGCTTGAGGCCGAGATCATTCTCCAGGCGCTGGAACCGGTTGCCACCGAGTACGCCGACGCGGTTGCATGACGACGGTCTATATCGCCGATACCGGCGTCTTCGTTCGATGTGGTGGCCCGGACAACGACAAATTTCAACGGCTTCGTCGGGCCCTCCGACAGGCAGATGTCTCGTTGCGTGTCCCCCAGCGTGTCTACGAAGAACTCGGAGGCGATCCGGCAGCGGAGGCGTATCCCTCGGGGAATATTCCCTATCCAGATGGATTCGAAGAAGGTTGGATCGTCGTCGCCGACGAACTCGACTACACAAATCCACTCGTTTCGACCATGATGGACGGAGCACGCCGGTTCATCGCCAACGAGACCGACCGCGACGAGGATATCACCGAGAAAGCGGATACGGCACTCGTTGGGCTTGCTGCCCGAGTACTCGACACCGGGCAGGCCGACCACGTCGTTCTCTTAACGACCGACAAACCGGCAGGACGGGCGGCCGAGACACTCCTGCCACAGCACGGCTTCAGCGACCGTATCGAATTCCGGTATGTCAGCGTCGAATATCTCGAGACAATCACAGCCAACGAATTTCGATAACGCAGATTCGGGCTGAGAAACGATGATCGATGATCGCTCTTCTCGTTCTGAAAGCGCTCTCGACGACAGCTTCGAGCGCTACCTCCAGGACAAAGGGAAAGGCCGTGGTGGCGACGGCGGGAACTATCGACGCAACGCTGCACGCGAGCTCGAACGGTTCGCCGAGTGGGCCGCCGGCGACCGCGGCGACAACGACTGGACCGGGATCGTCCCCGAAGATGTCGACCGCGAGCCGACCTTCGACGATCTCGACGAACGCGTGTTTCGGGAGTACGCTCGGCATCTCGGAGGAGACCGGGGACTCAAGCAGAACACGGTACAAACCTATTACCGCTATATCTCTGCGTGGTGTGGCTGGTGCGTCAACGAAGGATATCTCGAAGCGCATTACGCGCAGCGAGCGAGTGCGATGGCGCCACTGCCGGCGGACGACGGCCGCAAGCCCGGCGACCAGCAGGCCTGGACGTCCGAACAGCGCCACGCCCTCACCCGCCACGTCGACGAACGGGTCCGCGACGCCGTCGAGACGTACACACAACTCCCGGAGGATACTGACCCTCTCGACAAGCAGCGAGCACGCTACACGGCACTGAAAGTCGCTCGTGACCGGGCGCTGGTGTTCGTCCTCGCGTACACCGCAGTTCGGGTCGGGGAGCTACTCCGGGATCCCAACGACCCGCGCCGGCGCGGCGTCCGCTGGGAGGACCTCTCCCTCGACGACGGCAGTATGGACGTCTATCGGAAGAAACAGCAGTGGGACGCCGCGAGTCTCCCCGATCCAGTGATTTCCCCGCTGCGAAGCTATCACCAGCTGATGGACCCGCCAACGGAGCGGTGGCCGGTGTTTCCGACGTTCGACCAACGGACGCTCGCGGAGCTCGTCCGGGAAGAGCTTGCCGACCGAGGGGAACCCCCAGAGGCAATTACTGAGCGGCGTGATGAGTACGCTCGAGACCTGTTGCTGGCGCTCGATGAGGATATCCGGCCGCCGTCGATCACGACGGACGGAGCTCGGTCGATTCTCCAACGGCTCTCGGAGGCCGCCGAAATCGACATCGACCATCCGAAACACGATTATCTTGCTCCGCACGGTGGTCGCCGCGGGATGGGTGAGGTGCTTGTCCGTGCGTTCGGTTACACCGTCGCTGCTCGTTACTTGGATAACTCCGAGGAAATGGTGAGAGAGCGTTATTCACATATAGAAGCTGGTGAACTTGGTGATGTCGCAACTGAGGCACTAGAAGAGATTGATAGTCTCACATAAAGAGGCGCTTCCTCTGATGGGCGACATTGCTGCGTCAGCACTATGTTTATACCGCTTGACGGACTTCTTTCCAATATGAGCCTCGAAGAGACGGTTGACTACCTCGCCGAGGAACTCGACCTCGAGCGAAGTGAACACGTTCGCGAGGTCGGACAGTCGGTCGCCGAGCTTCGCGACTGATCAGAACATTTCTCTGAAGTCCCGTTCGACCAGGCCGTTCTCCAGATACGTGATGAACTCTTGTTTCGTTGGTCCTTGACGGTCGAGCAGATCGTCCTGTGCTGCTCGTTCGAGAACTGCCTGCGCGAAGTCCGTACAGTGGAATTCGTGCTGCTCAGCGTACTCTGAGAGGGCTTCTCGCCAGTGCATATCCAGCTCGAACTCGGCTAATCGGATTTGGATCCCGTCCTTCCGTTCGACGAGGTCGACGTCCAAGTCTTCGAGTTGCTTGAAACGGAGGTTGTTCCGCCGGACCGTGATGAGCCGCTTGGAATCGACGATGTAGGGATTGACCCACTCTCGCCAAGTATCGTCGTCGACGTGTGTTCGTGGCATCTCAAAATCCGGGTCCACACTCTCAATACAGAACTGCAGCATCGCGATGCCAGTTCGATGATTCGCATTCGGGAGGGAGTGTCGGAGAATCAAATTCGACATCACCTCTCCAGCGACGGTCGGAAGTGGTGCTCCCCCGGAGACGTGATCCAGTGCCAGCTGGATCTTTTGCGGTTCGAACTCCTTGTAGAGCCGGAACTCATCCTCATCTCGAACATCGACCGCGGCTTCGAGCAACTCTACTAATCGGAATGCGACAACCTGCCCAGCACGGGGGAGGTCACGAATACGGTCGCTCAGCTATTCCTGATCGAAGTCGATGTCTTGGGCAGAGTTGATCTCTGAATGTCTGGTCTGTATCTGGTAATACCGAACAACTGCAATTCTTCTAAGTGGTTCTCCAGCTCTTCGACTCCAAGCTCATTTTCGCCCTCATTAAATCGTGAGTCCGGTGTCTCGTAGATTTTGTCACGAATAAGTTCAACATCGCCGAGATTCGCGTCCTTATTTTCTTGTAATCTGCCGAGGGTCACAGCGACCCATAGTTGTTTCTCATAGTCATCCCGGTCTAATTGCACTTGCATATCCGTCCAAGACCATACTACCCCAACATAATACGGGTGAGTCGCGGAAGTTCACAATTCGCGGGATTACTTACCTTGAAAAACTATCAGTGAATTAGGACCTCAACAGTGTCTGGCGGTAAGAGTCATCGGGGACGAACCAATGGACCTCCAGCCTGGCCGCATTAACTGGAACTAGGCGCTAAGTCCCCTCCCTACTGCGCTACTTGGTCGCTTCGCTCCCTTGTACGTCTGAGAGGAGTGTGACGCGGCGTTCAACGCTGACGTGAATGGGGCAGAGAACACCCGTCTCGATAGCAATCAAAGTAACTCTGAGTTTGCACCCGATTTGGGTGGGGATAGGAGTACCGGCTGGTTGGCACAGCCCGGAGTCTCCCTTCACGACTTGTCCAGTGGATTCTAGCCGCAGGCACAAGTGGTGGCCTGCAAACCCTGATATCCCAAGCCAGCGGCACGGTGCCGTGGGATTCCTCCGCCTTCAGGCGGAGGATAATGTCAAGTTGTATCACTGTTCGAGGAAGGATCCTCCGTACGGCTTGATCAAATTCGAGTTGTCGCTGTCGAGAAGCGAATCCAGTCGGTGGCTGGGAGTCTCGACGATTCGACAATGGGTGAGATCGACGACGCGCTCAAATTCGGACTCGACTGATCAGGACTCTCTCTGCGAAGAAACTAGTGTCAGATCCGAATGCATTGAGACAACCAGTCTCAACTACTGAGCGGTGAGTAGCTCAGTCGTGTGCGACAGTGGTGTTTCGTACTGGGCCGCCACAGTCGGGGCAGTTGTCTGTGTCTGGGTTTTCGACGCTAGCGCCACAGTCTTCGCAGACGTAGAGCGTGGATTCGGTGGGATCAGGATTCGTTTCTACCATAATCGATTATTATGGATGTGGGCGGATAAGGTATGCGGCCACCCAACACGCTACACCCACACTAATGTCAACCCCAGACCACCTCGAAACGTACTCGTAACCACGCACACCCCACGTACCGGCCGATACCGGGCTCTGGTAGCCGTTGAAGCGTTCCGCCGCCGACTATTTGCAGGCTCGCTTAGGTGTCATTCATCGCCGGTGTGGGGACGTAGGATTGGTCGCGTGCTACGATTGTTTCGGGGGCACACCGAAGCATCACCATCTCGTCACCCCACGTGTTGGGATCCGGGAAGCGGGTAGTATCGCATTCAGACATGTCCTGACCAAGGTAGTTCGTGAGCAGGCGGATCGCTCGATCTGGATCGTGTGGCGTGACTGTTGTGCGCCCACGCATCCCAACGTGTTGGACCGTTCCCCGGGTCTGGTCAAAATCGACGATCGCGAGTGCTGTCGCTGGCTGCTCTCGGATACGATCTGGGTACGTCTTCTGGTCGTCAGCGATACTCCAGATTGCGTCGTCTTCCCAGAGGAACCAGAGTGGAGACACGCAAGGCGCTCCGTCAGCTATCGTTGCCAGAAAGCAAAACAGCGGCCGCTCAAGGAACGCCGCAAGGTCACCATCGAGTGTGTTCTCAACAAGCTCCATACTTGCACCCCTCTATTCGCATATGATACGTGTACCGATATATTCGCTATCGTACGTACCGGCTGTTTCACCACAGATAGTACCGATCTGGTGAACTTCACTTCTCGTCCGGGGCGACATGGACGTAGTAGTTGAACAGGTCGGCGGGAGTCGGGTCGCGGGTCTCCACGGCGCCATGTTCTCCCACGGCCTCCCGGAGGTCGGCGAGGTCCGCGTCCGCGGCCAGAAACCCGGTTTGTGTTTCATCGCTCTCGAACACCTGCCCGCCCATGAGATGGATGGTGAGTGCGTCCCGTCGCGCCCCGTTACTACCGATGTCAACGACCGTGGAGATGTCGTCGCGAAGGTCGCTAGGACATCCGCGGGCGACGATGCGGCCGTCACGGACGAAGGCGACCCGGTCAGCTGCGCGGATGTCCCGTGGTTGGTGACTGGTCAGTACGACCGTATCGCCTGCTCCGCGTCGTTCCGCAAGCATCGCGTGGAGTGCGTCCACGGCCGTCATGTCGAGTTCGACGGTGGGCTCGTCGAGTAGGTAGAGCGGTACATCTACCGAGAGCGTGGCCGCGAGCTCGAGCTTCCGGACCATCCCGCCGGAGTAATCCCGTACCGGTCGGTCGAGTGCGTTGAGGTCGAGTCGGTTAGTAATGTCGCGCCAGGTGTCGGTCGCGTTTGGGTGGAGGTCGGCATAGAAGCGAAGCGTCTCGTCCCCGGAGAGCCGGGGGAGTGCGAGGCCGCCCTGAAGGAGGAAGCTTAGTTGGTCGGCCGCGTCGTCGGGGTCCTTGCCGAACACCGAGACGGTGCCGGTGTCGGGATGCAGGCCGCCGGCGAGACACGCCAACAGCACCGTCTTGCCAGATCCGTTGGGCCCCATTAGCAGGAACGTCTCGCCGCGCTCGACGGTCACGTCCACTCCGTTGAGCACGCCGGGACCGTCGGCGAACTGTTTCCGGAGGTCTCGGGCCGCGACGGCCGGGTCCGTGGCGTCCACGGTCACTCACCCCCGTCCACGTCGTACACCCGGTGTCCGAGCAAGAGGGCAGCGCCCGTTGACAGCACCACGGCGTACCCGCGAGCACAGCGACGTATGCCGGATCGGATGGGAGCGGCGGCGGTGCGAGGTTGACGTACTGCGGAAGTGGTTCTGGTGCAAGTCCGGGCGTAAGTCCGTTGTATCCGGTGATGAAGAACAGCCCGAGGAGCAGGACGTTCGACACCGCGATAACGTACTCGCCCTCGGTGACGGTCGTGGCGACGAGGACCGCCGCGGCCGTCCCGACGAGGGAGAATAGCACGAGTGCGAGTGCAACCACGGCGATGGAGAGGGGTGATCGGAGGGTGTAGGCCGCTCCGGTGGCGGCGCCCACACCTAGGACGAGGCAGAAGGAGACTACGGCAACGAGCACGGAGCCGAGGAACCGGCCGACGTAGTCTGCGAGCGGAGAGACGGAGAGCGAGCGTAGCTTTCGGTAGCGGCGTTCCGCTAGGTCAGAGCTCAGCGTTGTAGTGAAGTTCACAAGTGTTACCGTGAAGGCACCGAACACGCCGACGGCGACGGCCATTGACGCGCGGGCGGCGGGTGAGTCGGGTGCGCTTCCGATCGCGAGGCCGAAGAGCCCGTACCAGCCGACCGGTATCAGGAGGCCCCAGAATAGGGCGCTCCGGTCGCGGGCGTACTCCAGTACTCACGAAGCGAGCGAAGTTGACGATTTAGCAGTTGAAAGTCACGCTCCTCGTAGATACGAGATCGAACGCAATCATCGACATACACGTGACGACGACACGAAAACACGATTCACAGATCGCGCCGTCACTCATGAAGCGGAACACTGGTGAGGTGGCAATTCTCCTTGGTGACAAGAGATACGATGACCAGAAGATTCGTGCGCTAGCCCGTAAGACTGGTGTTCGTCCGCTCATCAAGCACCGCGAGTTCTCGTCTCTTCACGAAGCGTGGAATGCTCGGTTGGATGCCGATCTCTACGGTCAACGCAGCCAGAACGAGACGGTAAACTCTCGCATTAAACGGAAATACGGCGCATTCGTCCGCTCACGGCACTGATGGAAGCAGTTCCGGGAACTCGTTGTCGTCTGTCTCACTCACAACATCGACAAGGTACTCTGAACGTTAGATATAGACGAACGCTTAAACTGAGTGCGCTGTGAGAGGGTATTATGCGCATCAACGCGTGGTTGGAGGGGCAGTCCCTTCGTGGACAAGCACTGGTTGGCGTGGTCGTCGTTGCCATTGTCACCTTCGCGTTGAACTATTCATCGGGGCCGGTTGCGGCGGCAGGCACAGCGGCTATTTCCGGGGTTGTCATCGGGGGCGCGTACTATGTTGGACTGCGAGTGTTCAGTGAGTAATTAGCCGAACTTATTGTGGAGAATCCCTCGGAGGTCGTAGAGGTTCGCAATGACTGCGCAGACGACTATCAGGAGGCCGGCGGCGAAGAAGGCGACTAATCCTACAGTACTCTCGAAGAGTCGCTCGGGCATGAGGAAGCCGAGCGCAATCACGCCCATACAGAGGATAGCGACACCAACAACGAGGGCTGCGCCAAATCCTCGGAGAGACGGGCGAGTCACCATACCCTATCACATCCCCGCATAGGTGAAAACTGTGTGGTAAAACCGCAACCCCACTTATTGGCTGTTTCACCTCAGATAGTATCTGGCTAATTGGGTTTCAACAGAGCCAGTGATTTCGAGACGGCACTCGAGTACACCGAGACAGAGCACGCGGACGGCGTCGGGTTCGTGTTCACCGACGACGACTCCATCGTCGGCGTCGATCTGGACGACTGTCGCGATCCGGAGACCGGCGATGTCGACGAACTCGAGGCGACACTGGCAGAGAAGAACGAGCGGATCGACACCCTCGAAGCAGAAGTCGAACGACTCACCGAAGCACCCCCAGACCGTGACCAAGAGCCAAGTAATCCCCACGAAGCGACCACTGTCGATTCTGGTGAGGACGGTACCGAGTTCGAGACAGCGTCCGTGTGGGACCGGGCAAAAGGATTGTTCGGGAGTAGCTCCGAGTAACAGCGAAACTGCGACGAAGCGTGCGTCTCGGCTGGCACGAAACGACAGTCAGCTGCAAAGCGGTTCGCCCGGATGCGGGATCGACGCGCTGGACCACGAGTCGTGGATTGCACTCGTGTTCCTCACTGTCGTCGTCGCGACCATCTGGCTGTAACGGCTGGCAGCAAGGAGCAGGTATTGTCCTCCCTCGTCAGGGTCGTGGCGGAATCCGCAGGTCGTCGTCGACTTCGTACAGATAGCCCTTCAAAAGCAGTTGCTCGATGTGTTCTCGTGCGTCGGGCCGTTCACTCCCTTGCTCCACGAGATGCGCGACTGCGTCCGCTCGCGTGAGGCGTTCATCACTCCCCAACGTGTCGACGTACCGCTCGAGGTGCTCGAGCGCGGCTTCCTCACTGGAATTAATTGGCGTTCCCGAACCCCGTATTAGTTCAATATACGACGAACAGGGGTTAGGAATTCGGGTGTGCGTCGAGCGACAGCCACTCGCTCCACCATCCCTCAGAGCGGAGCTCGATTAAAATCGCCAGCCGCTAACAGGGCAGACACGTTGAAACGGTAAGTATAGGGTTCTTACTTTACACCGGCATTTCTTTCTATAAATGGCTTGAACGTCCTTCTATGGAGAACCCGCGCGCGATGGGCCTTCCTGCATTGATTCTCGGTATACTGACGATGGGATCATCTGTCAGCACCCTTATCGAGGCGTCATACGCGTGGACAAGCCGCTCTGGGATTGCCAATATCGCCGGTGTAATTGGTGGACTCGCATTAACACTGATTGGTGTCGCTATCCTTCAACAATGGGGCGAGTTTGCGATTGACTGAGTGAAGGAGCGGTAAGTTCGCACGAGCCATCTAACGGTTGTTCCAATAGGAAACGTATCGAACGAATAGGCTTCAACACAGCCGAGAGCGGCGATTATTCCTAGTCAGCGTGGTCGTCGTCATCCGAAACCCGTCCGCCCGGGAGAACAACCCGCAGACGCTGCCCGTGTTCGAGATCGTCTGGTGGGTCTTCGAGGCGAAGCAAGAGCGTGCCGTTGCCCGCATCGACGACGCGGGCGTCGACACCACGGTCAGTAACGGCCGCTTCGATCCGATCGAGACGAGCATCCATTCCCGCGAGGACTGTCCCGATATCCAGATCTTCGTCTGCCGCCGACGAGTCCTCGGCCGACCCGTCAGCTAGCGCTGAGCCTGTCGCATTTCTCCGTCCGTCGGCATCCTGCTGGGTGGTAGCTGTCTCTTGGTGCGTCTGCGCGTCGGGCTCCACCGAGAGCCGGTCGCGAAGCGCTGCGAGGTCGAGTCCTTCCGCCTCGAGATCCGCGTCCTCGAGTCGCGTTACCGGCGGCAGCGGAATCTCCGCGTCCGTAATCGCGTCACCGAGCGTCCCACCCATCGTGGTCGTCCCAGACTGCACTCGACGTTTCGTCGACTCCGTCACCCACGGTGGCGGCGTCCAGCCCGACTCGTCCAGGAGCGTATAGCAGTCCGTGTCGTCGGTCGCCCAGACGTAACTGGCGTACTTGTCCTTGTACTGGTTCGCGGCGGCGCCCTGTTGATGCGTGATGACGACGTGGACCGGCGAGAACGCCTCGACAACGTCATCGATCGTCTGCGGTGTCGGGTGGTTGCTGAGCGAGAAGTGGTGGGTCGTACACGCCGCGCTTGTCACCGGGGAGCTCCCGCCGTTAATGAGTTGGACGAGCGTCGCGCCGGGGTCGTCAGAAATCGTCTCGAAGAGGCGTTTGGCGCTGCCGTCGATCGGTACCTCTGGCCCGGCGATCGTCACGCCATCTTCCTCCAACACCGCTGCTGGGTCAGCGAACTCGGCGGTCGTCTCGACGTTCGGGACGGTGTATTCGAGGCGGTCGTAGAGCTTCGCGACGTGACCAGCGAGCGTGATGGGCAGTCGTTCGTCCCACTGGTCGGCGAGGTGGCCGAGGAGGTACGCGAGATGCAGCCCAGTCAGGCCGCTGGCAGTCGTGAGGACGGTCGAGCCGGCCCAGACGCGTTCACAGATCGTCCCGACAGCGTCGGTGAGCGTCGCTTCGAAGTCCTCGCTGGTCGCAGCGGTCAGCACGAGGACATCGACGTCCACGGGCACGTCGCGGTCGAAGCCGGGATAGCCGGCGGCGCGTCGGGTCGTGAAATCACCGGTGACGAGGATTGTTCGGCGTTCGTCGTCGGCCGTGACCTCGAAGAGGAAGCCCGCGGCGCCCGGCGTGTGGCCGGCTGGCACGGGATGGACGCGGAGGCCGGGAACGATCTGCGTCCATCCCGCGATCGGTTCCAGGTGGTTGAGCACGCGATCCGTATTCGAGAGGTCGTAATGGTCTGCCCCGGCGGCGAAGACGTCCTTGAGCATGGTTGCCGTATCGGTGGCGGCGTACACCGGTGCGCCGTGGACGAGGGCGTCGCCGAGCGACTGGTAGTGATCGAGGTGGGCGTGGGTGAGACAGATCGCGGAGAGATATTCGTCGGCGTCATCGTCGAGGAGATCGTCGGTCGAAACGTTCTGGCCAGCATCGACGAGCACGCAGACCGTCTGGTCGGCGAGCAACCCATCAATCCGCAGAACGATGGATTCGCGCCCGGAATACGGGTTCGTGTGCTGGAACTGGATCTCCATCGATATACGTCCCATCAGACGCTGGCATAATATATCATCGCATCTCCGGTGGAGCAAACCGTGTTGTGAGGTTACCGTCGAGGTACAATGGACGAGTCTGCGTCATGCAGACACCTCCCTGCTCCCAATCTCTGCTTCATGTCTATCGGCGCCAGGAGGCGCGAGGCGCGCTTCTGACCGTGATTCGCGAGAGTACCCCTGACTGAACCAGACGCATTCGACGATACGACAGCCGATTATGAACGACTCGAAACCGACCTCCTCGCCCAGGACCAAGATGCAACCCGCCCCTCGACGGCGGACGTCAGCGAGACGACGGCGACGACACTAGTGACCCGTGAGCCGGCTCCACATCGCCGACACCGGCCTGTTCGTCGCGATGGGACAGCCCTCGAACAGGCGCTACCAGGCCGTTCGGCGGTTCGCTCGCCGGAACGACATCACCTTCGTCCTCCTCGAACGGGTGTACGAAGAGCTGACCGTCGACGATCCGGATGTCGAGGAAGTGCCGATTGACACCGCGATCGACGAGGACTGGGCGACGGTTGCAGCGTCGCTCGAGTTCTCCGAACCGGTTGTCTCGCGGGTGATGGACGGCGTCCAGCGGTACATCGCGAACGCCGACGACCGCCCTGCCGGCGAGGTCGACCGTGCCGACGCCGCCCTCGCCGCCCTCGCTGCCCAGCATCTCAGCGCGGGGACGGCGACCGAGGTATACATCTACACGACCGACATCGCTGCCGGCGAGGGGGCCGAAACCGTACTCGCGAGTGAGGGGTACGGTGACTCGGTGACGTTCGTGAACGGGTTCCGGTTCATCGAGGACCTGGTCGCCAGTAACAGCTGACTGATTGCTAGTCTGATTCAGTGGGAGAAGGCCCTCGAAAGCCCTCGGCCGCTCGCCGCCACTAGCTGATGAGAACTCGGGGAGTCGAGAGGTACGAACCAGAATTTATACGATTTGGTCTTCTGGGAGCCGTATGAGCAACGGATCGCTGGGGAAGCGTCGTGATTTTCGGTCGCTATTCGATGAACTGGACGGCGTCGCTCTCTGGACAGCGTCCGAACCGGGGGAATTCGAGTACATCAGTGCTGGCTTCGAAGATATCTGGGGTATCCCACCTGAAGAGATCGAAGACGACATCGGGAAACTGGTTGAGTCGATTCATCCCGACGACCGAGAGCGTGTTCGTGCAAACATCGAGGAGTCAACCCGCGAACTCCGTGATACGGAGTATGAGGGGCGCGTCGTTCGCCCGGATGGTTCGGTTCGATGGACGCTCAATCGGCAAGTTATACTACAGGATGAAGCGGGAAATGTCTCGGAAATCATCGGCATTTCCACGGATATCACGGATCAAAAACGCCGCGAGCAAGAACTTGAACTATTGAATCGGATCGTTCGACATGATATCCGCAACGATATGGCGGTCGTGCTGGGCTGGGCGGAAATGCTTGACGACCACGTCGACGAGGAGGGGCGCGAGTACCTGCAGAAAA
This sequence comes from Salarchaeum sp. III, assembly GCF_036418315.1. NCBI lineage: Archaea > Methanobacteriati > Methanobacteriota > Halobacteria > Halobacteriales > Halobacteriaceae > Salarchaeum > Salarchaeum sp. III. The sequence goes on along the minus strand of NZ_JAZHPG010000021.1, from coordinate 28,706 downwards.
TCCTTGCTAGCGGCGAGCACGTCGTTGAACTGACTGAGGTCGCGCGTGAGTACGTGGAAACGGTCGTCTCGGATGCAGCGGTCGCCGTGAAACCCGTCCCACTGCGTTCCGTCCTGGAAACCGAACTGTCGCTTCGCGAGGAATCCTTCCCGGAGGCAGAGTTCAGCCTGGAAAATTCGCCGCCCAACGTAGAGGTCGCTGCCAACAGTATGCTCAGTTCAGTCTTCAGGAACCTCCTCAACAACGCTGTCCAACACAGCGACGCGGATACCCCTCATATTGAGGTTTCGTTTGAGGTACGCGACAACGAGGTTGAAGTTCGAATCGCCGACAATGGGCCCGGAATCCCCGACGACCACAAAGACACCGTGTTCGGCAAAGGAGAACGGGGTCTCGGAAGTCCCGGTACTGGAATCGGTCTCTATCTTGTTGACACGCTTGTTACCGAATACGGTGGCGAGATCTGGGTGGAGGATAATGAACCGACAGGCGCTGTCTTCGTTGTCCAGCTCCCACTCGCAGAGTAACTAATTCTACACGACTAATTCGATACAACGGATTATCCATAGAGGGGTACCAGATGAGTGGCAACGACCCTTCGTATCAGTGACGCCGTCGGTGCAGCGCGAAATGGATTTGTTGTCGATACCCGTTAGTCGTCTGTAGCGCCCAAGAACACATCATGGCGCCCAACGGCCCGCCCCGCGCCCCGCATTCTGCCCTCCGGGTCGCTCGCGACCCACCAGTCCGGGCATGCGGGCGCTTTCCACACCGCCCGCGCCCGTTCCGGGCTAAAATGCATGTGCCCTCGACGCCAGCGGGTAAGCGCGAGGGGGTGGGCGGCGTAGCTGCTCACATCCGGCTGGAGGGCTTCTGGCAGAGACTGACACGGAATGGTTCCAAAGGATTCGTTTTCACCATCGACCCGGACTGCCATACTGGTGTGGGGGGCCTACCGCTCGATCAGTTGTTGATCTCCCCGTTGCGCGGTATGTACGCTTAAGCCCGCCCCCTGAGTAGCAATTTGATACTGACCGATGTGGTCCCACTCAACTGCCCCTCCAGAAGATGCCCCCGCAGTTTCGGTGTCAGACCTGACAAAAACCTATATGGGAGAGACAGGCCGTATTACTGCCGTCGATGGCGTCTCCTTTGCCATCGAGTCCGGACAAATTGTCGGGCTGCTCGGCCCGAACGGCGCTGGCAAAACGACGACCGTGAAAACGGTCCTCGGACTCATCACTCCAACACGTGGGACGGTCGCTGTCCACGGCGTTCCCGTGCATGAACACCGTTCGCGTGCCTACAACTATATGAGTGCCGTCCTCGAAGGCGCACGCAACGTCTATTGGCGGTTGACCGTCCGTGAAAATCTCGCGTTCTTCGCCGGCCTTCACGGCATCGACCCACGAACCCGCACCGACAGACACGAGGCGATCCTCGACACGCTCGGGCTCACCGAGAAGGCGGACGAACCGGCCAAGAATCTCTCGCGTGGCATGAAGCAGAAAGTCGCCCTCGGGTGTACACTCGCCCGCGAGACTCCTGTCCTCTTCCTTGACGAACCGATGCTTGGCCTTGATGTCGAAACGACCCGAGACCTCCAAACCGAATTACAACGCCTCGCCCAAGAAGAGGACAAAACGATCGTGATTACGAGTCACGACATGGATATCATCGAAGCCGTCTGTGACCGCGTGATCGTTCTCAGTGACGGCGATATCGTCGCTGATGATTCCGTCGACAACTTACTCGACGTCTTCCAATCCCAAACCTACCGCGTCCAATTGAGCGAGAACCCGCCGGCACACCTTCGAGAACGACTCGACGCACGTTTCCAGCTTCTCGACTGGCGGACCGGCACTACATCCGTAGAATTCGAGATTGCGCTTGCGGGGAGTGCGGAGTTCTACGAGTGCGTCGACGTGCTGCAGACGGCAGAGGCGACTGTCCGGTCGTTCACTGAAATCGAGCCCGATCTCGAAGATGTCTTCGTGGAGCTGACGTCAGCTGCATCACTGTCACCGGAGGCGGCGGAGTCATGAATCGGTATCTCATCTTGTTCCGCGTGATTGCGCGGAAATCAGTGACACTCTCACGTCGCTATCTCGTGAATACGGTGGTCGGATTCGTGACGCTGTACGTGTTTTTCGCGCTGATTTTCTTCGGCGGCCAGTTTGTGGCAGCAGAGGTGATTTCCCGATCCGTAGGTCCGCTCGTTGTCGGGTATTTCCTCTTCACGATGGCCGTGTCGGCATACGCTGATCTCACGCACGACCTTACTGATGAGGCACAATGGGGGACTCTCGAGCAGTTGTCGATGTCCCCGTACGGCTTCTCAGCGGTTGTGGCGGTCAAGACCGTGGTCAACCTCTTGGGAACGTTCGCGACCGGTGTCGTCCTCCTGCTGGTGATGATGGCGACGACGGGGACGTGGCTTGCTATTGCACCTCTCTCACTTGCCGTACTCGGCGTGTTGACGCTGCTTCCTGTGGTCGGCCTCGGCTTCGTCTTCGGTGGGGCGGCGCTCGTCTACAAACAGATCGAGAAGGTGTTCCCGTTGATTCAACTGTCGTTTGCCGGCCTGATTGCCCTGCCAGTCCAAGAGTATGCACTGGTGAAACTCCTTCCGTTGTCGCTGGGGAGTCACTTACTGCAACGCGTGATGACGGATGGGCTCCGCGTGTGGGACCTTCCAGTGCTCGACCTTGGGCTGCTGGTTGGGCAGTCGGTTGTTTACCTAGCGGTTGGACTCCTGGTTTTTCGCGTTGGGACGGCCAACGCACGCAAGCGCGGTGTCTTGGGGCACTACTAACTGGTGCGGCGGCAGTATTCCATCATGGTGAACGGGGAATAGTTCCACTCAGCCGGAAACAGGTGCGAGTAAGGCAGTACCGAAAAGGAGACCACCAGCGCCTACCTCTTCAAATAGAGCGTACCAGTTGGTCTACGGCCCGGTAATGACTGGGTCGTACGGTGATGTTTTTGACTGCCTGCAGAGCACAGGTGATCCGAGATGCGACACCCCCCACCAGCGACAAGTGTATCGACAGCCGGAGGCGCAATGACCGATGGCGGTCGAACTGAACGAGAGTGAGGAGGCTGAAGTCGAACTGGAGAGGTGGCTAGTCGAACAGGCCGAGAACGGTGTTCCGGAAATCGTCCTGATCGGGCTCCTCCGGGACTACGCGGACGACATCGAACACCTCGGCTACGTGCCCCGAATGTGGGGTAAGTCAGAGCCATGAGACGGACCAATACCTTCGAGGTCGTCCCCCGGTCCGAACAAGACGAGGCCGTCCTTCAACGTCTCCTTGATGCGTCAGCGAGCCTCTGGAACCAGCTGACGTATGCGCGTCGGCAGCAGTTCTTCGCCGGCGAGAGCATCTGGGACTGTGATGGCTACTACGACGAGGATGTCGACGTGTTGGGGTCGGCGACGACCCAGCAGATCACCCGCGTCAACGACGCCGCTTGGCGGTCGTTCTTCGAGACGGTCGAGGAGGCCGACCAGGAGGTCAGTCCACCCGGTTACTGGGGGAACCAAGCCGACGGGCGGGATCTGCGGACCTACATCCGCAACGACGCCTACACAATCAGTTGGGGCGAGCGCTCCCGGCTCGAAGTGCCCATCGGCAGCCAGCTCAAAGACGAGTACGGCTTCGGACAGTTCGAACGACTCCGGGTTGCCCTCCGCGGTGAACCACACTGGCAGGGCGAGCAGGGCCGGCTCCACCTCACCTACGACGACGTCGACGAGGCGTATCGCGCCCACCAGCCGGTGACGGTGCCCGAGAGCAAGCAGGCGACGCCGACGGAGACGGACGCCGCCGCGCTCGATATCGGCGCGAACGTCCTCGTGGCGTGTACGACGACGGCCGGCGACCAGTACTGGTACAGTGGCCAGGAGCCGTTCCGGCAGTTCCGCGAAACGACCGAGCGCATCGCCGACGCCAAAGCCAAGCTGCCGGATGGACAGCAGACCAGCAATCGAATCCAGCGGCTCTATCGGAAGCGGTCCCGCAGGCGCGACCACGCCGTGAACGCGCTCCTTCGTGATCTGGTCGAGCGACTTCACGACGACGGCGTCGAAACCATCTACCACGGCGATCTCACTGGCGTCCTTGGCGAGTACTGGTCCGTCGAGGCGAACCTCAAAGCGCGTACCTTCTGGGCGCATCGGCAGTGTCTCGACCAGCTCGCGAACGTCTGTGAGGAGTACGGCATCGAGGTGGCCTCACTCTCCGAGGCGTGGACCTCCCAGACGTGTCCGGAGTGTGGGGAGCGTGAGCGGACGCGCCGGCATCGCGAGACGCTGCGGTGTCCGTGTGGCTTCGGGGGGCACGCCGACCTCGTCGCGTCGCGGACGCTGCTCGAACAGGCGACGAATACCGCGGTCAGGCCGACGGCACGGCCCGTGCGGTTCCAGTGGGACGACCACCAGTGGTACCCCGTTAAGGGGGACGTGGTGGCGCCCAACGAATAGCGCACAGACCCGAAGGTGCCGCCGTGGTGTCGCCGCGACACCAGCGAGCGGACGCTCCGTGTCCGCGGAGTGGATGTCGATCCGCTGGTCGCTCGCTTTTCCAGCTGCTAGCGCATTCAGTACCGCTCTTCTTGGGCGTTGTTTGGCCAGAATTCAGCAATTGACTGAACGACTCAGCTGCGGTTTATTGAGCCGGCAGTAGTCTCTCTCGGCTGGCTGGTGTGGTACTCTACGGCCCGCACCGCTCGCCGCGTTCCGCCCTCCGCGTCGCTCGCGACCGACCATTCCGGGCGGTCTGCCTGCAGTAGCGGGCGGACTGCCGGGCTAAAGTGAATGTGCCCTCGACGCCAGCGGGAAAGCGCGGGGGGCTGCGCGGCGCTGGTTGAGTCCCTCCGTGCGGGCGCGCTCTCGCTCGCGCCCCAAGGGGCGCTCGCGAAGGCGCGAGCGAGAGCGCGCAGATGGTTCTGTCGGTCGTTGTCGTCGGAAAACCGCGATGTAGGAGCATCGCGGAGTCGGCGCGTGAGCGCCTTCGGAGTTGGTGAACTCCAATGTCCAGTAACAACGCTAGCGGAAAAGGTCGTTACGGTGGATGAACAGGCATTCGAGCAAGCGGGCGGTCAGGCGGTCGATGAAGACGGATTCCCGGTCGTCGACGAGACGCCGGAGTTCGAGGCCGCGGTCGAGCAGGAGACGCAGGCGAAGGTGGATGCGAACCACCCGGACGGGATCGCGGACACGAGCGAGGACCGGATTCACGGTGTCACCCTCGAACAGGAGGAGCGCATTCGGGCGCGGGAAGCCGAACTGGAGCGCATCAGTGCCCAGGCCGAGCTCGGAACGCAGGACGGTCGCGAGCAGCGCACGCGAGAAGTCGTCAGCGAGCAGTGTGGTCGTGACGAGCCGGCGCCGACGGAGCGCACGGATCCCCGAGAGATGCTGACGCAAGACGAACTCGCGGAGGTCAACGAGCAGGCGATGCGGATCAGCGACGAAGTGCAGGGCGGCTGGTCGAGAGCGGTCGTCGCGAAGCAGTTGGCCGAGAAGGTGCAGCGCGGTCGGGACGTCACGAAGGCGGTGCTGGAGACCCTCGAAGAACTGAAGGCGGCGCCGGGGGCGATCGTGCCCATCGCGGACGTGCCGGACGTCCCGGTCGGTGAGGTGACGGTCGAGGGTGAAATCACGCAACTCTGGGATCCGAGTGACACGTCGATTTCGCAGGTCGGGTTAATCGAGGACGACAGTGGGAAGATCAAGTTCACCATCTGGGAGACCTCTCGGAAGACGGTCGTGAGCGAAGGTGAGACGGTTCGGTTCCGGGCCGTCAAGAAGAACTGGTACCAGGGGCGGTGCAGCATCGCCATCACGGGCTGGAGCAGGATCGAATTCCCAGAGAGCGGTCGGTGGTGGGAAGAGTAGGCGAGCGCGTCGCCCTTCTTTTTTGGTGTGTGCCGGACCGACCCTGACCCCACCGCCCCACCCTCCGCTCCCGGCCTCCCGTCGGTCGGCCGGCAGCCACGACCTTGTGTCCAGCTTAGAGAGACATATCGTTAGGCGGGTGTCCCGATGGTAGGTGGAAAATCCTTTTTATAACACAAAAAGAGAGCAGATGCTAATTACTTGATTGGAACCGGGGAAGTGAGCTAAACCAGCTATAGGCATCTGGATTCTGGCTTATCCAAATACTAATACAAATTAAGGAGATTCCAATTACGATCGCTACAATAACTGCAGTTCGTTCAAAGTAATCGTTTCCCACTGGCGAATAATCAAATGGTAGCACCAGCGCAGCAAAAACCAGCACAGATACAATAATCGAAAGGAAGTGTAAGCTACCTATAGAGAAAACAACCGCTGAAATTGTCGCTAAAACCATCCAGAGACTCAGAAGAACATAGAATGAAAGATCAATCCAATTCTGCGCTCTATCCCGTTGTTTCTCTGCAATCCCCTGATAGCTATTAATACGAGACTCTAATTGGGAGAATTCGAAGAGGTCCTGATTGAACTGTCGAATGCGATCCCTGTATAGAATGAAATCATTCTGGGATTCTCTGATAACTCGATCCAAATCATCGATCTGCCCCTGGATCAACGGCAGATAGAATGTGAGAATGAGAATCGTGACGAATGTTGTAAAAGGAATAACAAGCCGATTTTCACTCCATCGAAGCACCAGAAAGATGTTGGCGATAATGGCCCCTAGTAGCGTGAATCCTAACCCCTGAATTCTACGGGAGCTTTCAGTAGCGGCATCCGATAGCCGACTCGTAATATCTGCCATAAGGGCCTGGGTTTCATCAAGCGCGTCGCTGAGGCCCTGGAAATCCTCTTTTATTACCTGTCTCTTGAGACGATCAAGTGTCTCAGTAATTTCATTCCGGGACTCAACGATGAGGTATAGCTTATCCAGTTCACTCTCAATTTCCTCCTCTCTTCCAGCAATAGTTTCAGCCAGCGCTCTCTGCCATAGACTGCGGAAAGATGACTCAGTACTTTCAGATGAAAAGTTGTTGTAGAGTTCAACCAAACCGGATGTGATGTTATCGTTAAACCCTTCATGGAATTGTCCGTCTTCCAATCGAATTTCTAGTTCAGGGTTCAGTTCAATACTAAATTTCGTGATGTCATCCACACATGCTACAGATCTACAGAACAAGCCAAGATTGTAATAGACGATCAAATGGGACGGTAGACCCGATGAACAGTGATTATAGAGTGTATTGATAGGTTCCGGATGTACTGGAGTTATATCTTCACCCCAGCTCACATATTCTCTAACAGAATCTTGTGAAGCACGATACTCAACTAACGCCTGCTGCAGAGTATCAGAATCAAGTTGCCCCAAGGTGTCGAGACCAGCTATAACAGTTTGGTCAACAGTCAGTTCAGATTGATCATCAAAAAACAGTATTGGGAGCCGATTTGCGTCAAACATTACCTCGCCAATTCGGCTGGGATGTTTATCTTCAGCCCATTGTGAAAAACTCCCCTCAGAAAGCCAAAAATGGGGATTAGTTTCGATACCAGCGAAGATCGAGGAAGCTGCAGTCTCTATACTGGTGACTACCTGAGGTTTGTTGACCGTAGCTGTAACTACAAGTTCAACTGAATCAGCGATACCAGAACATATTGAGGTGAGGTGTGTTCCCGCTGATTCCCAGTCACCCTCTTGCCGACGGCGTTGGAATCTAGATAGCTCGATATCATCATAATTTGTTTCTTCTTCGTCAAGATCGTCTAAACCGACGTTCCGAATCGTAGCACCAGACAATTCGAAAAATATTCGAGGTCCGTTTCTTTCTTCGATTTCAAATGAAGTCAAAATATGACTGTATTCAGAAACATATTCCAATATTTCTTCAAGAGAGGATTCAACCTCGGAATATTGGCCGCTGAGTTTGATTCTATCCAGATCTTCGTTTGCTTCAGGAAAGAAATCGACTAAGGACCTCACAGCGGAGACCTCGTCAGCAACCATAATTCAAAACAGATCCTGAATTACAGGCAAATCACTTATGTCCTCGAACAGCGGATTTGTCGAGCCTGATGGACCAACTGGGAATTCAGGGTCAGAATCTTTGAGAATTAGATAGTATTCTTCCCCATCATCCGATCTGGCTAACTGAATCCGATCGTCTGTCTTCACCTTCTCGATAGATATTTTCAGTCTCTCACCGGCAAATTGGATCGCAATATCGCCACTATGGAGATCTCCATCTGTATCGAACTCTTCATCGAGATCAGTTCCATCAAACTCACTATATGATGAAAACACAGCATCACTCTCGCCTTCAGCTGCCCGCTCTTTGAATGTAGTTTCAACAAGTTCGTCAGGGTATTCATTCTCTCCAAGATCGATAAACTCGTACCAGTAATTAGCCCAGTTAGAACTACCCCGTTTTTGGAATACTTGAACTTTTGAATCATCAATTGCTTCATCTACACCGTCATGACGAGGGTAGAGAAGACTCTTATCGGTCTGTTCCCGAATTACTTGTTCGTTTTCAGTGAGGATATCCTCAGCATCTGGATTGATATTATACGCATCGTCTATATACGGGGTTTTAATTATTGTTACAAAATCGTCATTCCCTCTACTGAACCGGCCAAATATAAGCAAATCCAAGACTGCGATCTCGTTAGGGACCTGATTGACCTGTTGAAGAAATAGTTCCGTGAGCTTCCGAGAATTATTCTCAAAGTCTGTCCCTTCTCTCAGATCTTCAAGAAGGCCTATCGGGGTACTATCAGAAGAATCGATATCTATAGCCTCATATGCATTCTCTGTCCATTGGTGATTTCTAGCGTTAGCAATATCCTCTCTTTCATATTTTTTGTGCCACACATCCTCTATAAGTCTACGACAGGTCTGATGTACTTCAGATTCGTCTTCGCCCTCTTCTAGATCCCCTTCCAGCAAAGTTCCTAAAACATCGAACTCTGGGTCCGAACCGTCTTCGGACATCTCACAGCCAATTAGGCAAATTGAACGGACTGTGGTCATAATATTCTCGAATCAACCATTTTGCGCTACCAATATAAAACCGGTTATGCTGAAGATAGAAAACGGGCTATTAGCTACTTGATTAATGACATCTTCATTATGTAAATTTCCTGGCTCCTAAGTCGTAGGTATCATAGAAGGGGTATCGTTCGTTCTGAGTCTGTTAACCCCTCGATGGGTGAGGGGCCCGTCGTGAAGGCGAGGTCCCGATATTCCGGTGAGAACAATGGCAACCAGAGACATCTATGAGAGCGGTTTCGACGAAGACGTCCGAACGGAATCGAGTGCGAACCAGTGTCCCGAGTGCGACGGCCGGGTCACCACGAACGCGGTCGAAACGGTCTGCGAGGACTGTGGGCTGGTCATCGACGAACAGCGTATCGATCACGGGCCGGAGTGGCGGGCGTACGACGACGAGGAGCGCGAACGAACGGGCGCCCCACTCACTGCGGCTCGCCACGATCGCGGCCTGTCGACGGAGATCGGTCGCGGCACCGACGCGAAGGGGAACGAACTCTCCGGGCAGAAGCGACGGCGACTCGCACGGATGCGCCGTGAGCAGACCCGTGGGCGCTGGCGCTCGAAAGCGGAACGGAATCTCGCACACGGGCTGGGCGAAGTGCGTCGGTTGGCGAGTGCCCTCGAACTCTCCGATTCGGTCTGCGACCAGGCGTGTCAGCTCTTCCGGAGCGCCCAAGACGAGGATCTGCTTCGTGGCAGATCCATCGAGGCCATCGCCGCGGCCAGCGTCTACGGAGCCTGCCGGTGCAACGGCCTCTCGCGATTAGTGGACGACGTCAGCGAGATGGCCCGCGTGGCGGAGTCACGAGCCACGAACGCGTACAAAACGTTGAACGAAGAGCTGGGCCTCCCCGCTGAGCCCGTCTCCCCCAGCATGTTCGTGCCGCGCCTCGCCTCGGACCTCGAGTGTCCGGACGAGATCCGACAGCAGGCCCGACCCCTCGCAGAGCAGGCCGAGGAGCGCGGCGTCACGACGGGCGTCCATCCGGCCGGGTTCGCAGCGTCCTGTCTCTACAAAGCGGGACAGGAACAGGGAAAGTGGGTGACGCAAAGCAGCGTCGCGGAGACAGGAAACGTCACGCCAACCGCGGTTCGGACGCATCACGAGACGTTAGCGGAGCATGTAGCCTGACAACGCTCCTGCACAGCTGGGACGTTAGATAATTTTCTGAGGAAACTATTTGTTTCTCGATTGCGTAGGGCCCACTATGACTGAGACGTGGGACGACGTCAACGAGCAGGTCAAGGCGGACTGGAAGGACGACACCACACCGTTCGAACGTGTGTACGAAATCGTCGAACAGACCCACGATGGGCAGTCGGCGGCCGAGATCGCCGACCGGGCCCTCGTGAGCGAGCCGACGGCACGTCGCCACTGTAAGACGCTGGTGAACACAGGATTCGCCGAAACGGAACAGGACGGCCAAACAACGCTGTACAAGCGCAACAGCGACCGGGTGTTGATGTCCCGGATTCGCGAGCTGCGTGAGGAAGTCGACCGGGCGGAGTTGCTCGACAGTATTAAGGAGATGAAGGCCGAGATCCGGCGCTACGAGGACCGGTACGATGTGGTGTCCCCGGAAGAACTCGCCCAGCATCTTGAAGCCGGCGAGATGAAGGGGTGGGATGACCTCACCGCGTGGCGCACGACGCGGCAGAATCTCGCCGTCGCGCAAGCAGCACTCGCGTACGACGAGGCCAGCCACCAGCTCGCGGTATGAGCGACGACGACCGCGCCGGCGAGTTCGGGCCGATCTATCTGCCGGCGCTCCAGCGGATTCGTGATCTCTGGCTCGAACTCGAACCGCTTGTCGATGAAACAGCGTACGACGATGTCGTCGCCCCCACGGAACTGCAGATCAGCTTCAGCGATGGGCTCGCCGATGCCGAGAGCGCTCGGCTCGATATCCAGTGGAGCGAACTGGGGATGTATTCGTTCCACTACGTCGATAGCGACGATATCAACTGGCGCTTCGATCGCCACCCGAACACACACTCTCCCGAGAGTCATTTCCACCAGCCGCCTGAAGCCGCGACAACGGACGCCGAACCGTCCTGTATCGACGTGACTGAGGTGTCACTCGTGACGCGTGCAGTTCATGCGATGTGGCGGGCGGCGTACGAGAACGACGACATAGAGCAGCTGAATAGCGCCTCAAACCCGCCCTAAGACGGGATTAGCGGATAGCGCGGTCAGCCACATCCATCATCTGTTCACCAGCGGCTTCGACATCTGAGTAGAGCGCCAACGCGTGCTTGATTAGGCGGGAATGGAGGTGATCGCGGCGGCAACGCGTTGCAACGAGCTCTGGTAGCTATCCCGCTACACCTCTTTATCGCGAATGACCATCACCTTCACACGCCGAACACTATCGAAATCCCGCAGTCGGTAGGTGAGGTCACGAATCTGTTCGGCTGACCCGCGACAGAAGAGCGACTCGAGACACCACTCGCCTTGGTGCGTGTGACTCGTGTTGAGAATCACGTCCTGGTAGTCGTGTTGGGTGGCGTGGAGTTCCTGAATAACGTCGTGGTGCCGATAATCGAATCCGACGAGTGCGACGATCTCGCCGGACATGTTCTCGAGCCGAGAGTGGGCTTCGATATATTCGAGCATCGCTTCCCGAACGGCTCTGGAGCGATTCTCGAGTGCTTCGTCCTGCCAGATGCGATCGAACTCTGCGACCACCTCGTCTGGAATGTTGAAACTCGTTCGCATATGTTCTCCGTCGCCACCAGTCTACAATAGTTCCTCGTTCCGTATGACGAATCACCGGTTCGGTATTAACAACCGTTATTCACCTCGTTAGCCGAGTGTCTTCTACGATGTTACACGGTGAAGCGGTCGGGCTCCTAGTCGGGGCAGTTCTCCTCGGTGCGGTTCACTGAATCGAGCCAGGCCACGGCTGGCCTGTGGCCGCATCGTACGCCCTCGATCAAACGAACAAGTGGGTCTACGGGTTTGTCGCGAGTTTCATTCTCGGCCTGGGCCACCTCATCAGTAGTATAGCGATGGTGGGAGTGTTCTTCTACGCGAAAGAATACTTCAACCGCACACAGGTCAACGAACCAATCACAGTCGATCTGTTCTCGACGACAATTTCCATCGGTGGACCGGTTGCCCTCGTCGCTGGTGTGTTGCTGATTACGCTCGGAATCCGCGAATACGTTCACGACCACTCGCACGGGTACGACCACGAGCACTCACATGACCATGGAGAAGTTGGCCTGCTCGAACGAGTAAAGGGCGTTATTCCGTTCGTGGGCGGTCACTCCCATTCACACGACGACGGTCATCAGGCTGCAGAACGTGGGCTCTTCGGCATCGCATGGTTCGCGTTCGTACTCGGGTTCGCCCACGAGGAAGAATTTGAGCGCTGTGTGCCGGGTCGAACTATTGTCTTGAGCTGATGAGCGCCTACGCGATTACCGTCATCATTGGTATCGTCGGGCTGACGATGCTGTTGATCGCCGGCTATCAGCACTACGAAGCGAAGGTCAAACAGTACACCCCGTATCTGCCGGCGTTCTCTGCGGCTGCGCTCATCATTATGGGACTCGGATTCATCGCTGGATTGTTCTGAGCCTGTCCGGGAAGGAGACTGCTGTCCTCAGGTAGACCATCTCTTGGCGGACTTGATACCGATTGATGGCTCTACGGTCGGCTACGGCAGCGACGGGCGATATGCGACTGGCATTCGTCAACCAACTTCGGTTGCTGGGCGTAAGTCGACCAGGGATTTGACGAATTCCGCAAGCTACTTTAGGTGATCCTAAAAGAATGAGTTATGCAGCATAACAAAGCAACTCGGCGAAAATTCCTCGGAGCAAGTGGCGCAGTTGGCAGTCTACTCTTTGCGGGTTGCATCAGTAGTGGCTCCTCAGACTCAAACCAAGAACCCACAGAGAATAGCACGCCGACGTCAAGCCAAGAAACCACTACCGATGACACGTATACTGTCAGTATTGAACCCGTAGGTGACGTTGAATTTGACGGGCCACCTGAGCAGTGGACCGCACTGCTCCCAACGTTCGCGGATATGGGCTTTGCGCTTGGTGGCGGCCAAACGCTCGGAATCCAGAATCACCATCGATACGCAAACGAGGCTTTTGACGCACTTCCGGGCCTCGAACACGACCAAGATGAGATTGTCGAGCTGGTCAGTGGAAATGTTGACAAGGAATTGTTCTATGAGATGAATGCGGAGGCTCACTTCATCGACCCACATATATTGCGGCTCTGGTACGACTGGGACCAATCCGATATCGATGAAGTCAGGAGCAATATCGGCCCGTTGTTCGGGAGCTTCATCCGGCGGCACAGTGATAAGTGGCACGATTATCGCTACTACGACCTCTATGAGGCCTTTGCGTTGATGGCGGACGTCTTTCAGGCACAGGACCGATACGAAGCATTCGTTGATCTTCACGATCAGATGCTCGACACGATTGACAAGCGATTGCCACCAGCCGACCAACGGCCAACGGCTCTCCTCGTCTACCCGGCCGGCAAGAACGGGACCTCATTTTATCCATTCCGGATCAACAATGGGGGAGTTAGCACCAAACAGTGGCGCGATCTTGGACTGAGTGACGCGCTCGCTGAAACTGACGTCGGCCACTACAGCTACTCCGATGATGGAACCCTTGGCCCTGAAGCCCTCGTTGAGATTGACCCTGAAGCATTATTAGTACGGAATTATGGCGGCACACCGGAATCCGAGTTCCAGAAAAACGTTGTCAAACCATTAAAAGAGAATTCAGTCACCAGTCGGATAACCGCAGTCGAAAACGATGAGATCTATAATGCTGGGTATCTCGACCAAGGACCGATAATCAACTTCTATCACACTGATCAGGCCGCGAAGGACATCTATCCCGATGCATTTGAGGGGGCGACACTATTCGACCGTGAGCGCATCGCAGAAATCGTCAGCGGGAATGTCTGAATACTGGTAGCCACGGATGCGCTTCCGTCAGAACGATTTGAAATAGCTGGTTCGACGCCGCAACTGAGACTTATTCGGGAAGCTGTCCTCGAACGACGTACGCTTCGTACTCGACTTCCTTCCCCCACAGGACCGGGTCGGGGAGCGGTTCATACTCGACGTCGTCGATTCCCTGTTCCATTAAGAAGGAGGCCAGTTCAGCGGGTTTCGGTCCGTTGTACAGCGGGAGATCCTCGTGAATCTCCCTGTACTCGTCCCACGGTTCGTCGATGGAAACAAGCGAACGGCGCTCATGTCGACCCGAATTTTCTACGCGTTGAATGGCCGCCGCTTTGACTACAATCGGGAGATTAAAGAGATCCTGAAAGCGCTCGCTACGGATGAGAGCAGTGTTAATGAGGATGACGTGATCGAGTATCTCGGAGCGCACACAGAGCCGCTCGCCCCCGAGTACGAGGCAACCATCAACCTGTGGCTGTCACGTATCGAAGGCACAGACCAACTGCCAACGGAGCACGGCACAGTTGATGATGAGTCTCACGAACCGAACGATTATGACGATGACCCCCATAGTGAGGAGTAAGGATGGCCGCTGAAAGTGAGCAGCCCGAGATTCCCGATGAGCTGTCCCCCGAGGAGGCACGCCAGTATCTCATCCGGTTCCTCGGACGCCAAGACCTCGACGAGCACGAGGAAATCTACGACGAGCTCGCGACTGAGTAGGACTATCTCTTAGCTGCGGGTTCTATCAAGTACGCAGACTGTTCGGACAATACCGATTTCCATCAGTCCAGCGAATCACCTCTACTGCTGACGGGAATTGCTATAATCAATCAGTTGTTCGCGAGCAGCTTCAACATCCGAGTAGAGCGCCAGCGCATGCTTGATGAGCCGGCGATCTTCCAGATTCTCCTCCCACCGCGTAATTACGTCCCGCCTTTCGCGAAGTTCGTCACTTGCGAGGTCGCCGTCGGCGAGCGACTGTTCGAGCTCCTCCCACGTCTCGATGTCGTAGGTCGCCTGCCACGCCTCGATCTCTTCCGTGATCGCGGCCAGTTCGTTCCGTAGCTCCTCGGGCGTGTTCTTCTCGATGAGCGTGCGGATTTCCTCGAATAGCAGTCGCGTGTAGTCCGGCTGATACGCGTGGTCTCGCCGACCTCGACGCGACGCAGTTGGCCTTGGTCGACGAGATCTTGGAGTTCCTCGTTGGTCGTACTCCATGCGGCGTCGGCCTGCTCGCTGATCCAGTTGACTGACCGGGGTTCGCGAAGCGTCTCGGCGACCGCTCGAATACGGTCGCGGACGCTCATCGACTCAGGCCACGACTGAACGCCGTCCTGCGGGGATTCGGACATACTGGGCACTTCTAGCTCTGATTGCGATACGGAAGTGTTGTCACGTCGAACGCATCGTAGTGCCGGTCGTACGTAAGGATGTGATCGACCCCTACGGCGTCCATATGGGCTGCAACAGTGAAATCGGTGAGTGACGCATCTAGATCCGTCCACTCGACGAACGTTGCTTTGGCGTCATCGAAAACGTCCTCGGAGACGGATTCGAACTGATAGAGCGTGCTCTCGTCGAGCGTCGTCAGGAACGAGGCTGCGTTCCGCATCGACGCTTGCTTTTTCAGCCGTGTGGCAGCCTCGTCGACAATGTGATCGTTGACGATGAGGCGACGATAGGGGAGGTCACCGTCGCGGACAAAGGTCATGAACGCCCGCGAGACTGCGTGCATCTGATCCTGAGGGTTGAATAATGCGTACAGGAACTTCGGCCCGACGACAACCTGATGGCGGACGTGCCCCGGGCGAAAATGCTCGGGCGTGATCGCCCCAATCGGGGTTTCGGCTGGTTCAGCCATCCAAATTCAGGATTGCGCAGACGGGTCATCGGCGAGCGTGAACGATTCGTCGCTGCCGTCCCACTCCTCGACGAGATCGTCTTCCTCGCGGGCATCCGTCGCCGCCGATGTTGGAAGGGACTCGTCCTCGAGGTCATCGAGGACGGTGAACGCCGGGTCGTTCGGGTCGGCCTGCTGCTGACGTTCGATCCACTCGACCAGTGCCTCGTGGCCGGCTTCCTTGAGCGAGAGCCCGTGCTCTCGCGCGAACTCCCGGAAGCGTTCGTATTCGTCCTCGTTCAGTTCCGTTTGCACGTGCTTGGTGTCGTTGCTGCTCATAGGGACCTCAGTTGCTACTCCCATCTACTTGCTCATGAAGTATAAGATGTTCGCATGACTTAGTTCATTACCCATACTCGAGCGGGAGACAGGGCGGACTACTGGCCCTGACATTGAAATACGAATCCGAGACAAACCACACCAACCGATACGTGATCGCTATCTGGATTTCGAGGAACTGCGGCCGACCGGCGAGGCGTCCCACATTCCGGACACGAGGCTGGACGACTGCTGTGAGAGTGCCCCCCGGCGGCAACGCGTCGCGACGAACTCTGATGGCTATCCTGATGCGCCGACGGTAACCGACGGCGAGTGCAAGTCGTGTGGGGCGTCAGTCCCAGACGGCCAGACGAAATGCCGGTTCTGTCTCAGCAACCATCTCGGGAGTGACGGCACTAGCACGAACGTGGCAGCGTCGACGACGGTCCTCGGCATCGTCCAGCTGGTCGTCGAGTCGACGGCGTTCTACGGCGCCGTGGCGAAGGGCGGCGCCGCGGCGACCCACCTCGCTGCCAATGCGGCGGAGCCGGCCGTCGACAACGACAGTCTCATTTACGATTTCGACGAGGCGCCGGCGCGCTAGCTGGCCGAGCAATGGCCCTCACTCCCCGACGCGGTACAGGTGTCGTCAGAGGAGGGAGAGCGGCTTCTCAGTGCCGCCCGTGACCGGACTGAGTGGCACGGGCAGGGAGTGTCGAAGTACCAAGAGCAGGCCCCGACGCGGCTCTACGACCAGCGGGGGAACGGCATCCGCGACGCGTCGCGTCTCGACAGGGTCCTCGACGACGCCGACGACGCGGTGTGGCTGGTTCCAGCGATGGCGCTGACCGAATCTACTGGCGAGGCTGCGGCTGATCGCCAGGTGTCGTCGGTACCGACGACGCAGGAATTCGACTGTTAAGACTGTGGACGGGCGACCGACCATCGGTTCAAGACCCATGAATCAGTCCCAGATGCGGCGTGGACGGGACAACCGATCTGGGAGTGTCGGGTGTGTGGCTCGGCTCGCTACGGCCCCAGTCTCGAGTAGGGCCAGTGCTGGCCGCCGATTAACCAACAGCCTACCGGTATCGTCGAGGTTTGTTGGTTAAGACCGCGAGCTCCTGGAAGCCCGACGCCAGTCTCGATGCTGGGTCTTTCCGCGTCGGCGAGCGGTGAGGCGCTTCCGATGGAGCAAGAGTTCAAACAGGGCTACCGGATGCATCATATACTCAGCAATCTCAACCGACTCGACGTCAACCGGTTGGACGACGCGGATCGAGAGCGAGTCGAGACCGCGAGAGGGCGTCTCCATTCACTATATGGGGTACTTCGGTCAGTGCATCGACCTCAAGAGGTGTAAGAAGGTCCGCAAGGAGGATTTATGAAGAAGATTTCCAACAGCCTGTGTTGTCTTGTTGGGGGCGGTGTTTAGTATTCCCCTTCTCTTCGCTACATTAGATTTTTATCATTCAGGTGTGAGTTTTCAATATGAGTAGTAAAGAGAACAAGGACCGCTTTTTGTCTGATTCTCCGATCGAGGATGTTGACAAGGATGAGTTCCGCCACCAGGAATATGTCGACACTCTGGAGCGGATGGTTGAAGATGTAAATCCCCCATGGAATATCGGGGTGTTCGGGGAGTGGGGCTCCGGGAAAACCTCGATTATCCGGATGTTGTACTCTCGTCTACGAGAGAGGGACACCAATTACGTATGCGTAGAGTTCGATGCCTGGAAGCATGCCGAAGAATCGATTCGGACCGATCTACTGCTGAATCTGGACCAAGCAATCGGTAAAAAGACCGGTCAGACTGATGACGAAGGAAACGACGCAGTACTTGGAGAGGATAAGATTACGAGGGAGCTATACGATGTTGAAGAGAAACAAGGTGGAGAGGATCTGTCTGCTTGGGAGGAAGCAGAACGGATCTATACTGAATCTCCTCTCGTTGGCGGAGTCACTTTCCTAATATTGGGTATCATCATGGTCGGGGCGGTGGTGAATCTGTTGAATATTGTGGGTCTCGTCGAAATTATGGATCCGACGATTTCCTCAATTAATAGCGTTCTGAGTGCATTTCTCTTCCCGCTATTCGTCTCTGTATTTGTCTTTATGGCGGGTGAGGTTCGGCAGGCAACCTCTGCCCTTCGACGAAAACACCCGCGGAAGGAGTGGTCGGGCGCGTACGAACAACTGTTCGACGAAATTCTCGAGGAGACAGATGCCGATAAGGTCCTAATCTCAATTGACAATCTGGACAGATGTGAAAGCGACACGGTCTATGATGTCTTAGTTTCGCTGAAGACGTTCCTTCAGAGTGAGGATTGTATCTACATTATTCCGTGTGATGATCGGGCACTTCAGAGCCACATAGAATCAATCGATACCGAGGGGGATTACTTTGAAGACCAGCTTAACGAGCGCGAGTTCCTGCGTAAGTTCTTCCAGACACATATTCGTATCCCGGACTTTATTGCAGAAGATATTGAAGAGTATGCAAAGGCTCAGAACGAAGAACTAGCGGAACCGTTTGATGACGCAGTCTTAGATGTTATCACGAAGGCATATGTCAAAACCCCCGGCGAATCAAGCAGTCTTTGAATCGATTGACGACGCTCCGAATCCTTTCTGAGCAGATGGAAGATGCTGACCACTTGAGTAGGGGGAGGCTCACTAATAACATGGACTTTCTGGCGAAAATAATGATTCTCGAAGAAGACTATCCCTCGTTCTATAGTGAATTGCAGGATGATCCGCGTCTCTTAGAAGATGTGAATAACTATTTTCCGGGAAATCTATCAGATGACAGACGAAGAAAGCGTATTGAAGAACTGTTAGGAAGGGGTGGAGAGGGGAAAGAAAGTGAGACAGAGCTAGAGCGATTTTTGCGTTCCACTCGCCGCTATAAGGTGGATAATTCGAAACCGTTCCTCCAATTAGGGGAGCCATCGTTCGCGAGCGAGCTTTCGGATAGGGATGCACTTATCCAGAACCTTCGGACCAACCAAGAAGACGAAGTCCGGGAAGAGCTTCAAACCGTGCAACGGGAGGAACAACCGCTTAATCCGTATCTCAGCGCGATTGATACTGCGTTGGATGATTATATACGAGAAGGGCGTGAGGGGCCGCTCTTCTCTACGATAGACACCTTGGTCGCTGTCTTTGACGAGCTCAAGGAAGAAGACCAAAGAGAAGTCGCAGAAATTGTAGGTGAATACCTGGTTCTAGACCTGGTACAGGAGTTTTACACTGACTTTGATCCTGAGGAGTTCTTCCCCGTTGTTCTCAAAGTATCAGAGCCAGATCGGACGACGGTTTTCAACCGATTCGCTACAACCGTAGCTACAAATAGCGAATTACGAGAGAACGTCCTAGAGGTTTTCGTTGAGAACTCGGAAGACGTTCCACGAAGGGCTTCCGAAAGTCTGTGTTCGTCGCTTCTAGACTTGGGTGATAATGAGCTCGGAGGTGCGCTCGATACGTTGAGCCGTCGAGAGGAATCGAAAAAATTGGCCTCACCGGAGCTAATGGAGCGTGCCGCAACATTTGTATCGTGGAGTGGAAACCGGAACCGGTTCGAAGGAACAGAGCACTACAAACAGTTCGATAGTCAGGCCCAGCCGCGTGGACGACAATACTTCGTCGAGCAACTTCTCAACTTGGAAAATGACGTAGATAGTGAGAATGAGGATCAGTATTACAATCAGCTTCGACAGGAATTGAATCAGTTAGAGGGGCAGATCACCTTAGATGTCGGTTCGCGTCTGTTCCGGGAGTTGAAGCAGAGGGTATCCTCGTCCGGTCAAGATACGGATATGGTGAAGGTGGCTATCAATTTCTATGACTCATATGATGCAGCGACGCGTGAGGACTTTGGGGACTGGATTGCTGATCTGATTAGTAGATGGAACCAACGCAACACCCAGCAGATCATCAGTCATACCTCAGGCCAGGATGTAGATATTCTCGATAATAAGCAAGCGGTGGCTGGTGTATTAGGCCGGATTCCGGAACCCCTGGGTAATGTTGATTGGATTATGGGGACTTTAGTCCCTGCTATCCCCGAAGAGTATGATAACCAACTCTTCGAAATGGTGGAACGGCTTACCGAGGAGGATGACCATACTCAGAATCTGATAGCTGCCAAGATTTTCTCGGAGTATCCAGATCGGTTTGAGGAGGTTCAAGATTCTGTGCTGGAGTGTTGCCAGCGTCAGATTAGTAACGCAAACACCAATCAGAAGAAGACTTATCTCCGGGCTGAGGCAGCAGTCTATGACCGTTTGGAGAATCCAGAAAAGGAGGGGTTCATCAAGCGGTTAGATTCTCTCTTGTCCGGCAACCAGAGTGATCACGAGGCCTTCGAAGCGATTTGGAACCAGATTGGGAATGAGATCGTAACGGAGCGGAAGACGACTATAGCCAGAAATATTCGGAGTCAATTACAGTCAGAACTCTCAGGTAACATACAACCTAATCAACTGCTCCCGTTAGTAGATGTCTTCAGTTCGCTTGTCCAAACGGGAGATGTGGATGAGGATGATGGTGAGTGGGTGATTGAACGCCTTACGGATGCATTCGAGGGACGTAATCTGAACAACAACCATGTGTCGACTCTTATTGATGAACTGACGGGATTTTCTGAATACTATGGTACAGAGGAACAGACCTTGACACGCCTTGAGAGCCTACTCAAAAGTAATAATAACGGCAGGATCCACCAAAGTGCTGAGAAACTAATCGATGCTCTGGAAGACACTGGAGAAGTCAATCAGAGTCGGTTAGAAGAAGCCCAAAAACATCTGAAAACGTAGGGTGCGAATCGTTCGACAAGTAGCGTTGTTCGTCCCCCGAGAGGGGTGCGGGGCGATCCAGTCGCGGTCGCCCCGTGAGGGGATTGCTCGATGGGACACCGCGCATTCGTTGCGTACGAACGCACGGACGGACAGTACACGCTCCACTACAGCCACTGGGGAGCGGCGAACCTGAATCTCAAGCACCGAATCTCGGCTGAGTCGCCGTTCGGTGGCGACGACACCGACTCCAAGTGGGCGAAACAGCTGCTGGCTGAACTGGCCGATGGCCTCGAGACAGAAGCCGTCGACGGCTACCTCGCCGACGAGGATCGCCCGTCGACGATCATCGAGCCGAAGCCCCGCGCCACCGGGCTCACCCTCGACGAGATCGTCGCTGACCATCTCGACTACCTCCACCACGAGGCGTTCTTCGTGGTGTCGACGACGTTCGAGGTGACCGCCTATCGGACGCTGTGGTTCGGGCTCCAGTACGACTCGGAGACAGTCGAACAGGGAGAGACGGCCGGGAACGGCGCGCTTGCGACGGTGCGCTGGTACGACGGCGAGCCAGTCGGCGACGGCCACCTACAGGGCCAGTTCGCGGCCCTCAAAGACATCGTCGGCGACATGCTTGACAAGGGGGTCTTCACGCCGTCGACGGCGAGACAGTACCTGAAACGGAAGCTGGTCGAGCGAGCCGGAGACCGACAGGAGCTGCTCACCCCGACTGGGGAATCCCCCTTCGAGAAGGCGAGCCTCAACCACTCCTAGAGGACTGAACAGTACGATTCGGATTGTACCTTGATCGAACCCTCCGAAACAGCCATCGCAAGTAATTCGGGTGGAACGGTAAGACCAAAGACACTAATCGAGTTGTTTACCACTTCGCTATGAATGCCTGAGTCCCCGCACTCTCCACAGGACGATCACGGGAACCGAACACGTCGGCAGTTCCTCGCTGCCGGAGGAGTGGTTGCCACCGCCGCGCTTGCTGGATGTAGTGGACTGCCTGGAACGGGGTCACGAACGCTTGATACCGTCGTTCATGAAAACTCGGCAGACGAACTGTCGTGGGACTTCCCAGGCCAATCCAACGCAGAGAACATCGGGTACGTCGAAATCAGTAGGAAACCACAATTCGACTCAGAGGAGTCAATTCCGTCACGGTGGTTCACCTTCAACGCGAGTATCGACCCGTCATCAGCCTACACACTGGACCAGTTCACGGCGACGTTCGCCACCCCGAGCACCTATTTCGACCAACACGGCCAACTCACCTACCTGATCAGCCCACCAACGCGGAGTGACAGCTTCAACACCTACTTTCAGCGGATCCAGAATGGGACGACCCACCGGCAGTTCGTAATGGAGATGGATGAAATCGGCCTCGATGGGACAATCCAGTTCCCGTTTGTCATTCGAGACGCGCAAGCCCTCCCGTCGATGTTACAGTGTTCGTTCTCGGTTCAGGCAACCGAATCAGGGACGTTTGGGGAGACCGTTACCGCATCGGATTCAGGTACCTTCGAGTTTGGGTGAGAACAAGTGGAGATGGAACTGTTGAGGAGTTGAGATTATTCGGTCACAAAGAGGATGGTTTCAAAAAAGGTCCAGAACACCGTGAGCTACGAGAAATATTTTAACAGTCCTGTTTCTACATCGCATGTGGGCCCTCCAACAGAACATTCTCAACCAGCAGGCGGTTCCGATCAAACCCTGGGGACTCTTCATGTCCGTGATTAAGACAACCGGACTTACCAAGCTGTATAGTGGTAATCCAGCTGTTTCAGACCTCAATCTCGAAGTCGAAAACGGTGAAGTGTATGGATTCCTCGGTCCGAACGGTGCAGGAAAATCCACGACGATCGATATGCTGATGAACTATACCCGTCCATCAACAGGCACACTCACCGTTCTCGGACGTGACGCCCAGCAGGATGCGAGTGAAATTCACGCTCGAACTGGCATCCTCCCCGACCAGTTCGGCGTCTACAGTACGCTCACCGGACGCGAACACGCCAGCTACATCCTCGACGCGAACGATGCGACCGGCGATCCCGAAGCAATCCTCAAGCGCGTTGGCCTCGGTGACGCTGTCGACCAACGTGCCGGCGGGTACTCGAAAGGAATGGAACAACGCCTCGGACTGGCGATGGCTATCGCCGGCGAACCGGAACTACTCATCCTCGACGAACCGTTCTCCGGGCTCGATCCCTACGGAGTGCGGCTGGTTCGAGAAGTTGTCGCTGCTGAACGCGATCGAGGAGCGACTGTATTCTTCTCCAGCCACGTCCTCGATCAAGTAGAACGGGTCTGTGATCGCGTTGGCCTACTCTCCGACGGCCACCTAATTGCCGAAGGAACGCCGAAAGAACTCCGCGATATGGCTGGCGTCCGAACGCAACTCAGCATTGAGACCAACAGCGATGACCCGCCGCTACAAGCAATCAGTGAGCTTGCCGATGTCGAGGACGTCTTCTATGATTCTGGTCGGGTCATAGTGACGTGTCCGCGGACAGTTTGTTATCGTGTCCTCGAAACACTGGATAGTGCTGGTGTGAATATCCAGTCGTTCGATATCGAACAAGGCACAATCGAGGACGCTTTCGTCGAACTCGCGACCGAAAGTTAGCTCAACTAATCGATGTTTCTCGTTCGATAAACCCAGAGTGCAACTCCTAGTGGAAGAATGAGCCACAGGAGGAGTTGTCCGAGTGCGACTGACGGATGTAGATACCAAGCTGGAACGTCAGTCCCGTGGACTAATCGTGCAACAACGATATTTGAGAACTGATTGGGTTGCAGCTCCCCAATCACAGATGAGGCCGGCGCTGCGGAGTTCGGAACCTCAATAATAGCATTTGTCACGACGTTCGGGAGTCGTAGCGGAGGTACCCATCGGAGGAATAGATATAGCGGGTCACTCGGCGGATTGAGTCCATTTACACTCACACCTGTAATTAAGCTATAGATGGTGTTTGAAACGGTGAACCAGGCGATTTGAACGCCCACAAAGACGAGAATTGTAAATCCGGCTATAGCTTGGCTTTGGAAAATCGTCGAAATCGAGACGCCAATCCCAGCGATCACGGTCACAAAGAAGACTGCGAAGACCAGAAAGCCGGCAAGTATACCAAGTGGAACAATGCCATACTGGGGTACTGCTAGCAGGCACGTCAGGACAATCGCGCCGACGATCGGGACAGCGAAGGCACCTGCTCGACCAAGCGTAAATCCGATCAGCGTCCCCATTCGTGAGATAGCAGTGCCTGCGGTGAACCGAATTGCGCCCGTATCACGTTCGTGATTTACCGAACGGAACGTACCGAACAGCACGCCGATAGCGCCGATGAACGTGAGCGGTCGTTGCAGGGCAGCAAGCGGCACACGAGACCCCAGTGCGTCCTGCACGTACATCGCTGGTGAGAGGCTAAGGATACCAGCGACGAACACGAGTATGCCGACACACCAGACGAGTGGAGTACGAATGAGCCGCTGGAATTCACGGCGCGCGAGCGGTTGCCACGACCCAGGAAGCGCATCAATCAGCCCACCATTCCCGGTGAGACGGGTAAATAGCCGACTCTCAACTCGAGAAAGTGAGGGAGAAACCCGTTGAAGCGTTCGGAATATCTTGAGTTGGCTACGGGCCGCGAGATCGCTTCGCTGGAAGACTGTGATGCCACCGAGGAGGGAGAGCATCGGCCAGCTGAGCAGGACGCCGAATCCCCACCACGCTGAGAGCGGTGGCGACGTCGTCGCGAGTTCTCCAGTTTCAGTGAGGGCGTTAGATATCTGGGCGACGGCATTACCGGGGCCGACTGGAACGCCGAGCAGCCAGTTTGTGAGGACCTGAAACGCACTGAGGGGCGACAGCCAACCAGCAATCTGGAATGCTGTTTGATGATCCATCTGCGGTCCAGGTGTTGTGCCGGTGGTGAGTTGCCAGAGGACTGCCAGTGTCACATCGTTCCAAAGCGTTAGCGCGAGTGTGACGATCGTCCCGAGAATCACTGCGCGAGTCGTCGACGAGCTCGCTGCGGAGAGGCCAACGATGAGCGCCATCCACACATACACGTAGATGGTTGTGAGGGCGAGGAAGCCGAGGAACAACAATGGTGAGAATTGACCATACTGGAAGGCGTCGTAGCTGACAACGAGGACCGTCCCGGCTGCGATTGGGGCGAAAAGAGCCGTTCCGCGCCCGAGGACAACACTTAGGACGAGTTGCGAACGCGTGGTTTTGGTGCCGAGGATGAGTCGGGCGGTGCCGGATTCACGTTCTCGAGTGATCGCACGGAAGCCGATTACAGCAGTGACGAACGGGACAACGATCGTGGTTGCGATTTGTGCGCTAACGAGGGGGGCTGCTCCGCCGAGGATTTGGAGTTCTGGGGGTTCCGGTTGAACTACAAGACGGCTAAACAGGATGAAACAGAGTCCTACTATCCATGGTGTCTTGCCGCGAAGATAACGGCGGCATTCAGTACGGGTGACTGAGATGGAGGGCATCACTGTTTGAGTATCTAAAGCATATCAGACTTAATAGTCTCGAACTTAGGGACTATCGGCTCTATTGAAGTCCTTGAGAGATAATGACTGCTTTATGAGTTTGAATTCGTGTGGCGTCGTTGCACTCACTGGTGACATTTCAAGAGGACCGCAACTGGAGGGGTTGGGATACCGCCTCTGGATAACAGTAGCTGCCAACACGGACTTTATTTACTCCCGCTACGGTTAGGGGGAGCTCTCGCTAATGTGGTGAGTTCGGTGGGTTTGAGGCCCCCCAGTTCACTCACAATTTGTTCGCAGCGTCACCGTATTGCCTGCCGTGTAAAGCAGGCCCCGACTGACAGGAACACATCCGGTCGCAGATGTCTCAGACAGCGCCCACAGATCGCTCCCGTCCTCAATACTCAGACCCACAATCCGGTCGGTTGTCGGAACGACGACCGACTCCCCAACGACCATTGGGGAGCCTGCGACATCGAGGTCTTGTTCCCAGTGGACATCGCCACCCCCAACGGCAAGCGCGTACACGGTTTCCTCGTCCGCACTGAAGACGCGGCTATGGCCGACTGCCGGCGCGAACAAGCTACCGTCATACATCGCCTTCGACCACTGCCGGTCTCCATTCCCAGCATCGAACGCCGCGAGTTCATAGCGGTCGTAGCTCGCGAGGACAACATCTCCTGCGCGAACTAATGGGACCGGAATATTTGGTCCAGGGATTTCCCACTGTGTTTCACCCGTCTCGCGATCCAGTGCGTAGATGCCCTGGGCGGCAGAGCCATCTGCGGTGATGTACACGTGGTCGTCGTCGACGGCTGGCGGTGCAGGGATGCTTGCACGCTGATGATCGTCACCGAACGTCCGCGTCCACTGCGTGTCGCCAGTCGACGCCGCAAGCGCAGTGACATCGCCCTGGTCGCTCGTGGCGACGAGGAGATCGTCAGCAACGGTCAGTGGATTCGGCCGTCCAGCCGTCTCGTGTGTCCAGGTGGTCGTCCAGCTAGCGGTGTCGAGTGCGACGAGCCCACCGGTCGATGGCTCGGTATAGTCGCCAAGGACGGGCGTCACAGCGATCGAACCTGCGAGGGCTGGTGGGCCAGTTGGACGCCGATTGAGTTCGTGGGTCGTATCGGAGGACCCATCGTCGAGTTGTACGGTGGTCAGGATGCCATTGTGCTCGCCGGACGTACGGCCGACGACGACAGCCGTATCATTTGCGGCAACGAGTCCAGTGATATCGATATCGTCCGTAAGGGAACTCGTCCAATAGTCACCGCCAGCCGTGAGCGTCGGCTGCTCGGGAACGGCGTTCGTATTGTGCGGAGAGGCACGTGTCTGTGGCCACTGCGCGACGCCAGGATCTGTGGGCGTACACGAGCTGGTCTGGCAGCCGGCAGTTGCCGCGAGAGCTGTCGTGGCTGAGACTGCAAGGTATTCACGGCGCGATATGGAGGGCATCTAACCGAAACATCGGATACAAAACCCATAGGGGTTTTGGAGATCTATCGATGGCAGATCTGCTTCGTAGCAACTGCTGTTTTTCAGGGGCCGGAATGGGTGAGCCCCGCCATAGGCTCGTGATTCGATGACCTCAGACGACGACCCGTTTCACGACTGCGAGTTGGATCCCGAGGCGATCCTCGGGACACACACCTTCGAAGGCGTCCTGTTCACCGACGAGACGGAAACCCCGGTGAACGTGCTCACCGGCGAGACACCGGCACATTCGCAAGCAACCGTCGAGGAAGCGAAGGAGTTCGCTGCGAGTATCGACACGGAGACGCCCCAGATCGCGCTCCCCGTATCCGTCGAGTCGCAGGTCGAAGCCCAGAGAAAGCCCTACACGGCGGCCGCATTCTTCCACTTCAAGGCAACTGGCTCGCTCGAACGCCACCGCGCCTACCACGCCGCCTATGAGGCGGATGCGTTCGCGGTCGACTTCGAGGCCGACTACGAATCGGGCGCCCTGACCATCACTGTCGAACGAGCGGACGAATCCTAAGAATCCGCCGTCACGAGGAGAGTTTTTCGAGCGCCGGCGATGGGTGCCGGCGCAGCTGGAGCGAGCAACGATTCCCGGGGCGTCGGCGTTTCGAGGTGTTCGAGATGCATATGGTGATTTACGCTCTGGTAGAGGCATCGACGCACGACGACGCGCTGGCCACCGGAAAGTCGGTGTTCGACCGCTTGGTCGGCGCGAACCCACACGCCGGCGCCGTCTTCGATTACTATGTGACCTTCGACGAGGAGGACACGTCCGTTGCGGGGAAGGCACGATGGGGGGAGTTGCCGACGGCAGCCCCCGTCGACTCTGATGACGGCCAGGATCTCCTCGAGCGTGGCTGGGAGGTGACGAAGGAAGAGTTCGAGCGGAATCTCGACCGGGTGAAAGAGGCCATCGACGAGCTCTCCGACGAGGAGATCATGCGCGACGAGGACCTCGCCCGGCACGCCTTCCACAAGGTCGGTGCGTACGATGGCCCGACGATCTTCCTGTACACCGAACACGGAACCGGCATTCGCCACCGTGGACAGCTGGATCGACTCCTCGAGGAGAGTGAAGAGCTCTGGATCGTACCCGCTGACGTCCACTTCTGAATAATGCCCCACATCACCAACTGGCGACGCGAGAGCCGCTCGCCGACACTCGCGTATCGGAACACCGAGACCGGTGCGCGAGCCGTCCTGCATCGTGCGCCGGACTCCTACCGGTACAAGTGGCGCGGGGTGATTCTCGTCGACGGCTACCCGGTCTGGTCGCGGGGAGACGAGACGAAGGATGCGACATCGTTCCGTGACGAGCTCCGGGAGCGGCCCGCACCGGACCTCAGCTGTCCGGAGTGTCCGAACGTCGACGTTCGCGTCGGCGAGAAGGCGGCAGACGGGGCGAAAGTCCAGCGGTGGTATGACTGCCCCGATTGTGGGTACGAAGCTCCCTCCCGTATCGTCTACGGCGCCGAACGGTGAGTGAGTGAGCGGTGGGCGCTGTTTTTCGGCCGGGCACGAGGTGGTGGCCCGGTACGACCGGGTAAGTCAACCAATGACCCTTGAAGTACTTGACCGACACAGTGAGGCACTGTTCGAGTTCCTCTGGTGCCCCGTCTGCGGGCAGGAGATCTTCACTCACATCCCGTTCGAGGGGGTGTTCTGCAAGAACTGCAACACCCAGGTCGAACTCCAGGAATCCCGCGAGACACGCGGCTACGAGGAGGCCGTGCTCGCCTGCTTCGATACAACCACGACCTGGAACCTCCACGTCGACGAGAAACTGCGC
>NZ_JAZHPG010000018.1:0-68657 GCF_036418315.1 Salarchaeum sp. III | reverse complement strand
AATCACGCTCGACGACACCGACCCGGTCGACATCGCGCCGCACGCCGACGCCGGCATCACCGCCTACCACGCCGTGAAGAAGGCAGCGCGCGAACTCGTTCCCGGTGACTACTGCGTCCTCATCGGTATCGGCGGCCTCGGCCACATCGGCCTGCAAGCGGCTCACGCGATGAGTGCCGCTCGAACCATCGCCGTGGACGTGAAGGACGACGCGCTCGCGCTCGCCGACAGCCTCGGTGCGGACTACACCGTGAACTCAACTGACGAGGACGTGGCGAACGCGGTCGACGCCATCACGGACGGTCGGGGCGCGAAACAGGTTCTCGACTTCGTCGGCTCGGACACCACAACCGCACTCGCACCAGATATTGTCTCTCCCGGCGGCGACCACCATATCGTCGGCTACGGCGGCCACATCCACCGCCCCAGCCAGGACCTCGTCGACGGCGAGTTCGACTACCGCGGGAACCTCGTCGGCACGTACACCGAGCTCCAGGAACTCGTCGCGCTCGTCGAACAGGGCGAGATACACCTCACGACCACCGAGTACGACCTCGCGGACATCAACGATGTCGCGGCGAAACTCGAACGCAACGAGATAGAGGGCCGCGCGGTCATCCGACCCTAGTGCTCGGTCTCGTGCAGGGCTTCGCCGCGATGGAGGCGCTCGGCGATGCGGTACGTCTGCTCGCGCTCCCGGCGCGTCGGCGTGTGCGCGGCGAGGTAGCGCGCGGCCGCGACGAGGAAGACGCGCTCGCGCTCTGAACTGTCGGCGTCCGTTGCGCCCGCGAACCCGGCTTCGACTGCCTGGAACGTGTGGAAGCCCGCGTCCTCCCGGACGAGAGACGCGCCCAGTGACTCCATCAGGTCGTCGGGGTCGCCGCCGCCGGCGAGGAAGTCAGCGGCCGCCCGCGACGCCTGGTTCACTTCGTCCGTTCCCTCGCGGTCGAACGCCTCGTCGAGTCCGTCGAGCGCGTCCGCGGGGTCGGCGGTCGGGTCGCCGTCGGGTATCGACGCGGGCGGCGTGTTGAGGAAGCGGTCGAGGTAGACGTTCAGCGCGGCGTCGAACGCGCCGCGGTAGAGCTCCGTGGCGTCCGTGCGCGCGGTGGCCTGGTGGACGGCGTTCGCGTACGTGAACGTGTGCAGGACGGTGTTCCAGTCGCCGAACTCGTTCCCCGTCGAGAACTGCGCGACGCGGACGGCGGCCGCGTACCGCACCACGCGGGAGAGCTGGCGGGGCGTCGCGCCCGCGTTCGCGGCGTCGAGAAGGGCGTCCACGATGGCGTGCGGGTCGTCGCCGAGCACGGTGTCGAGGAAGTCCCCGGGTTCGTCCCAGTCGCCGCTCGGGTTCTCGGGGAGGTCGTCGTACGCGTCGAACAGGAGGCCGGCGAGGTCCACGGGCTGGCGCCACTCCGCGTTCTCCTCGCTCCGGTCCGCGTCCGTGAGGCTCGACACCACGGACGCGAGCACGTCGTCCGCGCGCTCCCAGCCGACGTGGTCGAGGCTCTCGAACGCCTTGTTCACGAAGTCGAGCGCGTGGCCCGTACTGAGGTAGACGTGGTCGGTCGCCGCCGCGAACAGGAGTTCCGCCACGTCCTCGCGGTCAAGGGTGTCGACCGCGGTGCGGAGCACGCGCTCCGCGCCGTCCCGGTCCCGGACCTCGACGTTCTCCCGGAACCACTCCTTGAGACGCGCCTTCGACACCTCGTCGGTGTCGAGCGCCGGCTGGTCGAACTTCGGCGGCGTGCCCGCGCAGTCGCCCGCGACCTCCACCAGCCCCTGGTAGAGCGCGCGCCGCCGCGTCGCGTCGTCGAGCCGGTCGCGGACGTTCGCGAGCGCCGTGTGAATCGTCAGTCCGGACGCCCAGCCGTCGGCCCGGTACCGGGTGCCGAACTCGACGCCGGTCGCGTACGGGTCGCCGTAGTCGACGCCGGCGTCCGTCAGGCCGATGGCGGCCTTCGCGAGCACGAGCCGGAGGTCCTCCTCCAGCCCCGCCTCCAGTCGGTCCGCCCAGTGCTCCGCGGGCGGCGCGTCCCGCTCGGGCACCGGACGGACGTACACCTCGCCCTCGCGCACCTCCACGGGATACGTGGGCACGTCGTCCGCCCACGGGTCGAACGTGTCCCCGCAGGACAGCTCGAAGCGCGCGTGGTGCCAGTGACACGTCAGCACGCCGTCGTCCACGGTTCCCTCGGTGAGCGGGAACCCCATGTGCGGACAGCGGTTGTCGACTGCGCGCACCTCGCCGTCCGCGTGGAACAGCGCGATTGCCTGTCCGTTCTTGTTCACCAGTTCGCGACCGCTCTCCCGGAGGGCGTTGAGGTCCGTCGCGTACACGAACCCCTGCGAATCAGACGACATGCGTGACCCATCAGCACAGGCCGTTGTAAGCGTTCGCTGTAGCGAAATACGGGAACTCCCAGTAGGTCAAATAGCCGTTTGCGCTTAGCGCGGGGCTATGGACTCCCGCGTCCTGTTCTCGCGTATGCCGTCCCCGCTGGTCGTTGACGCCCTCCGAACCGCCGCGTACGCGGTGTACTTCCCGCTTCTCCTGATTGCGCTGTTCGCCGCGCCCGCGGCGCTCGTCGAACTCGGCGTGCCGCTCGTCGACGCCGTCGAGTACGCGCTCGCGGGCGTCGCCGCCGCGTACGTCGCCGGATTAGGTGTCCTCCTCCGATAGCCGTCGCGCAAAACATATCGGGTGGCGTGTCGGACACTCGCGCATGAGCACTGTCGAAGGCGTCGCCTTGCTCGGTATCGCGGGCGCCCTCACCGTCCTGCTCGTTCTCATCGCGCGCGGCCACACGAGTTTCATTGCCGGCGTCGGTTCGAGCACGCCCGACCACGTGGACGATGTCGACCTCGGCCGTGGGTTCGCGCTCCGCCTCGCTCCCGTCGTCGCGGGGGCGTATGCCCTCTCCGCGCTCGAATTCGTGGGGCGGACGAGTTCGGCCGCCTGGGTCGGCTACGTCGTCCTCGTGCTCGCCACGACGTTCTGGACAGTCTCCTACACGCGACAGTTCGACGTGTAGCGCGGACGAACGCAACCCCTAACTGCCGGCTTCGCGTCCCTCCGGTGATGGACGACAGGAGCGCGTTCCTGCGAGCGACCTGGGCAAACGTCCTCGGAAACGTCCTCAAAATCGCCGTCGAGGGCGCGGTCGGCGTTATGTTCGGCAGTCTCGCGCTCATCGCGGACGCCGCGCACTCGCTCGCCGACCTGCTCGCGAGCCTCATCGTGCTCATCTGGGGCCGCCTCTCCTTCGAGGGACCGGACCGCACGCATCCGCACGGCCACGAGCGCATCGAACCGCTCACCGCGCTGTTCGTCGGCGCGACGCTCGTCGTGCTCGGCGCGCGCATCCTCTACGACGCCGGTCTCGCCGTGCTTCACGCGCCCGACGTGGTGTTCGACCCGCTGCTCGTCGCCGGCCTCGCGTTCGGCGTGCTCGACATGGTGCTCGTCTACCGGTACACCACGCTCGTGAACGAAACACTGGAATCGCCCGCGCTCGACGCGCTCGCCGCCGACTGCCTGAACGACGTGTACACCAGCCTCGCCGCGGTCGTCGGCGTGTTCGGCGCCGCAATCGGCGAACCGATGCTCGACCCCATCGCGGGCGCGCTCGTCAGCGTGCTCGTGATTCGGGAGGGCGTCGCAATCTCCCGGGAGAACATCGACTACCTCGTCGGACGCGCGCCCCCGGAGGCGGAGCTCGACGCGATTCGGGACGCCGTGCTCTCCCACGAGGAGGTCGCCGGAATCCACGACTTCACCGCGCACTACGTCGGCACCGACATCGAGGTGGAGTTCCACGCGGAGGTCGCGGACGAACACACGCTCCGGGAGGCCCACGACCTCGAAACCGACCTCAGGCAGCGCGTGATGGCGCTCCCGGACGTGGGCGACGTGCACATCCACCTCGACCCCGCGGGGATGGGCGAGTGGAAGGACGCGCCCGAGAACTAGGTCGGAAGATGAGACTACAGCCGCTAGAGCGCGTTCACAGACCGATTTCAATCACAATTCTAACCACTCTCTGGATTAGCGACCGGTCGAATCAGGGCTGCTGCTGATTTCCCGGCGTTCACCACCCCGACCCAGTTCGATCCGATTCCAGCTTGCTTCAGTAGTGTACGCACTGTCTTTCCCTCGGTTTTGTCAACGTGTGTGCTTCGATACCTATGTCAGATACTGAGCGTGAGCTGCTTACGAGTCCCGTCGGTACGCCCTATACGTGATTACTCCGCCACCCACGAGGATAAGTACGACTGCAAGCCAGGGATACTCAATGACACCAGCGATTGTTAGTGCGGCGTACGCAACACCAATCAGCACGAGTCCAATGTTTACGGGAGAAAAAACCCGTACTACTGACTGGCTTTCTGCGTCCTCTGTATTAGACGCCATACTACGAAATTGGCCCTGAAATTTATAAATATACTCCAATGAATTATTATAAAATCTTCTATAACTTGATAATTGGTTTGTAGTGGGTGTTACGGGGTAGTTGCGTAGATCTGATGCGAAACGCTCCACACCGGGGATAAATAGTGAGTCAGCTCCGTCGGCTGAATCCCCTGCCGTTGAAGCCGCCGTTTCTGCGGCGTCCTGTAACCGGAGCGATGTCGTACTCACGGACCCAGGCACGATTGTTCCTGGGGAAGTATGGGTTGACATCTACCTGAGTGACGGCAATATCAGTGATATCGAGGGAATCGCCGGGCTGGGTGGCGTGACTGGCCCGATACTTTACGACTATCTTATCGCGCAGGGATACCTCGCAGCAGGGGCCCTCACCGGCCCCGCAGCGGTGGCAATTACCGTTGCCGTTGCAGCCGAATGGGCTTGGATTACGGTCGAAAATGATGGGTGTGGCGTGAAAATCGAAACCGGCTACAGCCCCGTCAATCCCTCGTACCAGATTCCGACGGTGGAATCCCAATAACAGCGACATATATTGGGGGTTGATCTATTTTTAGGGCATATGTGCGTCCGCGCTTGTCCGCGGAGATGACTTACGGAGTAAACAGAACTCCCAGCTACTTGTACCGGTCCTCGCTCATTCGTTGGAACGTTGGTCGCAACTTCGGAACTAGGCCGCTTCCTCGCCGCGCGCGTACACCGCCTCCACGCTCTCGCGGACCGCCGAGATGTCCTCCAGGGGGTTCTCGCCCAGTACGACGAGGTCCGCGCGCTGGCCGGGTTCGAGCGTGCCGATGTCGTCGTCGGGGACGGTGCGCGCCGCGACGCGCGTCCCCGCCTGAATCGCCTCCATCTCACTCATTCCTATTTCCTCCACGAACAGTTCGGCCTCCATCGCGTTCTCGCCGTGCGGGACGAGGGCGGGGCCGAGGAAGTCCGTGCCGAGCGCTATCGGGACGCCCGCGTCGTACGCCTTTCGCACGCTCTCGCGGTGGGCGTCGTACGCCTCGCGGGCCTTGCGGAGGCCGTGTTCGGGGACGCCGTGCTCGTCGCCGTGTTCGACGATGCGGTGCATGATGGCGAGCGTCGGGACGAACGTCGCGTCCGTCGAGAGGAGGAGGTCGACCGCCTCGTCGTCGACGTAGAAGCCGTGTTCGATGGTGTCGACGCCGTTCCGGAGCGCGCTCTTGATGCCCGCCGACCCCTGCGCGTGGCTCGCGACCGGGATGTCGACGCGGTGGGCTTCCTCCGTCATCGCCGCTATCTCGTCGTCCGTGAACTGGCTCTGGTCGGGCGCGTCGCGTTCCGAGAGCACGCCGCCCGTCGTCATGATTTTCAGGGAGTCGACGCCCTCCCGGATCTGCTTGCGCGCGGCCTTCCGGCACTCCGCGGGGCCGTCCGCGAGCGTGGAGATACCGAGACCGGCGTCGGCCGCCCACTCGTAGGGGAGGCTGTGGCTGTCGCCGTGGCCCGCGGTCTGACTGATGGACTGCCCGCTCGTGTACACGCGCGGCCCCGGTACGTCGCCGGATTCGACCGCTTCGCGGAGGCCGAGACCGGTCGTACTCCCCACGTCGCGCACGCTCGTGAACCCCGCGTCGAGGAGGTCGCGGAGGTCCGCGGTCGCGCGCGCCGCGCAGAGCGCGTCACCGTCGGTCACCCAGTCCATCGGGTCCATCGACCGCGACCCCTGCAGGTGGACGTGCGCGTCGATGAGGCCCGGAATCACGGTCGACTCGGGATACGTGACGTGGTCGTGGTCCGCGGGGGCGTCCACGTCCTCCCGGGGGCCGACGGCGGTGATTGTCTCCTCCTCGACGACGATGCGCGCGTCGCTGACCGGGTCGTCCGCGCGGCCGTCCACGAGGACGCCGCAATCGATAACTACCATGGTATGTATTCGCGTAGCGGGTGAGAAAAGCCTACGGATAGCCTACGCTGTCGACCGGTTCGCGGTGTCCGGCACGGCGTCGAACACGCGGTCGACGGTGTCCGAGTCGTACGTCCAGAACCCGTAGAACTCGCCGTCGCGTTCCTCCGCGAGCAGCGCGGATTTCTGGTCGGGGTCGGGACCGCCGTCGAACGCGACGAACCACGTCTCCCTGATTTCGGGGGAGTTGGTCGCGTGCACGGTCGTCCCCACGGAGTCCACGTTGGCGTCGGGCGCGCCGTAGACGTGCACGTCGAGGTCGGTCTCCGCGAGCAACCGATAGGCGTCCTGCTGGGTCTTGAACGTCGACAGCGCCTGAAACCCGACGAGTAGCTGGCCGGCGCCGACCCGCCACGCGCGGTCCTCTATCTCGCGGGACGCCGTCAGCATCTGAGTGTGGTCGTAGGACGTGAACGTCGTTCGGTCGAGCTGTTCGAGGATGGTGCGGTAGGGAACGACCTCCCCGAAGTCGCGGTTCGCGCGCCCGGAGACGAGGTCCTCCACGGCGTGCACGTCCGCGGAGACGACCGGGCCGTCGCCGTCCACGAGTTCGACGCGCGCGTCCGCCGGGTCCGCGACGGGTTCGTGGACGACGCGGACGTTCTGCGACGCGAAGTAGTCGCGGACGGCGGCCGCCAGGGCGTCCGTCGGGGCGTACACGGCGAGCGTCTTCTCCCGGCTCTCGACGCCCGAAACGATGTCACGGAGACCCATCGTGGCGTCTCTTCGCCGACCCACCCCTAAATACGTACTGTCCCGGCTGACGGAACCGGAAGGCGTTTTTCGCTCCTCTCGAAAGCCCACGTATGGACAGGCGGCAGTTCCTTCGAACGGCCGGTGTCGGGTCGGTCGCGGCGCTCGCTGGTTGCGCGGGTGGGACGAACGTCACCGTCACGTCGCTCCCACCGGAGACGACTCTCGTGAAAGTCTCACCGGAGGGCGGGTACGCGTTCTCGCCCGATACGCTCACCATCGAG
This sequence comes from Salarchaeum sp. III, assembly GCF_036418315.1. NCBI lineage: Archaea > Methanobacteriati > Methanobacteriota > Halobacteria > Halobacteriales > Halobacteriaceae > Salarchaeum > Salarchaeum sp. III. The sequence continues at coordinate 61,324 of NZ_JAZHPG010000018.1, read as the reverse complement.
GCCGGGACCACCGTCATCTGGAAGTGGTTCGATGGCGGGCACAACGTCGTCCCGGACGGCATCCCAGCGGAGTCCGACTGGGAGGGCCACGAGGAGTGGGAGGACCCCGGGTTCGAACACAAGCACACGTTCACCGTTCCGGGCGAGTACCACTACGTCTGCGTCCCCCACGAGAACATGGGGATGGTCGGCGACATCACCGTCGTCGAGTGATGAGCCGCCTCGAATCCGCCGAGACGGCTGTTCTCGTCGCACTCGGCGGGTTCGCGGGCGCGAACCTCCGGTACTTCCTCGCGCTCTTTCTTCCCGGCCTCTCGGGGACGCTCGCCGCGAACGCTGCGGGGAGTTTCCTCCTCGGGTTCGTCATGTACGAGGCGTACCACATCGGCGTGCTCGCCGACCGCACCCGCGTTGTCGCCGCCACGGGCTTTCTCTCCTCCTTCACGACGTACAGCACGTTCGCCGTCGAGAGCCTGCAGAGCGCCCCGCTCGCGCTCGCGGGGAACGTCGCCGCGAACTACGCGCTCGGATTGCTGGGCGTGCTCGTCGGTCGCGCGCTCGCCCGAACGCTCGGAGGTGACGCCTGATGGACGTACCCGCGGCCCAGCTCGTCGGCGCCGGCGGTGCGCTCGGCGCGCTCGCCCGGTACTACGTCGGCGTGCTCGTCCCCGAGACCGAGTTCCCGAGGAGCACTCTCGCAGTGAACGTCCTCGGGAGTTTCGCGCTCGGACTAGTGACGTTCGCGAACGCCGGCGAAACCTGGATGCTTCTCCTCGGAACGGGTGCGTGCGGCGCGTTCACGACGTTCTCGTCGTTCGCGTACGAGACGGTGCGGCTCGCCGAGCGCGGCCACCCCCGATTGGCGGCCGCGAACGCCGCCCTCAATCTCCTCGGGTCGTTCGCCGCGGTCGGGGTCGCGTGGGCCGCGACGAGCCTATAGGTTTGGTAACACGACGCACCAGACAAAGGGCTTAAAACTACCGATGTGTTTGGTGTACGTACGATGGTACGCCCCAGCCGGCAGCGGGAGCGCGAGAACCAGGCGGAGGAAACGACGGGCTCCGAACAGGAGGACGTTCGGGTCTGCCCGGAGTGTGACTCCACGAACCTCAGCGTGAGCGCGGACCAGGGGGAGCTCATCTGCGAGGACTGCGGTCTCGTTATCGAGGAGGATAACGTCGACCGCGGTCCGGAGTGGCGGGCGTTCAACCACTCCGAGCGCCAGGAGAAGTCCCGTGTTGGCGCGCCGACGACGCAGACGATGCACGACAAGGGGTTGACCACGCAAATCGACTGGAAGGACAAGGACGCCTACGGCCGCTCCATCAGTTCGAAGAAACGCTCCCAGATGCACCGCCTCCGCAAGTGGCAGGAGCGGATTCGGACGAAGGACGCGGGCGAGCGCAACCTCCAGTTCGCCCTCTCAGAAATCGACCGCATGGCCTCCGCCCTCGGCGTCCCACGGTCGGTCCGCGAAGTCGCCTCCGTCATCTACCGCCGCGCGCTGAAGGAAGACCTCATCCGCGGCCGCAGCATCGAGGGCGTCGCCACCGCCTGCCTCTACGCCGCCTGCCGGAAGGAAGGCATCCCCCGCAGTCTCGAAGAGGTCGCCGAGGTCTCCCGGGTCGACCAGAAGGAGATCGGCCGCACGTATCGCTACGTCGCGCAGGAGCTCAGCCTGGAGATGGAACCCGTGGACCCCAAGCAGTTCGTGCCGCGGTTCGCGAGCGAACTCGAACTCTCCGAGGAAACCCAGTCGAAGGCCAACGAAATTATCGACGTGTCCGCCGAACAGGGTCTTCTCTCCGGCAAATCCCCGACCGGCTTCGCCGCCGCCGCCATCTACGCCGCCTCCCTCCTCTGCAACGAGAAGAAGACCCAGCGCGAGGTCGCCGATGTGGCGCAGGTCACCGAGGTCACCATCCGGAACCGCTACCAGGAGCAGATCGAAGCGATGGGCTTCCAGTAGGCGAACGCGAAGCGTTCGCCGAACAAGCGAGCGCCGAGCGTCGGGCGGCGTGAGCAGTACGCGAAGCGTTCGCCGAATGAGCGAGCGCGAACAGAGTGAGACGCGAGCAGTAGGCGAAGCCGAGCGAAGCGAGGTTTCGCCGAACAAGCGAACGCGGAGCGTCGGGCGGCGTGAGCAGTACGTGGACACGACGTGTCCATCGAGTGAGTGACTGGGGAGAGACGGCCGGTACGTGGGCTGTGTGCGTGGTTTTTCTCGTCGCGTCGGGGTTGTGGGTGTTGTTAGCGCGTGTGGGCGAGGTAAGCATTTACGGCTGAGGCTACTGTTTACGACACAAGCGCGGCCTCGGTCGCTCGTCACCGGACGGGTGGCCGGCCGCTGAACCTCAATATATGCATCTCGTACAGTGCACGCGCGAATACAACCAGGTCGGCGTTACGCACGCTCCAGTACGGAGTGTGCAATGACTGGCTTGGCGTCGTCGACGGACTCAGCTGACGTGATTCGCGTGCTGCACGTTGACGATGATCGCGCACTCGGTGATCTCGTCAAGGCGTCGCTGGAGCGCGTGAACGACCACGTCAGCGTGACGACGGTAGCCACCGCCGATGACGCGCTGGCTCGGCTGGACGAGACCGCGTTCGATTGTGTCGTCTCGGACCACGAAATGCCGGGTAAGACCGGTATCGACCTCCTCCGCGAGTTACGCGCCAGCCACCCACAGTTGCCGTTCATCCTCTACACCGGCAAGGGCTCGGAGGAAGTGGCGAGTGACGCGATCACCGCCGGTGCGAGCGACTACATGCAGAAGGAGTCGGGAATCGACCACTACCGGGTGCTCGCGAATCGAATCGTGACGCTCGTCGAACGCGAGCGCGTGGAGGCGACGATGAACGACGTCCAGCGGTTGTTCTCCGAGCTCGCCGACCGCACGACCGACGTGCTCTGGTTGTTCACTGCCGACTGGACGGATGTCGTGTTCGTCAACGACGCTTACGAAGACGTGTTCGGACATTCTCGCGCCCAGCTCGAAGCGGACCCGCTGGCGTTCCTCGACCCGCTCCCCGACCGCGACCGCGCCCGGTTCGAGGACGCGATGAACGCGCTCTCGAACGGCGTCTCGATGGATATCGAAGTGAGCGTCGTCACCGCCGAAGGCGACAGCCGCGACATCTGGGTCAAGGGTGAACCCATTACGGACGGTACCGGCGCTGTCACGCACGTCGGCGGATTCACGCGCGACATCACCGCGCGAAAGACCCGCGAGCGCGAACTTGCGAGCGCGGAGCGAGGATACCGCGCCATGTTCGAGGACCCGAACATCCTCGTTGGCGTACTCGAACCCGACGGAACCGTCCGCGACGTCAATCAAACCGCGATGGAGTACATCGACGGCGACCTTGACGACGTGCTCGGCGAGCAGTTTTCGGCGACGCCGTGGTGGGGGGACGACGACACGCTCCGCGCGGACGTCGACGACTGGGTGTCGCGCGCGGCCGATGGCGAGTACGTCGAGTTCGAAGCGGACATTACGGGCAGGGAGGGCGTCCGAACCGTCAGCGGCGTCTTCCGTCCCGTGCGCGACGACGACGGGGAGGTCACCGCGCTCATCGTCTCCGACCGCGACGTCACCGAACGTCGGGCGCGGGAACGAGAGCTCGAACGCTACGAGGCCTACCTCGAACGGTCCACGGATATTATCACCGTCCTGGACGCCGACGGCACCGTGAAATACCAGAGCCCGTCCGTCACGCGAACGCTCGGCTACGAATCCGGCGAACTCGTCGGGAACGACGGCTTCGAACTCGTCCACCCCGACGACCGCGAACGTCTCTTCGAAACCTTTCGTGGACTCGTCGAACGGCCCGACGACTCGGTCACCGAAGAAGCACGGTTCCGCACCGCGGACGGCGAGTGGCGGTGGCTCGAAATACGCGGCCGCAACCACCTCGACCACCCCGTCATCGAGGGCGTCGTCACGAACAACCGCGACATCACCGAACGCAAACACCACGAACGCGAACTGGAGCGACAAAACGCCCGCCTGGAGGAGTTCGCGAGCGTCGTCAGTCACGACCTCCGTAACCCGCTGAGCGTCGCCAACGGCTACCTCGAACTCGCGCGCGAAACAGGGGAGAGCGAGCCACTCGCCGAGGTCGCCCGCGCCCACCAACGTATGTCCGACATCATCGAGGACATCCTCGCACTCGCCCGGCAGGGAGACGACGTCCACGCGAACACAACGCTCAACCTCGCAGCTGTCGCCGAGGACGCGTGGCGGAACGTGCCCACCGGCTCCGCAACGCTCAACATCACCACCACTGCAACAGTGTACGCCGACCGCACCGTCCTCCAACAACTCCTCGAGAACCTCTTCCGGAACGCCATCGAACACGGCGGCGACACCGTCACCGTCGACGCCCACGACGACGGCTTTGTCGTCGCCGACAACGGCCCCGGAATCCCCGAACCGGACCGCGAACGCGTCTTCGAACCTGGTTACACGACCACCGACTCGGGAACCGGATTCGGACTCGCCATCGCCGCCCGATGCGCCGACGCACACGGCTGGACGATTCGAGCAACCGAACACCCCGACGGCGGCGCACAGTTCGAACTCACCAATGTCCGCGTCGAGTGATGGAACCTCGCACTTCCCGAACAACCGCTCTAGCGTTTTGCTGTCCTCATAGCGAGGTTGCGGGCCGTGTGGTGTCTTAGAAGGGGTCTTGACGGTTTTCGCCATCCGTCCATAGTCGCGTTCTCCCGGGCGGCGATGGGGGTGGTATTGGTGGGACGTGTTCGAGCGTCGGTTTATTCACTCACCCAATACTTTATATCGAGTGTTCGATAAGACAGGGATATGCCATTGTTTCAGACTGTGGATAGTGGAGGTGGTGTACCACGATGCGCGTGATGGTTGATCTGGAAGCACAAGCCGACGTAGCGTACAAGACTGACTACCACCACAAACTCCGCGGTCGCCTGTGGCGGGCGCTTGAGGGAACGCGATACGAGGACGAACACGGAACAGCGGCGCCGATGGGGCTCGTCTTCTCGAACATCTTCCCGTGGGGTGATATCGAACGCGGAGACGAGCGGAAACTCCTTCTAGCATCCCCACGCGAGGGGGTGCTCGCCGCGATCGCGGACTCCCTCCAGACGAACCGCGAGTTCAACGTCGGGGATATGCCGTTCTCCGTGACGGAACTCCGGTCGCTGGACGTCGATGTTGGCGAACCTGGGACGCGGGGCGTTATCGAGACCGCCACGGGCGTTATCGTGCAACTATACGAGTCCCAGCGAGACACGTACGATATCGCATCCGAGCACGCCGATTCGAGCGATCCGACGTACTGGCGGCCGGAGCACACGGTCGAACCGTTCCGCGGCGCCGTGGAGACGAACCTCCAGCGGAAACACGACCGGTTTGCGCCGGACTACGTCCGCGGCCCGACGGACGTGGACGACGATTTGTTCGAGGGTTACGAGCTTCTGAAGACGTACGCGCTTCCGGTGACGGTGACGCAAGGGGTCGACCTGGATGTCGTCCTGAGCAAGTGGCGCTTCGATTACCGCGTCCGCGACGATACGCATCGCCGCCAGCTCAATCTCTTGCTCGATACGGGCGTCGGCGCGCGGAACGCGCTCGGATTCGGGTTCGCGAACATCGTCGAACGCACCCGCCCCGGAGAGACTGAACTGGAGGGACAGAGTGCTCTCCCCTGAGGCGTTCGACGACCGATACGACGACTCGGAGTTACGGTCGGAACTCCCGGACTCCCCGATAGCGTCGCTGCGCGACCTCCAGTACCTCTACGGGAAGCTCTACACGCTCGCGACCGCCGGCGGCGGCGAGTACGCGCCCTACCTCACGCCGGACGCGGCAGGCGACCTCGTGGACACCGACGACAGCCTCATCGTCGTTCGCGTCGACCTCTCCGAGGACGCCCCCCAGCTCGCGGACGACGAAACCGGTCCCGTCGAGGTGACGCGGTACACCGACGAACTAGTCGCGGCGGTCGCGCACTGTAAGTATCCCGCCGCGCGCGGTATCGATCACAGTATCACGCATCAGGCGGGGAAGAACAGCGACCCCGAGAAACTCGCGCGGTACGCGAACGAACGATTAACGAAGTGGGCGACGGACGATGTCGTGCAAGGCGCCGCGGCCGACCACGAGGACGGTTGGATTGTCGACGCGCTCGCCGAGCTCGGGGAGAACGAGACTGTCCTCGAAACCATCGAGAACGAAGTCGAGCGCGAACTCGACGGGGAGTCCGCGACCGCGCTTCTCACGGTGCGCGTGAAGACTGAGACCGGCGGCGATTACGAGTGGCCGGGAGCTGTCGACGTGTTCCAGGCGGCGATGCGCGCGCGGAAGCTGTCGAAGCTGGTTTCGAAGGGGCAGGCGACGGAGTCCGCGGGTGACGCGGTCGACCTCGTCACGGGCGAGGGCGCGCGCACAGTCGGGACGGCCGAGGACCCCCAGAACTACTATCTCGGCAAGCAACTGGAGAAATTCCCCGGTTTGGACGTGGACGAGGCGTGGCGGACACATCCCGTCTCCGAGGACGCTGCTATCACGCTGATGAACGCGGAGACGTTTGTCGAAGCGTGTACGTACCGGACGTTCGGCGCGAAAGTCTACTCGCTCCCGTACTTCTTCGGGACGCCGGATCCGGCGAGTGCTCGGGAGTTGTACGGGATGCTCTACCGGAACACGGAGGAAGCGGAGATGACACCGGTGGAACTGGCGTACGACGAGCGCGCGGGTGTCGCCGACAAAGACGACGACCTTCGGTTCTACGTCTCCGCCGTGATGCCCCATCAGATGTCTCGATACGACGTGTTCGGTGAGACGCTGAACGGCCGCCTCCTCTATCCGAAGGAGCTCGCCGTCGAACACAACTTCATGACGCGGACTGCCCTCTTCGAAAGTAGGGGTGGCTGGAGTGCGCCGCTCCCGCGGAACGAGAAGTGGGGATTGCTCGCGTCGAACGACGGGATGCTCGACTCCGTCTCGACGGGCTGGTACTTCACGCAGACGTTCGCGGAGCGGGACGACGCGGACGCGGACGCGGACGACCCCCGTATCGAAGCACTGATCGACGTTCTGAGCGGCGATCCGCTCTCCGTCGACACGCTCCTCGAAGAGTACGTAGAACGCATCATGGCGGACGAGAACGACGATCAAGTCGAACGGTTCCCGTCGTTCCGCGTCGCGAGTCAGTTCGCGCAACTGTGTGCGCTCGCCACCGACGAACTCGACCTCCTTACGACGAACGACCCCGGAAAGCAGTCGATAACACGAGAGCCGGACTACGACACTCAGACGATGCCAACACTCGAAGCAAACCCTATCGCGGACGGCGGTAACGCCCCCGCGTCGAAACTCGCAACGTTTATTGAAAGCACGCCCGCGCTCGTCCACGACGAAGCCAACCCGATAAACGACGAACGTCGTGGCGCATTCCTGCTCGGAGCGCTCGTCGGTGAAGTCGGGAGTTATCAGGGGTACAGCGAGGACCGTTCGACGACACTCATCGACCAGTATCCCGTCAAGTCGATAACTCGAACGCGCGTGAAGAAGGTCGCTCACGAGGCCATTGCAAAGACGGTGACGTACACGCGGGGTGAAGACCGGACGATTACGCTGTTCGAACACCTCGTCGACCGCCTCCGCGAGACCGTCGTCCGTCCCGACCCGGACGACTGGGAGATAGAGACGGACGACCTCCGATTCTACTACGCGTTAGGTGTCACGTACGGCATGAACGACCACCCGGACTGGGACGACGATACGAACGAGGACGAATACTGATGACTGATTCCACTGATTCCGTCGAGAACCGCTCCGAGATAGTCTTCCTGTACGACGCCGTCGACGCGAACCCGAACGGCAACCCTCTGAGTGGGTCGAATAGGCCGCGTATCGACCCGCAGACCCAGCAAGCGATTGTGACTGACGTGCGACTGAAACGCTATCTCCGCGACCAGCTGGACGACGACGGTCACGGGGTCTACATTCGGAACGTGCAGAACGAGTCCGGCTATCAGTCGACGCGCGTCGACCTCCTCGAGGACCGCTTGAAGGATATCGACCTCGACGACTACGACCGGGATGACGAGGAGGACGCCGAACGCCTCCGGGAGGACGTGTTCGGGGAGTTCCTCGACGAAAGCGCGGACGTGCGGTACTTCGGCGCGACGATGAGCGTCGACACGAAAGACGGCTACGAGGACCTCCTTCCGGACCACTTCACGGGACCGGTGCAGTTCTCGCCCGGGAAGTCGATGCACGCGGTGAACGAGAACGAGGAGTACGACAGTCTCACGAGCGTCATCGCCACGCAGGGGGAGAAAGAACAGGGCGGGTTCGATTTGGACGACCACCGCATCCAGTACGGCCTCATCCGATTCCACGGGCTCGTGGACGAACACGGCGCGCAAGACACGAAACTCACGGCGGCTGACGTGCGACGGCTGGACACGCTCTGTTGGCGCGCGTTGAAGAATCAGACGGTGAGTCGGTCGAAGGTCGGTCAGGAACCCCGGCTCTACTGTCGGGTCGAGTACGCGGACGAGAGCTACCACCTCGGCGGTCTCGATAAGGACTTGGCGCTCGACCCCGAGGAATCGAAGTCCGAGGACGAACTGCGGAACATTCGCGACCTCACGCTCGCCGTCGACGACTTCGTGGAGCGGATCGACGGCGCGAGCGACCGAATCGACCGAATCCGCGTCGCCGCAAGCGACGTGCTCGACGTGTCCTACGACGGTGAAACGGGCGGCCCGGACGTGCTCTACGGCGCGCTCCGGGACGCCGTCGGCGAGGCATCCGTGGACGAAATCGATGTCTACGGGGAGCACACCGAAACGCTCCCCGCCGCCAGCGACGAGTAACCGTGGCCCAGGAATCGCTCGATGGCTGGTTCGGCGACGAGAACGGCGAGAGCGACGCGGCCGCCAGTGACGGACTGAGTGACAGCGACGGGTTCCCCGAGCGCTGTCTGTCGTTCACGGTCCGAGGGCCGTGGGGGCACTTCCGCCGCGTCGAGGGGAATATCGTCAAGCAGACGTACCGAATCATCCCGCGGACGACCGTCGCTGGATTGCTCGCGGCAGTGCTGGGAATCGGCCGCGACGAGTATTACGACCTGTTCGCGCCCGAGGCGTCCGCCGTCGCTATCCAACCCGTCCGTGAGCTCCGGACGCTGAACATGCCGATGAACACGCTTTCGACCGCGGACGAGTCCATGGCTTCGCTGAACTCGCGGGGGAACGTGAGCGTGAAACTCCCCGACCCGTCGAACCTCCGTCAACAGCACAACTACGAGGTGCTTGTGGAACCCGCGTACCGGGTCGACGTGGCGCTGACGGACGACACCGCGTATCGCGACCTCCGCGACCACCTCGAATCGGGCACGTCACACTACGTGCCGAGTCTCGGGCTCTCGGAGCACCTCGCCGAACTCGAGTATCACGGGGAGAACGCGGTCGAGCCCGGGCCGGACGGGAGCGTGGTGGACGTGGATTCCGCCGTCCCGAACGCCGTCGACTCGGTCGTCCCCAGTGCGGGAACGCGATGTCAGATCGAGGAATCCCCGGCGTTCATGGCGACGGACGCGGGCGGCCGGACGACGCGGGCGTTCACGGCGTACGCGTACAATCCGGACGCCGGGCCGCTCTCGGTGCGCGGCGTCGACGCGGCAACGGTTGACGGTCGGACCGTGGTGTTCGTCTGAATGACCGTCCGGTACTCGCATCCCCCGGAGGACGGACAGGACGGGGTGTTACTCGAAAACCACCTCGACGATGTCGCAACGCGCGTTGGCTACGTCGTTCCCGAAGGAGCGACGACCCCGGACGACGACTCCCTCCAGGAGGCCGTTCGCGTGCTCGCGCACGTGCACGACTTCGGGAAGGCGACGACGTACTTCCAGCAGTACCTCGGTGAACGTCCCGGGTCTCCGGACTACGAGATGTACCGACATCACGCCCCTCTCGGGTCGTTCGCGGCGTACTACGCCCTGGACGCGCGCGGGTTCACGCCGGAAACGTGTCTCGCGGGGTTCGTCGCGGTCGCGAAACACCATGGTAGTCTTCCGGACGTTGCGGCGTACGTGTACGAGCGCGCACACCGCCGCGAGGATGTTCCGGCGGAGAAACAGAACGATGCGGAGCGACGACAGAACGCGGTCAACGTTCAGTTGACGGACATTCACGAGAACGCGCGCAACCTCGCCGAGGACGTGTTCGAGAACGCGACGGGGGGTGCGGGGTCGTGGATCGCGTTCGCGTCGGATTTCGTCGGCGTGCTCGACGATATCGAGAGCGTGGTGTCGTCAACCGGAACCGGGCCCGGGTTCGAACGTGACGCGCTCTCCGAGTCGTGTTACGGACTCGTCCTGCAGTGTTGGAGCGCGCTCGTCCTCGCGGACAAAACGAGCGCGGCCGGCGCGACGTCAGCGGCGGGAACGTACGCGGCGGAGACTCCCTCCCTGGATACGCTCGACGACTACATTGACGACCTCCCCGCGGACCCCGACCAGCACGGAACGCGCGCGCAGCGCCTCGATTACTGTCGAGACCGGGCGCGGGAGAGCGTCGTGGAGAACGCGGCGGCGTTCGCGGACCCCGGCGGTGGCGTGGCGACGCTGACACTCCCGACGGGGATGGGGAAGACGCTCACCGGACTGTCGGCTGCGTTCACGATTCGGGACGTTCTGAACGGCGAGCGCGTGGTGTACGCGCTTCCGTTCACGAGCATTATCGACCAGGTCGTGGACGAACTCGAAACCATCTACGACACTGATGGTCTGGACCGTCTGCTCACCGCTCACCACCACCTCGAAACAACGGCGATCTACGACCATAACGACGCGTCCGCGGACGATGCCGACCGTAACGACGATGTTGCGGCGATGCTCGGTGAATCGTGGCGAGCGGGACTGACAGTGACGACGTTCGTGCAGTTGTTCGAGAGTCTCGCCGGCCCGAGGAACACGCAGTCCATGAAACTCCCCGCGCTCCGGGATAGCGTTATCGTGCTGGACGAACCGCAAAGCCTCCCCCTGGAGTGGTGGAAGCTCGCGCCCCGGCTCGTCCGATTGCTCGAAGAGCAGTACGGCGCGACGGTTATCGCGATGACGGCAACCCAGCCGGAGTTATTCGACGCCGACACCGAGCTCGTTGACGACTACGACTACTTCGATGCGGTCGAACGCGTGGCCTACGAGTTCGACGACTCGATCGAGCGCTACATCGACTCCCGGGACGGCCCGAAGTCGTACGCGGACGCCGCGGCCGAACTCCGCGGAGTTCCGGAGGACGCGTCCGCGCTCGCCGTGACGAACACCATCGACAGCGCGCGAGAACTCACAGAGCGCGTCACGGACGGCCGGTCAGTCGTGGACGTGGCGGGTGTGTACGAGGACTTGCTCGAAACGGAGGGGGACGCGTTCGCGCTTACGGCCGACAGTGTTGCGGATGCCGTGCTTGACGACGGCGGGCGTCCGGTCCTCCACTTGTCGACGCGTCTCCGCCCCGTCGACCGCCTGACGCTCGTCGAAACCGCCAAAGAGCTTACAGCGCGCGAGTGCGGCCTGCTCACCGTTTCGACACAGCTCATCGAAGCCGGCGTGGATATCAGCTTCGACCGCGTCTACCGCGACTTCGCGCCCCTCGACAGTATCGTGCAGGCCGCCGGCCGGTGTAATCGGTCGTTCGAGCGCGACCGCGGCCGCGTCACCATCTGGTGGCTCGACGCACCCACTGATGAGAGCGAGAAGACGCCCGCGGCAGCGGTCTACAACCGCGGCACGAACCTTCTCCCCGTTACCGCTGACGCGATAGCCGCGGTCCGGGAGCGCGTCGGCGAGTTGGACGAGACTGCGATGGCACAGACAGCGGTCCGAGAGTACTACCAGCGAATCGGCGCCGACGGACGCAACGTCGGGAAACGGGAGTACGCGGAGTACGTGAACGACGCGCGCGCCGATGAACTCGGACGTCTTTCGCTCATCGATCAGCGGCGCGTCGCGGACGTGCTCGTCGTGCGAACCGCCGCCGACCGCGACCGCGTCGACGCGATTCGGAAGGCAGACCGGAACTACGAGTTCGAAGACCTCGACCGCCTGCTCGACGAGACGAAACCCATCCGGGTGTCAGTCCCGCTCTACGACGACGAGACGGAAGACGCGGTTAGAGACCTTCCAGAGGTACTCAGCGAACGGGGACTGCGAGAACTGGATGTCAGAGACCGACCGGACCACTTCGACGCACGAACCGGCTTCGTCGTGCCGGAGAGTAGCGTCGCCCACCAGTTCCTATGACGGCTGACGACTCACCCGCGGAATCGAACGAAGACCCGGTGGAGAAGCTGTTGCGGTCGGCACGCGACGAAACAACTAGTGACGAGTTCCGGGTGACTGGCGTGATGATGCAGTATTACGAGGTGTGTGAGCGTGAACTCTGGTTCGCGTCCCGCCATCTCGAAATCGACCGGGACAACGCATCAGTGGTACGCGGAACGCGCGTCGACGAGTCCGCGTACGCAGAGAAACGGCGGAACGTCTCCATCGACGGCACAATCTCGATAGACGTCTTGGAGGACGGGCGCGTGATGGAAGTGAAACCGTCGTCCTCGCTGGTCGACCCCGCGAAACTCCAGTTGCTCTACTACCTCTGGTACCTCGACCGAATCGTCGGCGTGGAACGCGATGGAGTGCTCGCGCACCCGACCGAACGCCAGCGCGAACACGTTGAACTCACCGTGGAGAACACGGAACGAGTGGAGAACGCCATTCGCGGTATTCACGATATCGTCACGGAAGACTCCCCGCCACTCGCGGAGGAAAAACCGTTCTGTGACTCGTGTGCCTACCACGACTTCTGCTGGAGCTGCTAAAAATGACTGATAACTATCACGTATTCAGTGACGGCCGCCTCGAACGCCAAAACGACACGGTCCGTCTCGTCACCGAGGACGACGAGAAGAAATACCTCCCGATCGAGAACGCGGAAGCCGTCTTCCTCCACGGACAAATCGACTTCAATACCCGGCTCGTCTCATTCCTCAACGACCAGGGCGTCGCCGTCCACGTCTTCGGCTGGAACGACTACTACGCAGGCTCAGTGATGCCCGAACGCGGGCAGACCTCGGGGCGCACGCTCGTCGAACAAGTCCGCGCGTACGACGACTCCGAACACCGCCGCAATATCGCGCGGAAGATTATCGCCGGCAGCATCCACAATATGCGTGCGAACATCAAATACTACGACAGCCGCGACCACGACTTTGAGCACGCGCTCAACAAACTCGAATCCCAACAGGACGCGCTCAACCCGTCGTTAGACGTATCCGAACTGATGGGCGTCGAAGCCACCGCCCGCCGCGCCTACTACTCCACGTTCGACGATATCCTCCCCGACGGCTTCGTGTTCGGCGGCCGCGAATACAACCCCCCGAAGAACGAAGTGAACAGCCTCCTCTCGTTCGGGAACGCCCTCGTCTACGCGAACATCGTCTCCGCCATCCGCGCAACCGCCCTCGACCCCGCAGTCAGCTACCTCCACGAACCCGGCGACCGACGATACTCACTCGCACTCGACCTCGCCGACATCTTCAAACCCCTGCTCGCCGACCGCGTCATCTTTCGCGTCGTCAACCGAAACCAGCTCGGACTCGACGACTTCGAAGACCGCCTCAACGCCTGCCTCCTCAACGAACAGGGCAGACAAACCTACTCGAAAGCCTTCGAAGAAACGCTCGACCAGACCGTCGAACACCCCCGGCTCAAGCGCAAAGTCAGCTACCAACACCTCCTCCGCGTCGAAACCTACAAACTCAAAAAACACCTCCTCACCGGCGAAGAATACACTCCATTCAAACGGTGGTGGTAATCATGCCCTACGCCATCATCGTCTACGACGTCCAAGCCGACCGAACCCAGAAATTCCTCCACTACCTCCACCGATACCTCGTTCACGTCCAAAACTCCGTCTTCGAAGGCGAACTCACTGACGGACAGCTCGTCGAAATAGAAGACACCCTCCAAGAGATGCTCGAACCAGACGAATCCGTCATGATCTACCGAACAGCCGGAGAAAGCTATCTCGACCGCTCCGTCTACGGCAACGACCCACTGGACGACCAACACTTTCTCTAGACTCCCATCGACCCCCTGGGGGACAACCGACTACTGACGGTCGACGGAAACCTTGATACGTAAACCACCCACAGACGCCATATGGCCCGCAAACTGGCCATGGTTACAGCAGAACGCTAGAGCGGTTGAAGCAATCTCCGGCGTAACCAACGAGTCACGTTCTCTCTCGTTACAGCAGAACGCTAGAGCGGTTGAAGCTCGCGGAACACGCGGTCGGCCGGTCGGTCGCCGGTGGTTACAGCAGAACGCTAGAGCGGTTGAAGCCACATCGACGTGGGCTCGACGACCGGCCGAGATAGGTTACAGCAGAACGCTAGAGCGGTTGAAGCAGTCAGGATAAGCACGCCAGCCGCTGCGACCGCGAGTTACAGCAGAACGCTAGAGCGGTTGAAGCCGGGCAATGTCCGACATAACCCGTGTCGGTTGGCGGTTACAGCAGAACGCTAGAGCGGTTGAAGCGCTCCCGACACGCCGGACGTGGAGGTGCTCGGCTAGTTACAGCAGAACGCTAGAGCGGTTGAAGCGAGGTTGACCTCAAAGAGTTCCGAAACTCGGTCGCGTTACAGCAGAACGCTAGAGCGGTTGAAGCACGCTGAACCCGCAGCCGTCGCCGTTCGACGCTGGTTACAGCAGAACGCTAGAGCGGTTGAAGCCGGAGGCGACACTCCACTTGAGTTTCGCGTCCGCGGTTACAGCAGAACGCTAGAGCGGTTGAAGCCCGTTCCACCAGCCCGTGGGCCGACCGCCGTCTGTGTTACAGCAGAACGCTAGAGCGGTTGAAGCCCGAGATCGGCTTCCAGACTGGACCCGGAATCCAGTGTTACAGCAGAACGCTAGAGCGGTTGAAGCGAGAGCGGTGATGATGTCCTCGGGGTGGGAGTTGAGTTACAGCAGAACGCTAGAGCGGTTGAAGCCTCCATCCGAAGTGTACGCGCTGGAGCGATATGGTTACAGCAGAACGCTAGAGCGGTTGAAGCGACTACTACGCGCCTGGCGACGTGACGCCGGTCGGGTTACAGCAGAACGCTAGAGCGGTTGAAGCACTTCGCGATTATCAACTGGGATATCGTCATGGGCGGTTACAGCAGAACGCTAGAGCGGTTGAAGCCGGCGGCGACTCCGAACGGGCCAAAGGTTGCGCCGGTTACAGCAGAACGCTAGAGCGGTTGAAGCATGGGACCAACCACCGGAACGAGATTTGCCCGCCGGTTACAGCAGAACGCTAGAGCGGTTGAAGCACCATCTCCCGCGTCACCTGGCTCGTGTCCAGACCGGTTACAGCAGAACGCTAGAGCGGTTGAAGCGACGAACTCAAGAATCGCCGCACCAGCGCCGAGCGGGTTACAGCAGAACGCTAGAGCGGTTGAAGCTCGCCGTTGTGGGCCGTCAAAATCCATGACGGAACAGTTACAGCAGAACGCTAGAGCGGTTGAAGCACGACGCGCGCCGACCACCTCCGCGACCTCGTGGAGTTACAGCAGAACGCTAGAGCGGTTGAAGCTACCAAGACGGCCCGGATGTGGAGCGGTTGGAGCGTGTTACAGCAGAACGCTAGAGCGGTTGAAGCGTGGTACAGGAACACGTCCCCCGTCGTCGAGTTCGCAGTTACAGCAGAACGCTAGAGCGGTTGAAGCCTGCGGGAGAAGATAGACGAGGAGATGGACTAATGGGTTACAGCAGAACGCTAGAGCGGTTGAAGCCCGCTACGTCTGAGGTGGCGGATACGGTGCTCGAGTTACAGCAGAACGCTAGAGCGGTTGAAGCGGACTATCTTGACGAGGAGGACCGCGAGGCCATCGACGGTTACAGCAGAACGCTAGAGCGGTTGAAGCCACCTGTGCCTCGGCGCGCTTGGGTTGGGTAAGAGTGGTTACAGCAGAACGCTAGAGCGGTTGAAGCGACGACGTCGACATTCCGTAACCATGTCCGAAGACAGGTTACAGCAGAACGCTAGAGCGGTTGAAGCCGTCTGAACTACTTTCGCAGATCGTCTGAGTAATCGTTACAGCAGAACGCTAGAGCGGTTGAAGCCGCATCCTCGTCCTCCCCGAGCGGCCGCTGTTTGATGGTTACAGCAGAACGCTAGAGCGGTTGAAGCCGCTACCGCTACCATCGTGTCCATCGTAGACCCGTCGTTACAGCAGAACGCTAGAGCGGTTGAAGCCCCCGAACTCGTGTCCGACTTCCTCTGAGTAAAACGGTTACAGCAGAACGCTAGAGCGGTTGAAGCCTACAACGACGCGGTGTTGGACTACGAGACTGAGGGTTACAGCAGAACGCTAGAGCGGTTGAAGCCGGCGTACCGTCGTAGCACATGGTTGGCCCGGCGAGTTACAGCAGAACGCTAGAGCGGTTGAAGCCGGCTCCAACTCCACGGCGCGGGGTCGAGGTCGTTGGTTACAGCAGAACGCTAGAGCGGTTGAAGCAGAAATCCGTGCAGTCGTTCCGGCGTGGCGGCCGGGTTACAGCAGAACGCTAGAGCGGTTGAAGCCCGTCCATCGCATCCATCCGTCGCCGGTCCCTCTCTGTTACAGCAGAACGCTAGAGCGGTTGAAGCGAGCGGCGAGAAACGGAATAGAATCTATATCGTTGTTACAGCAGAACGCTAGAGCGGTTGAAGCCAAAACTGGATGCGCTCGCAGCTCGGCCTCGGAACAGTTACAGCAGAACGCTAGAGCGGTTGAAGCGCCAGCGCCTCGTCGCCGATGAGTCCAACGCGGGGTTACAGCAGAACGCTAGAGCGGTTGAAGCGGTTCTCGCGGGTGACGGGAGCGAGCCACATCTCGTGTTACAGCAGAACGCTAGAGCGGTTGAAGCCGTCGTATTCGGCGCTAACGTGCGCCTTGTCGGTGGTTACAGCAGAACGCTAGAGCGGTTGAAGCGAACGGTCGTAGTCGACCGTGCGTTCGGTGCCGCATGTTACAGCAGAACGCTAGAGCGGTTGAAGCTGCGCGCTCGTACCACCACATTGCACAACAAACCGGTTACAGCAGAACGCTAGAGCGGTTGAAGCTACGAGAAAGCATATCCTCAAACGTCCAGATTGCCAGTTACAGCAGAACGCTAGAGCGGTTGAAGCAACTGTTGCCGCAGAGACCGCCGTGAGTGCGGCACGGTTACAGCAGAACGCTAGAGCGGTTGAAGCCATGACCACGTCCTGAGCGCCGAGGTCGTGTGCCTCGTTACAGCAGAACGCTAGAGCGGTTGAAGCCGAGGAGTGCGTCCAAGCACTCAGTGAGGACGGCGACCGTTACAGCAGAACGCTAGAGCGGTTGAAGCATCGAGAATCCCGCGGATAGCGGAGTCGCGTATGGGGTTACAGCAGAACGCTAGAGCGGTTGAAGCGAGGAGTTCGGCCCCGACATGGACCAGCCGGTCGTTACAGCAGAACGCTAGAGCGGTTGAAGCCCGTCGTCGTCCGTCGTCTCGGTCTCGCCAAACGTGTTACAGCAGAACGCTAGAGCGGTTGAAGTAACGACGGAGCCCAGTTCGTCTCCGTCATTCGGTCGCAGTTTTTCGCGGAGTGGGCCACATCTTCCAAGCTGGGGTTGCGAGCGGTTGACGGTTCGCGGGTTCGGTTAGCGTTTGTGTGTGAAGATGAGTGCGCGGTCGTCTTCGACGCCGACACAGAAGTCGAGCTGCTGGGAGAGGTTGAGGCTCGTGGGGTTCTCTTTGCAGACGACGAGGTCGTCGAACGGTTCGTCGCAGGCGGGGCAGGCGACCGAGACCGTGTTCTGGTAGGTTTTCAGTGCTCGGTTCTCCTCGCGTGGTGTCAGCGAGGCGGTGAGTTCGTCGAGTTTGACGTCGTCCATACGGTCCCACTGGCCTGATATACTATAAAATCTCGGCGCCACCAGGGGGGTTCGTCGAAGAGAATGACGTCGACGACAGCGGCGACCGGAAACAATTCTAACGGCCCGAACGCCTCGACCGAGAACGTGAGTCGTTCGAGGCGGTGGTGGAGCGGATATCCGCGACTTCCGGGTGGGTGATTCGCGACGAGTACGTCTGCCCCTGCCGCGGGTTCCTGGACGACGACCCGCCATCCGCCGACGAAACCCAGTGAACCGCCCCACTGCCGCTACTTGGCGTCTTCGTTCACGCCGGATTCGGGAAGGGCAAACGTGACGCCGGTGAGGTCCTCGGACACCCCCCAGAGACGGCGTGCGGTGTCGTCGTCGTGGCTGCGTTCGCTCGACTCCTGTCGGCCGGGGTGGCCGCGCATATTGAACAGTCCCGTCGGACCGATGTACTCGCCGCCGTCGATATCCGGGTTTGTGGCGGCGTAGAGGAGCGGCCACGCGCCCCGTTCGGCGCTCTGCGCGACCACTACGTTCGCGGCTTTCATCGCGAGCGTGCGGAGACGACTCCCCTCGGCCTCGGGCCCGCGGAGCTGGAGGTTGGTCGCCGCGTATCCTGGATGGCAGGCGACACTGGTGACGCTCGCGCCCGCCGTGCGGAGGCGGCGGTCGAGTTCGTACGCGAACAGGACGTTCGCGAGCTTCGACTGCGCGTACGCGGCCCACTTGTCGTACTCGTCCTCGCTCTGGAGGTCGTCGAAGTCGATGCGGCCGCGTTCGTGCACGCCGCTCGACTGAGTGACGACGCGCGATTCGTCGTTCGTCTGTCGGAGGACGGGAAGGAGGCGGGCGGTGAGTGCGAAGTGGCCGATGTGGTTCACGCCGAACTGGGTCTCGAAGCCGTCCGCGGTCTCCGAGCGCGGTATCGCCATCACGCCCGCGTTGTTCGCGAGGACGTGCAGCGCGTCGTACTCCGCACGATACCAGTCCGCGAACTCTCGAACCGAGTCGAGGTCGGCGAGGTCGAGTTCGCGGAGGGTGAGGGACGCGCCCGGGTACTCGGATTCTATCTCGCGTTTCGCGTCCCGGCCGCGGTCGGTGCTCCGGCAGGCCATGACGACGTGCGCGCCCGCGGCGGCGAACGCGCTCGCTGCCTCGAACCCGATGCCGCTGTTCGCGCCGGTGACGACGACAGTCGTCCCGGCCTGTGACTCCATTTCAGACGGCGTCCACTCGCTCATGGCTCGTCCTTCGGTCGCGTGACAGATAGGTTCACACCCCGCGGGCGGACGTGTCGGTTCCAGAAAGGCTATGTACCGAACGCCATTCGATACGAACGAGATACACCTGTGAGTACCTTCCTACTGACAACGGTGGTGGTTGGGTGAGTCGGTTCGACCGCCTCGTCACCGCCGTCACCGACCACAGCAAGGCAGCGATAGCAATCATGGTGCTGTTGACGGTCGTCGTCGGCGCCGGTGCGCCGATGGTCGAGCAGTCGTCGTCGCTCAGCCAGTTCCAGAGCGACACGACGGAGTCCCAGAAACTCGACTACATTCAGGACAACTTCCAGACCGGCGACCAGAACACGACGACAGTCCAGATAATCATGCGCGGGGACGACGTCCTCGCGAAAGACCAACTCCTCGCGGGCCTCGACCTCCAACAAGACCTCAGGGAGAACGAGACCGTCGCGCCCTCGCTGGTGAACGACTCGCCGACGACGGGCGTGGCGAACGCCGTCGCGACGACCGCCATCCGCCAGGAGGAAGCGGCCGACCTCGAACAGCGCCGCCAAACCGTGAACGAGACCGCGGCGACGCTCCGCGGCGCGCTTACGGAACTCCGCCAGAACCCGAACGCGTCCGTCGAAGCCGCGTTCTCTGACGTGCGTGCGAGCACCTCCGTCGACCTGAACGACACGGACTACGCGACGTTCGAAACCGCGGCCCAACAGCTCCGGAACGCCTCCAGTGAGGAGGCGACTCAGGAGGCGTACACGCTCGGTACGCAGAGCGTGCTCGCGAACGAGTACGCCGACCTCCAGGAACGCGCGAACGCCCTCCAGAACGCCGACTCCCCCACGCTAGCCGAACAGAAATCCCAGCTGGAGTCGATGAACGCGAGCGAGGTCGAATCCCTCGTCACCACCGTCCTCGGGAACGGGAACGGCGGCAGCGGTGGCGGCGTACTCGCGCTCATGCCGACGGACTACGAGACCGGGAGCGCGTCCGCCGACGCGACGATGATCGTCGTCACGCAGACCGCACAAAGCGACAGCGAGATGGGGTCCGCGAGCAACCGGCTCGTCGACACCCAGACCGCGATGCAGGACATCGCGACCTCCCGGAGTGACGGGAACACGTACATGGTGTTCGGCGGCGGTATCATCGCCGACGAAATCACGCAGTCCATGACGGACAGCGTGCTCATCGTCGGACCGCTCGCGCTCATCTTCGTCCTCATCACGCTCATCATCGCGTACCGCGACCTCCTCGACATCGCGCTCGGCCTCGTCGGCATCGTCGCGGTACTCGTGTGGACGTTCGGCTTCATGGGCTGGACGAACATCGACTTCAACCAGATCTTCATCGCGGTGCCCGTGCTGCTCATCGGACTGAGTATCGACTACGCGATACACATCTTCATGCGGCACCGCGAGGAGCGCGAGGCCGTCGAGGAAGGACCGCGCGGGTCGATGCGGGTCGCGCTCGCCGGCGTCGGCATCGCCCTCATCTGGGTGACTGCGACGACGGTCATCGGGTTCCTCTCGAACCTCGTCAGCCCCCTCCCGCCGATTCAGGACTTCGGTATCGTCAGCTCCGTGGGCATCACCGCCGCGCTCCTCGTGTTCGGCGTGCTGATTCCCGCGCTGAAGGTCGAACTCGACGAGTTCCTCGAATCCAAAGGATTCGACCGGAAGAAGCGCGCGTTCGGGACGGGCGGCGGCCGCCTCGGAAAGGCGCTCACCGTCGGCAGCACCGCGGCGAAGAAGTCGCCGTGGCTCGTCATCCTGCTCGCCGTCCTCCTCAGCGCGGGCGGCGCGTACGGCGCGACGCAGGTCGACACCTCGTTCAGTCAGACCGACTTCATCGCGGAGGACCCGCCGGCGTGGATGGAGGACCTCCCGGAGCCGTTCGCACCCCACGACTACACGGCGAAGAAGAACCTCCAGTACGTCAACGACAACTTCCTCCGCCAGGACTCGCAAGCACAAATACTGATAGAGGATGGCGTAGCGAGCGATAATACGCTCGAACGCCTCTACGACGCCCAGCAGGCCGCCGGTGAGAAGAACGTGACCGTCACGCTCTCAGGCGACGAAGCCGCTATCACCAGCCCGCTCACGGTGATGGAGCAGGTCGCGGCGCAGAACGAGACGTTCGACGAGACGTACACCGCCGCCGACACTGACGGGAACGGCGTCCCCGACCGGAACATCGCGGGCGTCTACGACACGCTGTTCGCCGTCGCGCCCGACCAGGCCGGCGGCGTCATCGCACAGTCCGATGGCGAGTACGAGGCGCTCCGGATGGTCGTCTCCATTCAGGGCGGCGCGTCCGGCGGCGAGGTCACCGAACAGATGCGCGCCGTCGCGGCAGTCGTCGACGGCGGCGGCCTCACCGCCACCGCGACAGGCCAGAGCATCCTGTTCAAAATCGTGCAGGACCAGCTCCTCCAAACCGTCATCGAGAGCCTCATCGTGACGCTCGTCGCTATCGTCGTCTTCCTGATGGCGGCCTACCGGCTCACCGAGGGCAGCGCCACGCTCGGCCTCGTGACGCTCCTCCCCGTGGTCTTCAGCGTCGCGTGGATTCTCGGGACGATGTACCTCGCGGGCATCCCGTTCAACGTCCTCACGGGGATGATCACGAGCCTCACGGTCGGACTGGGGGTCGCGTACAGCATCCACTTGAGCGAACGGTACAACCAGGAGCTCGAACGCCGCGAGAACGCGTTCGACGCGCTCACCGTCGCGCTCAAGGGCACCGGCGGCGCGCTCCTCGGGAGCGCCGCGACCACCGTCGGCGGGTTCGGCGTGCTCGTCTTCGCCGTGCTCCCGCCGCTCCAGCAGTTCGGCATCATCACGGGCATGACCATCATCTACGCGTTCCTCGCGGCCGTGCTCGTGCTCCCGAGCCTCCTCGTCGTCTGGACGCGGTACACGAACCCGCTCGGCGGCGACGAGTTCGAGGACGACGACGGCAACGGCGGCGCCGGTTCCGACTCCGTAGCTGATGTCGGTGAGGGCGCGGTCGACGCGCCGACCCGCGAGGCCTCACCCCGGTTCGTCCAGCCCGGCGGCGACGCCACCGTCGTCCTCCACATCCCCGAGCTGTCCGGGCGTGCCCTCCTCCGCGAGGACGCACCCGTCGCCTCCCTCGACCACGTGGACCCCGAACCGCTCAGCGCCACGGTCCACGACGGCACGCTCTACGCCGTCTGGGAGACGGACAACCCGACGCCCGCACGCGTCGAGTACACCGTCACGGTTCCCGACGACGCACACGACAACGAGACCGTTTGCTTCGACGGCGAACTCCGCACCCCCAGCGGCGCGGCGAGCATCGAGGGCGACGGGTTCGTCACCGTCGTCAGCGACGTGTTCGAACGCATCGTCAGCGAGGGCGAAGTCAGCCAGCAGGACCTCGCGCTCGCCGCCCAGCAACTGGAGGCAGGTGCGCTGTCGCCCGAGCAGTACGAACGCATCCACGAACAGTGGCTGACCCAGGAAGAATGAACAAGTCGGACGCGGTCGACGCCCTCGCCCGATTGGGGCTTTCGACGTACGAAGCCCGCGTGTTCGTGGCGCTCCAACGCCTCGGCACGGGTACGGCGAGCGATGTCGCCGAGGTCGCGGACGTCCCGCGGTCGCAAGTGTACGGCGCCGCCGAGGACCTCGAACACGCCGGACTCCTCGAAGTCCAGCAGACGACGCCGCGGCGCTACCGGCCGGTGTCGCTCGATGCGGCGCGCGACCACCTCCGGGAGCGCTTCGAGACCGACCGCGACCGCGCGTTCGACTACATCGAGTCCGTACAGGGCGACCTCGCGGACAGCGAGGACGGCCACGAGGCCATCTGGACCGTCACCGGCACGGACGCCGTCACCGACCGCATCGTCGAAATCATCGAGGACGCCGACGACCGCGTACTGTTCGGCACCGGACTCACGGCGTTCTTCCCGGATTCCGTCCGGAACGCGCTCGTCGAGGCCGACGACCGCGGCGTCGCCGTGCAGGTCGTGAGCGAGGACGCCGACGTCATCGCCGCCGCGTCCGACGTTGGTCTCGAAACCAGCGGCCTCGCCACCCCGATGGAGCCAGCGCCGCCGTCGAGTCGCGTCACGCTCGTCGACGGCGACACCATCGTGCTCGGCGTGCACGACGGCGCGACCGAGACCGCGATGTGGAGCGCGAACTCGCGGTTCGCGTCCGTGCTCACGGAGTCCCTGGAGTCCTGGTTCGCGAACGAACTCGACGTGTAGCTCCCGGAACTTATTCCTCACCGGGCCAACGACACCCGGGTATGCCTACCCCCGCTATCGAGGCAGCCGGCCTCACCAAGCGCTACGGCGACGAGACCGCCGTCGACGGACTCGACCTCTCCATCCCGCAGGGCACCGTCTACGGGTTCCTCGGACCGAACGGCGCCGGGAAGACCACGACGATGCGGATGCTGACGACGCTCACGAAACCGACGCACGGCACCGCCTCCGTCGCCGGCGCGTCCATCGAAGACCGGGACGCGCTCGTGAAACGAATCGGCTACCTCCCGGAGGAACCGCCACTGTTCGACGAACTCACCGGCCGCGAACAACTAGAGTACATCGCCGGCCTCCGCGACCTCCCGCCCGCGGACGCCACCGAGCGCATCGACTCCCTCCTCGAACGATTCGGATTGGCTGACGACGCGGACAAACGCATCAGCGCGTACTCGAAGGGAATGAAGCAGAAAGCCGGCATCGTGCAGGCGCTCCTCCACGACCCGGAAGTCGTGTTCCTCGACGAACCCACATCGGGCCTCGACCCGCGCGCCGCCCGCACCGTCCGCGACACCATCGCCGACCTCGCCGAGGACGAAACCACGGTGTTCCTCTCCAGTCACATCCTCTCCGTCGTCGACGAACTCGCGGACACTGTCGGCGTCCTGTTCAAGGGCGACCTCGTCGCCGAAGGCGGCCCCGAAGCCCTCAAGAAACGCGCAGAGACCGGCGAACAGCAGAGCCTCGAAGACGTCTTCCTCGAAGTCACCACGGAGGTAGACGGCACGTGAAAACCCCGAACGTCGGTCACGCCCTCCTGTTCGCGCGCGTCGAAACGAAGCGCCGCATCCGCGTGCTCTTCCGAAGCCGCCTCCAGGGCGGCGCGCTCGCCGTTGCGGGCCTCTTCCTCGTCGTGTTCAGCATCGCGGCCGCCGTCGGCGCGTTCAACATCGGTGAATCCCTCTCGGGGACCGTCGACGCCGACGTCGTCCAGTACGGCCCGCTCGCCGCCGCCGCACTCTTCCTCGCGTCCACCGGCCTGACCGGAATCCGCATCGTCGGCGAACAGGGCGAACTCGACCACGAAGCCGGAATGCTCACCACCATCCCCTACAGGGACGCCGTCCTCGGCCTCCTGTTCGCCGAACTCGTCGGCGTCGCCGCGTACGCCGCGCTCCCCACGCTCTGCGTATCCGTCGCACTCGCCATCGGCGCCAACTCGCCCGCCCTTGGCGCGTCCATCCTGGTCGTCGCGACGGCGCTCGGCCTGCTCGGCACGGTCACCGGGCACGCGCTCGGCTACGCGCTCCGCTACGCGTTCACCGCGAGCGAGCGACTCTCAAAGTACAAGACGCCGCTCGGCGTCGCCGTCTTCCTCGCATACATCTACGTCGTCGGCGTCTCACAGGACGCCTCGTTCTTCATGCCCCTCCTCGACGCGGTCGGCGCGACCCCGCTCGGCTGGGTCGGCCTGCTCCCGTTCGCCGTCATCGACTCCGCCTCCCTGACGGACGCTACCGTCGGCCTCGCGGTCGCCGTCGTCGCGATTCCCGTCCTACTCGCGGCCGCCGTCCGCGGCGCGGGCGCCGCCTGGTACGTCGACGAGGCCCACACCGAGTCACGCGTCGAACGCGAGGAAACCTCCGTCTCCGCCGGCCCCCTGGAGCGCGTCGTCGGACGACCCGCCGCGTGGGTGGCGCGCACCGCCTGGACGCGCGCCCGCCGCGCCCCCATCAAACTCGTGTTCGTCATCTACCCCGCGTTCGTCCTGCTCACGCCCGTCACGCAGGCCGTCCAGACCGGAGAGGTGCCCGCGACGCTCCCCGCCATCTTCGCCGTCTACGGCGCGTGGGCGGCCGGCGCGGGATTCGCGCTCAACCCGCTCGGCGACGAGGGCGCGATGCTCCCCGTCACCCTGACGAGCGGCGTGCCAGGCCGGTCGCTCGCGCGCGGTCTCGTCGCCGCGGGTGCGCTCGCCGGCGCGTCCGTCGTCCTCCCGATCGCCGTCGCCGCAGCCGTCCTCGTCCCCTTCGACCCCGTTCAGGTCGGCCTGCTCGTCGTCTCCACCGCCGCCCTGCTCGTCGGTGCGTGTATGCTCGCGACCGGCGTCGGCGCGCTGTTCCCGCGCTTCGAGGGCGTCCGCATCTCCCGGAGCCGTCGCGTCGTCGCGCCGAGCCTCATCGCGTTCGGAATCTACTCGCTCGTCCTGCTCGTCGTCGCCGCACCCGGCCTCGCCACGCAGGTGCCCGCGGTCGCGGACACGCTCGCCGACCGACTCGGCCTCGCCGCCAGCCTCGTGCAAGCGCTCGGAACGCTCCTCACCGCCGTACTCGTCGGCATCTGCGGGTACGTCAGCTATCGCGTCGCCGGCTCCAAAATAGACGAGTACACCCTCTAGTCCTGCGGCGAAGCACCTTCAACGCGTCCCGCGTCGGGGTCGACGGTCTCCGCGACCTGCGTGTACACGAGCACCAACCCGACCAACGCGAGCACGCCGCCGAACACGAACGGCGCCGCGTAATCGATAGTGTAGAGCGCGCCCGCCGCGAGCGGGCCGATAGCCGTTCCGAGACCGAAACTCATCGTGAGGACGCTGAGCTTCGTTCCGGAGTCACCGTGGCGCGCGAGGTCGCCCGCGAGCGCGAACCCTGGCGCGAACACCATCGCACCGGCGACGCCCTGCACGAACCGCGCGGTTATCATTTGCGCGGGCGTCGTGACGAACCCCTGGGCCAGCGTCGCGGGCGCGAGGATGACGAGGCCGAGCAGGATGAACGGCCGGCGGCCGTACCTGTCGCTCAGCCGCCCGACAGGTACCTGCACGAGGACTTGCGCGAGGACGAACGCCGCGAACTCAACGCCGAACAGGAAACTCCCCTGATCGAGGCGGGCGTTCACGTGCGTCTCGATGGCCGCCAGGAGGGCGATGCCGATGGCCATGAAGAGCGACGCGAGGCCGAGCGTGAACACGGGGTCGAGCACGCCGCGGTTCCCGGAGTTCAAGACCTCGATGGAGAGGTCTTCGCCCGCGCTCGCCTCCGTGTCCTCCGAGTCCTCGACGAGCGTGTACACGAGAACCGTCGCGACCAGCGCCGCGCCGGCCGCGAACGCGAACGCGGCGTTGTACCCGTAGAGGTGGACGAACGTCCCGGCCGCGATGGGGCCCAGGCCGAACCCGAGCAGGCGGAACGTGTTGAACACGCCCATGCTCTCCCCGCGGCTCTGTGCGGAGGAGAGTTCGTTCACGAGTGCGATGGTCGCCGGCACGGTGAACGCGACGCCGATACCCTGGAGCGCGCGAATGCCGAACAGGCTGAAGTAGCTGCCCGCGAGGACGTACGAGAGGTTCGTTACGGTGAGAATGGCGAGCCCGGCGATGATGAATATCTTACGCTTCCCGAGTCGGTCGCTCCACCGGCCCGTAAAGGGCTGTGCGAAGCTGTTGAGGAAACCGAACAGGGAGAGCACGATACCGGTCGCGAGGCCGAGCGAGAGCGTGGTCGAGAGGCCGAACAGTTCGACGAACACTCCCGACTCGCCGCCCCCGACGAGGTGTTCGATGTAGAGCGGGAGGACGACGATGAGGAAGGAGTTCCCGATGGAGTCGGCCATCCGCGCGAGCGCGAGGACGATGATGCGGCGGTCGGTGTCGAAGACGCCCATCAGGCGACCCCTCCGTCGACGTGCCACAGTAAAGACTCAGCAGGCGAGACTGGCATACTGACCGCTTGTTCAGTCCGCGGGAAGTAGGTGACGGCTTCGGTAACCTACTCCTCGACGCACTCCGTGCGCGCCGCGCTCTCCGCGCCCGCGTCCACGCTCTCGAGCGGGACGCCGTGCTTCCGCATCACCACGTGCGGAAGCGACACCGACCCCGACTCGAGGGTGACGCGACGCACGCGCTCGTAGCCGTTCGCGTCGTAGAACCCCACGCTGGGGAGGGACGCCCACAGCGAGAGCGCCGCACAGCCCGCGTCCGCCGCCTCGGATTCCAGTCGTTCCAGCAGGCGCGTCCCGAGTTCGTCGCGCGCGTGGTCGGGATGGACGCAGACGGCGCTCACCTCGCAGCGCTCGGGCCGCACCCAGCCCCAGCCCACGACGGCGCCGTCGCGCTCCGCGACGACGTGCACGCCGTCGTCGAAGTCGTACGCGTCGGGGTCGCGTTCGCGCGCCCACCGGTCCAGCTCGTCGTCCGTGTAGTGCCCGGGGCCGAACGCCCGCGCGGACGCGGTCTGCACGGCGGCGACCGCGGACGCGTCGGCCGGCGAGGCGTACCGAAGTGTCGTCATACACGCATCGACACTCCCCGTATCCCTCCCCGTGTCGGTCCTGCAGACGCGACCTGTCGCTCGCCGGGACGGCGGGGTTTTTCACCGCGGAACCCCGAGACGACGCCATGAGCGACGACACAGAGTTCGAGGACGTGCGCGCGCAAGCGAAGTCGGCGCTGGACGCCGAGAATCTCGACTCCATCTACCTCGGACTGCTCCACGAGGACGGCGCGCCCGAGTTCTACTTCGGAAGCACCGTGGAGGGCCGCGACCTCCACCACGCCGCCGTCGACCAACTCGGGATGTTGACGCGCGTGCTCGCCGACCGCTCCGACCTCACCCCCGAGGAACTCGCGAACCTCGCCGCCGAACGCGCCGACGAACTCGCCGTCCAGTAGCCTATTCGAGCGCGGCCCGCCACGCATCGGGGAGGTCGCGCGGCCGCCCCGCGTCGTCTATCGTCACCTGCGTCGACTCAGCGGTCGCGATTCGCTCCTCGTTCTGCGTCACCTCGTACGCGAGCGTGAAACTCGACGTGCCCACGTCCTCCGTGCGGACGGACACGTCCACGCTCGTCGGCTCCGTCACTGGCCGCTCGAAGTCGAACTCCAGATGCGCGAGCACGACACGGGAGTCGTCCAGACTGATGCCCAGATACGCTTCGAGATAGTAGCGTCGTCCCTCCTCGACGAGCGTGGCGAACGTCGCGTTGTTCGCGACGCCGACCGTGTCGAAGTCCTGATAGCGCACGTCCACCGTGCGCGTGTACTCGAACATACGCGGTCTCGGGCGGCGAGGGGGAAAAGCTAGTTCATCGCGAGCGCCGTCTCCTCGACGGCGCGCCCGAGTGCGTCCCGCACGCGTTCGATGGCCGCGCTGTCCGCCTCGCACGCGTTCTCCATGAGCACGGTCTCGCTCGGGAACAGGCGTTCACCGAGTTCGAGGCCGTGTTCGCGCGCCGTCGACCCCGTGACCGTGAGGTACGCGCCGATACCGGCGTCCGCGATGGCGGCCTCCTCCTCGACACCGGGCTCGGGGTACACGAAGTCCAGGCCCTCCGCGGCGCGCGTGCCGAGCACGGCCTCGACGAGACGCTCGTAGCGCGGACTGATACAGAACGGCCCCTCGTAGTTCGCGACGAACTCGCGGTCGAGCGCGTCCGTCGGCCCCGACGCCACGGCCTCGTGGGTCGCGAGCAGCGTGTGGTAGACCGTGTCCCCGAGGCCGGTGACGACACGCACGTCCGTGTCGTGCGGGTCGATGCGGTCGTTCACGTCCGCGAGCGACGTGAGGGGGTCGGGTTCGAGCCCGACTACCTCTTCGAGGACGAGGTCGGCGCTGTCGAACCCGAGCGCGAACTCGTGCGTGCGGAGCGCGCGGAACGGCTCCTCGCGGCCGACGAGGTGCACGTCCACGTCCCCGAGGTCGATGGTGACGCTGTCGAAGACGACCCGGCGCGGGAAGCCCGCGCGGTCGTCCCGCAGCAGAGTGAAGTCGGGAGCGCGGGCGTCACCGGGCGTCGAATATTCCGCGAGCCGGTCGTACACGCCCGCCGCCGCGTCCTGCTTGTCTTTCGTCACCGCCTTCTCGTACCGGAGGACGTTCGACACGTCGTCCGCGACCGCCGCGGCGTCACCGGTCGCGTCGGGATGGCCCGCCAGCCGGTCGAGAACGGCTTCCAGCGGGCGGCCCTTCCGCGGCACGGCAACGTGGACGGTCTCACTCATCACCAGAAGGAAGCGGTCGCGTCGGTTTACTGATTGCGGTTCAGACGCTTCTCCATCTCCACGTGCGGGATACCCGCCTCGTCGAACACGTCGCTCGTCGTCTCGTACCCGAGGTGGAGGTAGAACGACTCCGCGTGCGTCTGCGCGTGCAGAACGAGGCGGTCGTACTCCCCGCGCGCCGCGTCCTCCAGTTCGTCCATGAGCGCCCGCCCGATGCCTTCCTCGCGGCGTTCCTTCAGCGTCGCGACGCGCTCCACCTTCCCCGTCTCCGCGTCCGCGTCCTTCGGGCGGAGCCGCGCGGCCCCCACGGGCGTCTCGGTGTCGTCGTACGCGACGAAGTGTCGAGTCTTCTCGGCCTCGTCGTGCTCGTCCCACTCCAAGTCCTCGGGGACGCCCTGCTCCTCAACGAACACCTCGCGGCGCACGCTGAACGCGTCCGCTCGCGCCGCCTCCGAGGTGGCTTCGACGACCCTCACAGGTCCACCCGGTCCCCGATTTCCACGAGTTCGAGGCGGTTCGGCGCGTCGAAACTCCGGACGTGCGGCCGCAACGCCTCGGGGTTCGCGGTGAGGCCCTTCCACATGTCCCAGTGCGTCGGCAGCAAGCGGTCGAGGTCGAGCTGGCGCGCGGCCTCCGCGACCTCGGCCTCGTCGCTGTACCACTTCGTGTATTTGGGTTCGCGGGTCTCCTTGTCCGGAATCGTGCCGGGCGACCCGAACGCGAGCGCGCCCAGGTCGATGTCGTACTCGCGGCCGACGCGCTCCAGGCCCTCGTCGGGCTTGGTGTCGCCGCCGTGGAAGAAGATACCAGACTCGTGCTCGAACACGTACGAGACGGGGTCGGTTGCGTCCGGGTCGTGCGCGTACTCGACGTGCACCGTGAACTCGCCGAGTTCGAACGACTCGCCCTCGGAGACGGTCTGGAACTGGTCGGTGCCGAGGTCGTAGGCGGCCTGCCAGTTCTCCTCCTGTGTCACGGCGACGCTCGCGCCCGGGCCGTAGAACGTCGCTTCGGCGTTCGCGAGAATCGGTCCCTGCGTCTCCCCGTGCACGTGGTCGGTGTGCTCGTGGGTCGCCAGCACCGCGTCCGCGTCCGCCACGTCCGCGGGGTCGAACGGAACGGGAATCATCCGCACCGTCCGCGGCGGGTCACCCGTCCCCACGTAGGGGTCCACGTAGACCGTGGTTCCCTCGCGTCCCTTGAGCACGAAGCCGTTACAGCCGAGATACCAGACGGCGACGGTGTCCGGGTCGGCGGCCGCGACCGCCGTCGGCAGCCAGTCGCCCCAGTCGCTCTCCATACCGCGTGGGTGTCTCGGAACCGCCCTAAGCGTTCGGGAAACTCGGAGGAACTATCACCCGTCCGACCGTTGAGGGGACGATGAGCCTCATCGCCGAGTTCCGGCTGACCGGCCCGGACCTCGTCCTCTATCACGCCCGCAGCGCCGTCCCCGATATCGACGTGAACGTCCAGCACGAAGTCGGAACCGACCCCGAACGCCCACTCATCTTCTTCTGGGCGACCCCGACCAACGACGCCGACGACGGCGCGCTCAACGAGTTCGACGACGCACTGCACGCCGACCAATCCGTCTCGAACGCCGTCCTCCTCGACGACCTCGACGACCGCCGGCTCTACCGCGTCCAGATCAGTGAACACCACGACACCGTGCTCTACCCGTCGTACGTCGATTTGGGCGCGGCACTCGTCGGTCTCTACGGCGCGCCGTCCGGCTGGCGCGTGGAGATGCGGTTTCCCGACCGGGACACGCTCGCCGACTTCCGGGAACAGTGCGCGAGCAACGACATCGCGTTCTCCCTGCGGCGGCTCTACGAAGGTATCGACACCGACGCCCCGGACGCCCTCACGGACGCTCAGCGCGAGGCGCTGCGGGTCGCGCTCGACTGCGGCTACTTCGGCGTGCCACGGGAGGCGACGCTGTCCGACATCGCGTCCGAGCTCGGCGTGTCGACGCAAGCGGCGTCAGAACGAGTGCGGCGCGCCGTGGAGGCGCTCGCGGAGAACGCCGTCTAGAGCTGTTTCGCGAGCCAGTCCATGTTCATCACCGCCGCAGCGATGAGCACGCCGGCGATAGAGGCGAGAACGAGGAACGCGGAGACGACGCTCACCATCGGCGTGAGCGAGGATTCGAGCGACGTCCACGCGAGCACGGGCACCGTCTTCACGTAGTAGCTCTTCAGGAAGAGCGCCATGATGAACTCCTGAAGGCTGACGATGAACGCGATGACGGCGGAGATGATGACGCCGCTCCGGACGTTCGGCAGCACGACGTGATAGAACACCCGGGAGGGGCGCGCGCCCAGGTCCATGCCGGCGTCGCGGAGGTCCCAGTCGAAGCGCGCGAACACGGACTGCATCACGAAGAACACGAGCGGCGTCGCCCACAGGGTGTGCGCGACGACGATGTTGAGGTACGCGCTCGTGAACCCGATGCGGTTGACGTAGATGAGGAGCGTCAGCCCGATAACCACCGGCGGCAGCAGGAGCGGCAGGAGGATTATCGGCGGGAGCACGCGAGTGAGCACGGAGTCGGAGCGCTGCACGGCGAGCGACCCCGTGACGCCGAGCACGGTCGCGAGCACGGACGCTCCGATGCCGATGACGGCGCTGTCCACGACCGCGCTCAGCCACTCCTCGCTCGCGAAGAACTCCCCGTACCAGCGCAGGCTGTACTCGCTCGGCGGGAACGTGAGGTACTCGCCCTGCTGGAAGGACGTGACGAACACGACCAGGATGGGGAGCATGATGACCGCGAACAGCAGCCAGTAGCCCGCGCGGAAGAGCACGTCTTCCACGCGCTCGCGGGACACCCTAGACATCCTGCACACCCCCGATAGAGCCGGTGAACAGACGCATCACGGCGAGCGACACGACGAGCATTCCGCCGAGCATCAGGAGGCTGAACGCCGCGCCGGTCGGCCAGTCGAACGCCGTGAGCATCAGGCTCTCAATCTCCATCGCGAACGTCGTCTGTTGGCCGGACCCGAGCTGGCTCGGGGCGGCGTACGCGCCGACGCTCCACGCGAACGACACGACTGTCGCGACCGCGATACCGGGGAGCGCCTCGGGGACGACGACCTCGAGGAACGACCGCGGACGCGACGCGCCGAGGTCGCGCGCCGCCTCGACGGTGTCCCAGTCCATCGTCGACAGCACGCTGTAGATGGCGAGCACCGCGTACGGGAAGACGATGTAGACCTGGCCGACGACGGTTCCGAACATTCCGGGCGCGAACTGAATCGGCGACCCGATGAGTCCGATACTCATCAGCACGTTGTTCAGGACGCCGTTCGGCGCGAGGAGCGGCCGCCACGCGTACGTCTTCACGACGAGCGTTGTGAGGAGCGGGAGGATGATGGAGAACAGCAGGAGCGACTTCCGGAACCCCGTCGCGCGGTAGGCGGCGTACGCGTAGAACAGCGCGAGCAGGACGGCGACCGTGGTGGCGATGACGCCGAGTTTGAACGAGAAGAACACGAGGTCGTGGTAGAGTCCGGAATCCAGGACGGACCGGTAGGCGTCGAGCGTGAATCCCGACTGGTAGGGTCCGGCCTGCGCGCTCTCGTTCAGGCTCATCCGAACGAGGATGAGGAAGGGAACGACGAAGAACACGAGCTCGAACGCGGCGAGCGGCGCGACGAGCAGGACGCTCTCGGTGTCCCGGCTCTTGATGCGGCGACCGAGCCACGCGAACATGGACTCGGACTCCGACACTACTCACCACCTCGGCCCACGCGCTCGCCGTCGCCCGCGAACGCGAGGAGGTCGCTCGAGTCCCAGGACACGTCGACGGTGTCCCCGACCTCGAACGCGGTGTCCGAGCCGACGCTCTGCTCGAAGAACAAGCTCTCGCCCGCGATGTCGACGTAGAACCGGACCGAGGACCCCCGGTAGAGCACGTCAGTGATGTCGCCCGACAGCGCGGTCGTCGAGTTCGCTGAAACCGTGCTGCCGCCGTCCGCGGCGGTCGCGGGCGTCACGTCCAGTTCTTCCGGCCGGAAGGAGAGCGTGAGCGCGTCGCCCTCCGAGACCGCGGCGTCGCCCGTCGGCACCTCGATATCGGCGTCGAACGCGGTGTCCGCGACGACGCCGTCCGCGGTGACGGATTCGACGGTGGCGTCCACGAGGTTCGTGTCCCCGAGGAACTCCTCGATGAACAGGCTCACGGGGTCGTCGTACACCTCGCGGGGCGCGCCGACCTGCTCGATCTGGCCGTTGTTCATGATGGCGATGCTGTCGGCGAGCGTGAACGCCTCGTTCTGGTCGTGCGTGACGTGAACGAACGTCGTCTCGACCTCGTCGTGGATGTTCCGGAGCTCGAGCTGCATCTGCTCGCGCAGCCGCTTATCGAGGTTCGAGAGCGGTTCGTCGAGCAGGAGTACGTCGGGTTCGATGGCGAGCGAGCGAGCGAGCGCGACGCGCTGTTTCTGCCCGCCGGAGAGGTCGGTCGGGTCGTGGTCCGCGAAGTCGCTCATCTCCACGACCTCCAGAATCTCGCGGGCGCGCTCCTCGCGCTCGTCGCTACTCACGCCGTCCATTTTCAGGCCGAACGCGACGTTCTCCAGCACGTCCTTGTGCGGGAAGAGCGCCCACGACTGGAACACCATCGACGTGTTCCGCTCGTAGGGCGGCTGGTCGGTCACCGGCTCGCCGCCGATGTGCACGTCGCCGTCCGTCGGCGTTTCGAGGCCGCCGAGCATCCGGAGGGTTGTGGACTTCCCGCAGCCCGACGGGCCGAGCAGGCAGAGGAGCTCGCCGTCGTCCACGTCGAGGGTGAGGCCGTCCACGGCCGTGAGGTCGCCGTACTCCTTGCGGAGGTCGGAGAGTGTGACGGACGCCATTTAGTTCGTCTTCATCTCTTTGACTTTGGTCGAGAACTTATCCGAGTAGTCGGCGAGTTCTCCCCAGCGCGGAAGCGCCATGTTCTGCGCTTCCTCCGCGGTGCTCGGGAGGTACTCGCCGAGGTCGCCCGCGTACGACATGTCCTCGGTCGTGAAGAACAGCGGGTGGTTCTCGGACCACTTGCTCTGGACTTCGGGGTCGAGGAGCATGTTGATGAACTCCTCGCCGAGCGTGCGCTTGTCCGTGCCGCGCACGACCGCCCAGTTGTCCATGTAGCCGGCGTTCGCGTCCGGCATCGAGAACGACACGTCCGGGTGGCTCTCCATGTCGTAGTAGACCTGGCCGAAGTACCACTGCGCGGCGTCGATGGTGCCGCCCTGGAACTGCCGCCAGATGTCGGTCCCGGAGTTCGCCCAGCCCGTGATGGGCCACTCTTCGAGGGTGTTAATGAGGTTCTCGTGGTACTGCTCCTGGTAGAGTTCGTTCGCGCTCGGCGCGGCGTCCGTCCCGACGCCCGCGCCGAGCAGGGGATAAATCCAGAACCCGCCGTCGACGCCGACGCCGGCGGAGTTCTTCACGGTCTCGCTCGTGAAGTCGCTCCACGTCTCCACCGGCTGGTCGAGACTGTTGTTGTAGAGGATGGTGAGCGGCGCGCCGTCCGCGGGGGCGCCGTGCGAGATGGGACGGATGTCCTTGTAGTGCTGCATGACGTTGTCGATGTTCGGGATGTTCTCCTCGTAGCGGAGTTCCTCGAACAGGCCGGCGTTCCGGCCGTTGTAATAGATGGGTTCGCAGGTGACCGTCACGTCGAACGGCGGGTCGTCCGCGGGCGCGGACTGAATCTTCGCGAGCAGGCTGTTCCAGCCCGTGTTCACTTCGAGTTCCGCGTCGAACCGCGACTCGAAGATGGGCTTGATGGCCTGACGGAAGCGTTCGCCGTAGTTCCCGCTCCACGCGGTCACGCGGAGCGTCGTTGTACTGTCGCCGCCACCACCGAGCATCCCAGTGCAGCCAGCGAGGCCGGTCGTCGCGGCCGCGCCGGCCGCGCCGAGGAACGCCCGGCGGCTCGCAGAGCTGTGATTGGTGTCTCGAGGCATCGCTTCTCGCTCGTCCTGGCTATTGCCAGACATACCCGGCCACAAACGCCGGGTCACGGAAAAGGGTGGTGGCTTCGGAACTCGGTATGGGACGCAACACCAAGGATTTCGCGGAGTTCGTTGATTGCGGTTCGCCGCCGTAAGCGTCGGGGTTAAACGGCGTGGACCAATAGCCGTCTGTAATGAGCCAGCAGGAGCGGACCGAGGGCGACCTCCGGAACACCGGACTCTCCCTGAAGCACGACCGGACGTGGGACTACGAACTCGACCGAATCGTCGACGCCGTCGAGGAGCGCGGCGCTGAGAAGGTCGGCCTCCAGTTCCCGGAGGGACTGAAGCGCCGCGGCCCCGCCGTCACCGACGACCTTCGGGAGGCGCTGCCCGACGACGTTCGCGTGATGATGTCCGGGAAGCCGTGCTACGGCGCGTGCGACCTCGACACGTACCTGATGCGGCGGACTGACGTGTTCGTTCACTTCGGTCACAGCCCGATGAAGGAGTCCGAGAACATCATCTACGTCCCGCTCTTCTCGAACGTGGACGTGACGCCCATCATGCAGGAAGCCCTCGACGAACTCGACGGGGACGACGTGGGCCTCGTCACGACCGCCCAGCACATGAACAAGTTCGAGGAGATGCGGACGTGGCTCGAGGAGCGCGATTTCACCGTCCACACCCGCCGCGGCGACGACCGCCTCACGAACGAGGGGCAGGTCCTCGGCTGTAACTACGCCTCCGCGGACATCGACGCCGACCAGGTGCTGTACGTCGGCGGCGGGAAGTTCCACCCGCTCGGGCTCGCGATGGAGCACCCCGAGAAGAACGTCGTCATCGCCGACCCCGTGAACAACTCCGTCTCCATCGCGGACCAGGAGCAGTTCATGAAGCAGCGGTACGCGAGCGTGCACAAGGCGATGGACGCCGAGAAGTGGGGCGTCATCTTCTGCACGAAAATCGGACAGGGGCGCTGGGACCAGGCGAACCAGATCGTGGAGGAAAACGACAACGCTTACCTCATCACGATGGACGAGGTCACGCCGGATAGGCTGATGAACTTCGACATGGACGCGTTCGTGAACACGGGCTGTCCGCGCATCACGACCGACGACGGGCCGCGCTTCCACAAGCCGATGCTCACGCCCGGCGAGTACGAGATTGCGGTCGGGAACAAGCCGCTCGACGAACTGGAGTTCGACACCTTCCACGGCACCTGGTAGGCTACCCGTCTAGTTCTTCGACGAGAGCCGTCACCGTCTTCTCGACCACGTCTTCGGAGAGTCGTCCCTGCCATCGCGCGATGTCGTCCGCGGCGAGCGATTGCACGCCCCACGGGACGACACGACTGGGTTCGGGAGTGCCGCCGCGAACCCAACTCGACGCCGGGATGTCGAGCAGTCCGTCGAGCCACGAGCGCGTGGTCAGCGTGACCGCGATGTACTGGTCGCCGTGGAACGGACGCCCGCTGTGGTTTGAGAGAACGAGCCACGGCCGTCCGGCCGCCCGCCGCTTGAACGGGTCGGTTCCGTAGACGACGTCGCCGCGCGCGTAGATTCGGTCGGTGTCGTCGGCGGTCACGCGTCCTCGCTCGGGTGGGGCTGGTCGGGCGCGTGCTCGCGCCACGCGTCCGCGTCTTCCTCGCCGAGTCGGTCGTCGAACAGCGCGGTGGCGCGTTCGTAGCCGCTGTACGAGTCGAGTCGGTCGGTGTCGTCGGTCACCGCCCAGTAGGTCGCCTTGTGTTCGACCAGGCCGCGCTCTTTCAGTCGGGAGAGCGCGGTGCTCACCGCGCCGGAGTCGAGGGACGTGCGGGACGCGATTTCGGTCGCCTCGAACGCCCGGTCGGCGTGCGCGGCGAGGAACCCGAGGACGCGCTCCGGCGTCGACAGGTCGGCGAGTTCGCCCTCGCTCGCTGCGTCGAACGTTTCCCGGTCGATGGACATGCTCGCCGGTACGCTTCCCAGCGTCAAGAGTGTTATCGGTGAAATCAATGAAAACGCCGTTCGACCACCCTATAATTACTACTGAACATAGACAAAGGCTTTTGTATTCTCAGTATGTATGGGTGTGTATGAGCACGACGCAGTCCGGTATCCGAAGCGCGGTCGCGAACTGTCGCCCGACGAACGCCACTCCCGTCACCGTCGACGCGGAATCCCTTGCCTCCCTCTCCACCACCTACCTGCGCGACGTGAAGGACGAACTCCAGGCGGAGAACTACACCGCGGACGTCCTCGAACTCTCCGCATGCTTCGACGAGGACTGCTCGTTCGCCACCCAGGACGAAATCGACCGCGTGCGCGACCACATCGACGCCGCCGCCTACCTCGGCGCGGACACCCTCACGGTCTCCTTCGACGGCGTC
Source organism: Salarchaeum sp. III (assembly GCF_036418315.1). Taxonomy (NCBI): domain Archaea; kingdom Methanobacteriati; phylum Methanobacteriota; class Halobacteria; order Halobacteriales; family Halobacteriaceae; genus Salarchaeum; species Salarchaeum sp. III. Next base: position 23,581 of record NZ_JAZHPG010000018.1, on the reverse strand, counting down.
GCCGAGGAATCCAAGGTCGAACCCGCGCTCGCCGCGTCCGCCGAACGCGCACGCCGCGAGGGCGTCACCCTCGAACTCGACGGCCCGCTCTCCCTCTCGTAAGGCGTTTCTCCCTCCCGCTCCTTCCTCTCCCCGTGAAACGCGCGCTCGAACAGCGACTCGCGTCCGTCGAAGGCTTCCGAGAGCCGCGGGTCGACCTCGAACAGTACCCGACGCCCGCGGAACTGGCGGCGCACGTCGTCCACCTCGCCGGCCTCCACGACGACCTCGACCGAACCGTCCTCGATTTAGGGACGGGAACGGGAATGTTCGCGCTCGGCGCGGCGCTCGCGGACGCGCCGCAGGTCGTCGGCCTCGACGTGGACGCGAGTGCGCTCGCGGTCGCCCGCGAGAACGAATCCCGGGTCGCGTCCACGGCCTCGGTGGACTGGGTTCTCGGGGACGCGACCCGGCCGCCGCTCTCGGCCTCGAACGCGACCGTGCTGATGAACCCGCCGTTCGGCGCGCAGCACGGGAACGAACACGCCGACCGACGATTCCTCGACAGCGCGAGCCGGCTCGCCGCGGTCTCCTACTCCGTGCACAACGCCGGCAGCAGGGAGTTCGTCGAGTCGTTCGCGGCCGACGCGGGTGGCGAAGTCACGCACGCCTTTCGCGCCGAGTTCGAACTCGCCCGCCAGTTCGAGTTTCACGACACGGAATCGAAGACGCTCGACGCGGAAGTCTATCGGATCTCCTGGGACTAGTTGTACGTCTCCTCACTCGCGACCGTCACGCGCGTGCCGTCGTAGACGGCGACCAGTTCACCGTCCGTGTGGACGAATCGGATGCCGTCGAGCATCGTCGAATTTCCGGATTGTGGCACGGCTGCGGTGTCGAGAACGGTCCCCTCCTGCGTGAGCGCGAGGTAGAACGTTCCATCGCGGGGGAAGACGCTGACGTTCGTTCCGGCGAGCGTCAGGTCGGCCGTCGCGGGGTCCGACCCGTACACGTGCCGCCAGTCGCCGTCACCGGGTTTCAGGTAGACGACGTACGCCGTACCGCCGCCCTGCGCAACCCACCCGAGGCGCTGCGCCCGCACCACTTCCTCCCAGCCGACACCGCCGACGCGGACCGTACTCGACCCCGAGAACGCGAGGCTACCCGCGGAGACCGCTTCCGTCCACAGCGCGCGCTCGCTGCTGTAGACGATAACGCCGCTCGCGTTCACGCTCGTGGACTCGCCGAACAGCGACACGTCGATACCGCTCACGCGCTGGTTCGGCACGTCCTCCGCGTACGCGACCTGGTAGTCCTGAACCTCGACGGCGTCAGCGGGGAGGCCGCTCCCGTCGGTCGTCGTGTAGTTGATGGGCGCGGCGACGCCCGCCATCACGGCGAGCGGCACGACGACGAGGAGGACGCCGGCCTGGCGCCGCGAGATGTCCGTCCGCCAGCCGAGCGGTCGCCTGGACCCGCCTGCACGGACGGCCGCGGCGACGACCCACCCGACCACGAGGACGAAGAGAACGCCGACGGCGCGGTAGAGGACGTAGGTCGCGGGACCGCGGTACCACCACCACGCCCACAGCGAGAGCGACGCCGCGAACAGGACGGTGCCCGCGAACAGGCGGAGTGCGGACGGGCTGCGGTCGCGCTTCGCGAGCACGAGCACGCCGAGCAGGACGCCGAGCGTCAGCCCGAGGAAGTGACCTTGCACGGCGACGCCCGCCCACCACGGCCCGCCGTAGGACGACCCGGCGGACGCGACGACAACGGGGTCGGTGAGTGTCGTGTACAGCGTCGAGACAGCGCTGCGGAGGGAGAGCGCGACGACGACCGCAATCGGATAGCGCACGAGCGCGAACGCCGCGAACGCGAACACCACGCCGGAGAAGCCGATGACCGGCCCCCACGCGAACACGCTCGTCCCGAGGCCGACGAGAACGACGCCCAGCGGAAACAGGCCGAACGCGCGGACGTAGGGGTTCGTGCGGAGCGACGAGAAACTCCCCTCGCCGCGCTCGGTGGGGAAGTGGCTGAACGCGTACTCCGCGAGCGGCGCGAGCACGACGGTCCCGACGAGGTTTCCGTAGAGGTGGCCGTAGCCCGAGTGCGCGAACGGCGCGGTGAGCACGCCCAGCGGGTACGTGTACGACCACGACGTGAACGGAAGCGTGAGTGGCGAGTAGAGGCCGTCGGCGCCGCCCTGCACGAACAGGTAGAACGCGAGTACGCCGAGAACCGACACGAGCGACCCCCACGGAACGCCGAACAGGAGGCGCGAGCGGAGGCGGCGGAACCACCGCCCGCGCGGGCGGTCGAGGGCGCGAACCACTCCGAACGACGCGACCAGCGCGAGCGCGAGCGCTGCGGCGAGCGCCGGGTCGACGGGAACGAGGCCCGTGGCGGCCGCGACGCCGGTCCCGAGGACGCCGACGACGGGCGCAACCACTAGCAGGCCGTCCGAGAGACGGACGCCGGCGAACCGGGAGAGGAGGCCCGCGACGGCTGCGCCGAGCAGGCAGGAGAGCGCGAGGACGACGGGGAGCGACACCATACCCGAGTCAAGTCACGCCCCACCAATAAAACGCGTCGGCCGACACCGCGCGACCCGGGAGGCGTCCCGCCGGCCGCGCGCGGAGGTCGGTGCGGACGATTGAAACGCGCGCTACCCCTGCGTTCGTGTATGGATTTGCGGGTTGTCGAGCAATCGGAGTCCGAACTGGTGATAGAAATCGGGGGCGAGGACCACACCTTCATGAACGTCCTGAAGGGCGCGCTCCTCGAACTGGACAGCGTCGCCGCGGCGACGTACGACCAGAACCCCGAGCAGTCGGGCGGCCAGACCGAACCCCTCCTCTCCCTCAAGACGGAGGACGGCGAGAATCCGCTGGACGCACTGGAGGAGGGCGCGGCGCGCGTGAACGAACAGCTCACGGAGTTCCAGACGGCGTACGAATCCGCGGCGCAGTAATAAAATCGAACGGCGAAGCGCCGCTATACTATACATTACGGAAACGCTATCTTGCAGGCCTCTAGCCGAGAAACTGTATCGATGGATGAACCACTGACGTGAGTGTGTCATGGAACGCGTCACGTACAACGTGGTAGAATGCGAAACGATGTGTCCAGCATAACTGCAAGACGTAGCGTGGGTAAACGACTTGTTGGCTGCGGTGCCGACGGAGACAGTACGCTGTTCAACTCTTAACTTCGAGGTTCTACTGGAATACGGCGTGTTGCACTGATTTGGAGGAAGGATATAAGCACAATCCAAACTTATACTTTATACTATAATTATATTGAGTAAATACTAGACAAATAATTTTTATCCTTTGGGAGCGCTGTCTGTAATACACCATGGAAGATGATAACTATAACTCTATAAACGAGGGGCGAAGAAACGTACTTAAAAAAATTGGCAGTGTTGGGGTAGGCGGGGCGGCAGTAACTGCTGGGCTTACTTCTGGAGCTGGAAACGCGAGGGGGATGCTATACGTCTCTCCCAGTACAGTGTACTCTGAGGAGGTAGAAACACTCTGTGACCTTGCTCCTGAAGGGCTGTCTGTGTGGACAGCTGCGTCACTGACTGACCCTGTTCCTGGTGATGAAATCTTTCTTGGAATAACAACGGCTAGTGCTGGGGCTGCGTGTGCAGTGCGCGACGAGTTTGTAGAGCACTACCCGGAGGCCGACACTATCAAATTTAAACGTGCTGATGAACAACATGGGGAGATATCTGAGGGAGATATAGTTGTAAGGCCGGAAGAACAAACTGACTTGCCGTGGTGGTTCCCCCCAATAGCATAATGGTAGAAATAGTCATTTCCGGTATTGGACTGGTAGTGGCAGCTGGATTACTATGGAAATCACTCCAGTCCCAGGAACAGCGTCCATGGCACCTTCTTGGAGCCCTTGGATGGATTGTGTTCGCTGCCTCTGGCCTCGCTACTGGACGGGTTAAAATAGCGATTATTGCTGTATCAATCGTCATATTCGCCGGTGCTATCGTCATTCGGCAGAACGATCGACACCAAGAAACGACAATCGTATGACTCGTATTTAGTTAAACCGGGCGGGATACGGGAGACTGCCGGCTCAGTAACTCAACAGAGCGCGGAGAACGCTTCAGAGTTTTGAGCCGGCGTCGTCCGCGAGTTCCTCCATGCGCTTGGAGAGGCGGCCGGCGTTCGAGAACTCGTCCTCGCTCATCGCGTTCGCGAGCGCGTTCCCGAGGACGAACACGGCGTGCTTGTGCTCGCTCTTGGACTTGTGGACGTGGCTCGGGTCGACGTCGAGTTGCTCGTAGGCCTCGAACGCCTCCTCGTTAATCTGGTCGTAATCGCGGATGTCGTCCTTGATTTCGACCAGTTGTTCGTGGAGGTCGAGCAGTTCGTCTTTGTGCATAATCGTGCTATGCGATTTGACGGTAAAAACCTTGCTCGCTACGCGCTCACACGCCCTAGAAGACGTACTCGTCCTCGTGCCCCATCATGCCCTCGTCCTCGAGGCCGGCGTCGTCGTCCATCGGACCGCTGGTCTTGTACGCGCGGATTCCCGCGGAGAGGAGGTCCTCGATGGCTTCTTCGCGGCTCATGAACTCGCCCTGTTCGACGAGCTGGGCGATCTGCATCTCGATGTGGTCGGGGATGTTTAGCTCCACTGTCGGCATGGGTTCTACGTGGCCGTTTGCCCCACCCGTTGATAAACTTGGCGGGCCGACTTTCCCCTGTAGAAAGTATTCTTCCTCTCGTCGAAAAGGAATCCTGGTGAGAAGTATTGAGAGTTAGGCGTTCCCGGTATCGGTACGCATACGTGCGTCCTGTCCGAAGTCCAGGTATGAGCGTGAAGGACGTTACGGACCTCCACGAGGAGTTCAACGGGGAGCGACTCCCGCCGGGACAGCGGGAGACGAGCAAGTTCCCCGTGCTCTCGAAGGGCAGCACGCCGAACTACGACCCGGACGACTGGACGTTCACCGTCACCGGCGCGGTCGACGAGGAACTCTCGCTCTCCTTCGAGGAGTTCCAGGGCCTCCCGAGCGAGACACAGCGCCAGGACTTCCACTGCGTGACCGGCTGGTCGAAGTTCGACTGTACATTCACGGGCGTCACCTTCCCCGCCCTGATGGACGCCGCGGGCGTTCAGTCCGACGCCGTCCACGTCATGTTCCACGCGCTCGACGGCTACACCACCAACCTCCCGTTGGAGCAGTGCGCGCGCGAGGAAGTCATGTTCGTCTGGGGGTACGACGGCGACGACCTCCCCCGCGAACACGGCGGCCCGCTCCGCGTCGTCACCCCGCACCGCTACGCCTACAAGGGCGCGAAGTGGGTGGACGGCGTCGAATTCCTCACCGAACCCGAGCGCGGCTACTGGGAGAAACGCGGCTACTCGAACACAGCGAACCCCTGGAACGAAGAGCGGTACAGCTGACACGCGGCGCTACGCGCCGCGGAACGAGTGAACGCTGAGCGATGGCGAGGCGTGCGGCGATATAGCTAGCCGGGTCGTTCAGTAGAGGCGGTCTGCGGCGATTTCTGCGCCCTCGTCGAGCGCTTCGAGTTTCGCCCACGCGATTTCGGGGTCGACCATGCCGAGGCCGGCTTGCGTGCCGAACCCGCAGTCGGGCGCGGCGACCAGTGGCGTGTCGTCGGGGACGGCGTCGGCGACGCGTTCGATGCGGTCGGCGATTGTTTCTGGGTGGTCGATGATGTTCGTCTTCACGTCCACGACGCCGGGGATGAGCGTCCAGCCGTCGGGGAGCGGGTGTTCGCCGAAGGCGCGGTATTCGTGCTGGTGGCGGGGGTTCGCCTGCTCGACGCTCAGGCCCGTGATGTCGGCCTCGTAGAGCACGGGCAGCATCTCGGCGAGCGGCGTGTCGAGGTGGCCGGGGCCCTCGTAGCTTCCCCAGCACGTATGGAGGCGCACCTGTTCGGCGGGAACGTTTTCGAGCGCCTCGTTCAGGGCTTGGACGTGGAGTTCGGTTGCGCCCTTGATTTCGTCGATGGAGGAGTCGGCGTACGCGGCCGTCTGGCCGACCGTGAGGAGTTCCGGTGCGTCGATCTGGAGCGTGAACCCGGCGTCGGCGACGAGTTCGTACTCCTCCTGCATCGCGTCCGCGGCGGCGAACAGGTACTCCTCGTAGTCGCCGTAGTGGTCGTCGACGTGTGTGGCGGTGACGACGCTCGGGGACGCCGAGGTGAGGAACGTATCGTCGAAGTCGGCGTCCACATCGTCGAGGGCGGCCTCGAACTCGGCGATTTCGGCCTCCGCTTCCTCGTAGCCGGTGTATTCGAGCGGGCCGGTGACGACCGGGTGTTCCGCGAGGTTGATGACGTCGGTCTTGAACGTCTCCTCCGCGTAGTCCGGGTAGTCCTGGAGGTCCGCCCAGAGTTCCTGCTCTTCGGTGCCTTCGATGCCGCTGAGGCGGTTCTTCACGTACCAGTTGAAGGAGACCCGGGACTGCTCGCCGTTGTTCGCGCTGTCGATGCCGACCTCGGCCTGTCGGCGGACGACCTCGTGGGTCGCGTCGGTGGTTGCGTCCTCCCACTCGTCGGGGTCCACGTCCTCGCCGTCCTCCCGTTTCTTGAGGAGGTCGAGGAGTTCGGGCGGTCGGGGGAGGCTGCCGATGTGCGTCGTCGGAATCCGGTCGTCTACCATCGTATCCGAATAATAAATCTAGCTTGCAATATAACTCACGGTATTCGTCCGTGGTCGCGGACTGGAAAGTATAAACGACCGCCGGTCAAAAATCGGGTAATGGGAACTCGGCGTAACGCGCAGGAGTCCGTCCCAGCGGGCGGACGGCTCGTCAGCCGGACCCGCCGACTCGACGACACCCCGCTCACCGCGCTCGTGCGGGCCACCGAACGGCCCCACGCGGTGTGGACGGCACCCAGCGAACCCGCCGTCCTCGCCCGCGGTGCGGCCGCGTACATCACCACCGCCGGCACGAACCGCTTCGACGCCGTCCGCGAACAGGCCGCGACAGTCTTCGCCTCCGTCGACCGTCCCGACGCCGCGCCCCGGGCCGCACGCCCCCGGTTCGTCGGCGGCTTCTCCTTTCACACCCAGCACGACAACACCGGCGTCTGGGACGGCTTCCCCGGCGCCGGGTTCGTTCTCCCCCACGTCCAGTTCACCGTCACCGACGACGCCACCTACCTCACCGTGAACGAATACGGTGCGGACGCGACCCCCGCGTCCGTCGACCGCACGCTCGACAACGTCGCCACAGACGCCAGAGTCGACGACGACGCCGGACCGCCGCCGGGAATCCGCGAGACCGCACGAACCACCGACCGCGAGACGTGGCGCGAACAGGTCAAACGCGTGGTGGCGCGCATTGAGTCCGGCGACCTAGAGAAGGCCGTGCTCGCGCAGTCGCTGCGCGCGACTCTCGACGCGCCCTTCTCGCTTCCCGATACCTTCGAGCGCCTCGGCGACGCCTACCCGGACTGCTTTCGGTTCGCGTTCCACGCGAACGGCGGCGGGACGTTCTTCGGCGCGACCCCCGAACGCCTCGTCACCCGCCACGGCGGCCGCCTCGAAACCGGCGCGCTCGCCTCCACCGCACCCCGCGGCGACACGCCTGCGGGGGACGACGCCCTCGAAGCCGACCTCCGCGAGTCCGCGAAGTTCCAGCACGAACACCAGTTGGTCGCGGACAGCATCCGCCGCCAGCTCGACGGACACGTGCGGAACGTCGCGACCGGCGAACAGGGCGTCCGGAAGCTCACGAACGTCCAGCACCTCTTCACGCCCATCAGCGCCGACACGGACGAACACGTGCTCTCGCTCGTGGACGCCCTCCACCCCACGCCCGCCGTCGGCGGCCTCCCGCCGGCCGACGCGCTCGACGCGATTCGAGAGATAGAGGCGTTCGACCGCGGGTGGTACGCCGCCCCCGTCGGCTGGTTCGACGCGGACGGCGACGGCACGTTCGCGGTCGGCATCCGCTCCGCGGTCGCGCACGACCGGACGGTCACGCTGTTCGCGGGTAACGGCATCGTCGCGGACTCCGACCCCGACGCCGAATGGGCGGAAGTCCTGCTCAAGTACCGCCCAATCCTCGACGCGCTCGAATGACCGCACCCAATCGGAGCACGCTGTTCGCGCGCGCCGTCGTCGACGAACTCGCGAAGGCCGGCGTCGAGGCGGTCTGCATCGCGCCCGGCAGCCGCTCCACGCCGCTGACGGTCGCGCTCGACGCCCACGAGAAAATTCGAGTGTTCAGCCACCTCGACGAGCGCGCCGCGGCGTTCTTCGCGCTCGGCCGCGCGAAACGCACCGGCCGTCCAACGCCCGTCGTCACCACCTCCGGGACGGCGACCGCGAACCTCTACCCGGCCGTGATGGAGGCCGCCCAAGCCCGCGTTCCCCTCCTCCTGCTCACCGCCGACCGCCCCGCCGAACTCCGTGACAGCGGCGCGAACCAGACCGTCGACCAGGAGAAACTCTACGGCGACGCGGTCCGGTTCTACAAGACGCTCCCCGAACCGAACGCGGAACCGCGTCGCCTCCGCTCCGTCCGCACGACGGTTCACCGCGCGCTCGCTGAAACCCGGGGGGCGAACCCCGGACCGGTTCACCTGAACTGTCCGTTCCCGAAGCCGCTCGAACCCACGGAAGCGGAGCCGCCGCACGCCGTCCCGGACGACTTCGCCGACCGGCATCCGCTCGCCGCGAACGGCCGGGACGGCCCGTTCGTCACCATCGGAAACGGCGAAACCCACCCCAGCGAGGACGCGCTCGACCGGCTCGCGAGCCTGGTTTCGGACGCGGAGCGCGGCCTCGTCGTCGCCGGCCCGACCGACCACCCGACGCACGCCCCCGAAATCGGCCGACTCGCAGACACGCTCGGGTATCCCGTTCTCGCCGACCCGCTCTCCGGACTCCGATTCGGCGAGCACACCCGGCGCGTGCCGACGCTCGGCGGGTACGACGGCTACCTCGACGAGCGCGTCACCGCCGACTGGCCCAGCCCCGACCTCGTCCTGCGGTTCGGCGCGTCCCCGACCTCGAAGCCGCTCCGGAACTACCTCGCGCGCACCGACGCCCGACACGTCCTCGTCGACCCGGCCGGCGGCTGGCGGGAGGCCTCGTTCACCGCGAGTGACCTCGTCGTCAGCGACCCCGCTCCACTCGCCCGCGAGCTCCGCGAGCGCGTCGACTCCCCGGGCGCGGACTGGCCGGAACTCCGTACAGCCGAGGACGCGCACTGGAACGTGGTCGCGGACGCCGACCGACTGGAGGGCGCGATAGCCCGCGAGGTCGTCGCGTCCGCCCCTGACCCGTCCACGGTCTTCGTCTCGAACTCGATGCCCGTCCGCGACATCGACCGGTTCGCCCGCCCCCGCGACGCCGACGTGTCCGTGCTCGCGAACCGCGGCGCGTCCGGCATCGACGGCATCACCTCCACCGCCCTCGGCGCGGGGAGCGCGACCGACGACCCCCTGGTTCTCCTCACCGGCGACCTCGCGTACTACCACGACTCCAATGGGTTGCTCGCGCTCGCACGCTGCGGCGTCGACGCGACCGTCGTCCTCGTGAACAACGACGGCGGCGGCATCTTCCACATGCTCCCCATCGAGGAGTTCGACCCCCCGTTCCAGGGCCAGTTCAAGACGCCGCACGGCCTCGACTTCGAACCCACGAGCGACCTCTACGGCTTCGACTACGCCCGCACCGACTACGACGGCTTCCCCGAACGCTACCGCGCCAGCCTCAAAAGCGAGGGAACCCAGGTCGTCGAGGTCGTGACGGACGCCGAGGCGAGCCACCGCCGCCGCGAGGAACTCAGGGAGTCCGTCGTGGACGAGCTCGTCGAGTAGGGAAGCTTTTTGCGCGCTTGCCCGGGAGTGCGAGTATGGTCTCTGAACTCTTCGACCCCGACCGCTGGGAGCCGGTCGAGGGCTTCGACTTCCGCGACATCACGTACCACCGTGGGACGGCCGTGGACGCGGTGCGCATCGCGTTCGACCGCCCCGAGAAACGCAACGCGTTCCGTCCCGGCACCGTGGACGAACTCGCCACCGCGCTCGACCACGCGAAACGCCAGACCGACATCGGCTGCGTCCTCCTCACCGGGAACGGCCCCAGCCCGAAGGACGGCGGCTGGGCGTTCTGCTCGGGCGGCGACCAGTCCGTCCGCGGCGAGTCGGGGTACGAGTATCAGGGTGAGGACGAGAACCCGGACCGGAGAGACGGGACCGGTCGAGCGGCGGAGCCGCGAGACGAGAACCCCGACCCGGGTGAGGCGGGCCGCCTCCACATCCTCGAAGTCCAGCGCGCCATCCGCTTCATGCCCAAGCCCGTCGTCGCCGTCGTCCCCGGCTGGGCCGTCGGCGGCGGCCACAGCCTCCACGTCGTCTGCGACATCACGCTCGCCTCGGACGAGAACGCGAAGTTCCTCCAGACCGACCCTGACGTCGCGTCGTTCGACGCCGGGTTCGGCTCCGCCTACCTCGCCAAACAGGTCGGCCAGAAGAAAGCCCGCGAGGTGTTCTTCCGCGGGAAGACGTACTCGGCGGAGGAAGCCGCCGACATGGGGATGGTGAACGAAGCCGTCCCCCACGACGACCTCGAAGACGTCGCCCTGGAGTGGGCTGACGAGATGAGTCAGAAGAGCCCCACCGCCATCCGCATGCTCAAATACGCGTTCAACATGGCCGACGACGGCATGGTCGGCCAGCAGGTGTTCGCCGGCGAAGCCACCCGCCTCGGCTACATGACCGACGAGGCGCGCGAAGGCCGCGAAGCCTTCCTCGAAAACCGCGACCCAGACTTCGACGACTACCCCTGGTACTACTAACGGACTTTTTTCCGGTTCGGGTCAGCTTCGCTGACCACTCACCGCAAAAACCTCCACCAAAAACGCCGGTCGCCTCCGGCGACCGGTACGGTCGGCGTACTTCCGAACGCCGAATTCCGTGATGGTGCGACTGGGGTGTCCCAACCTATTTTCGTTCGTCGTGCCGAGTGGACGGTGTGACTCTCGTATCCCGGCGCGTATGCGGTCTGGCGCTCGTCGCGCTGGGCGCGGTGCTCGTGGTCGCGCACCTCATGACGACGGGGTCAGAACCCCCGATGGCGTTCGCGGTCATCGTGCTCGCAGTCGGTATCGCCGTCATCGGCGTGTTCGTCGCGCGCGGCGACCTGGTGTCCGCGTGGTGTACGGACCGCGTGCTCGCGTGGACGGCGCTCAGCGCGGTGTCGATGCCCACGGCGGTGCTCTGGGTGACCGTGGACGCGCCCGTGCTCGCCTCGCTGTTCTCCACCGCGGTGGCGGACGCAGCGACGGTCGGCGCGTTCGCGGGCGTGGTCGTCGGCCTGTACGACGCCCGGAACCGGAAGCGCCAGCGCGACCTCAACCGCCTGAACCGTATCGCCAACGCGCTCCGCGTCGCCACGCAAGAGGTCGTGCAGGCGGACGACCGGGACGACCTCGAACAGTCCGTCTGCGACCGCCTCGCCACCTCCGCCCCCTACGAGTCGGTCTGGGTTGGCCGATACGACCGCGAGGACAACACCGTCCGGGCGTCCGCGTGGGCGGGACTACCCGACGACTACTACGAATCCATCACCATCACCGTGGACGAGACGCCGAAGGGACGGGGAGCGGGCGGCCGCGCGATCAAGACCCGGGAGACGCAGGCCATCCCGGACGTGTTCGAGGACGAGACGATGGAGCCGTGGTGGGACACGCTCGAGGAGCACGGCATCCGCTCGCTCGCCGTCGTCCCCATCCATCACGAGGACACCGTCTACGGGTTCTACAGCATCTACGCGGACCGCCCCGAGGTGTTCGACACGGCGGAGCGCGAGGTGCTCACCGAACTCGGGGAGACGCTCGGGAACGCCATTTCGGCCATCGAAACCAGAGAACAGCTCGCGGCACGCGAGCAGGAACTCGCCCGCCAGAACCGACGACTCGCCGAGTTCGCGTCCATCGTCAGCCACGACCTCCGCAACCCACTGAACGTCGCCGAGGGCTACGTCGACCTCGCGCGGGAAACAGCTGACGGGGACACAGAAGACTCCCTGAACCGCGCGGACGCCGCGCTCGACCGGATGCGCGAACTCATCGAGGACGTGCTCGCGCTCGCCCGGCAGGGCGAAACCGTGAACGACCCCGCGCCAGTCGCGCTCGACAGCGTCGTCGCCGACGCGTGGGCGGCCGTCGACACCGACGGCGCGACGCTCGAAACCCGCGACCTCGAACGCATACTCGCGGACCGCAGCCGCTTCCAGCAACTCCTCGAAAACCTCTTCCGGAACGCAATGGAGCACGGCGCGGACGAGAACGGCCGCGTAACCGTCACGGTCGGCGCGCTCACGGACGGCTTCTACGTCGCGGACGACGGCCCAGGGATTCCCGAACAGGCCCGCGAGCGCGTGTTCGAGACCGGGTACTCGTCGAGCGACACCGGAACCGGACTGGGGCTGAACATCGCTCGCAGTATCGCCGAAGCGCACGGCTGGGAGGTCGAACTGACGGAGAGCGCGTCCGGCGGTGCGCGCTTCGAGTTCAGAAGCGTAGAGACCGCAGAGTAGGACAGACTGCAGGAGGGGACGAGGGGGAGCCGTCCCCGAGTGTGTCCGAATCGCCGGTCGCGGGCGCGTCCACGCACGGCCGCTACGGAGCCGCGCGAACGCCCGACGGCGGCGGTGCCAGTCAGTGCATGTCGGGATGGTCAGGCGAACGACGGGGGTCGTTCGAACTCCCGTAGCGAGCGTGACACGGGGAGCGTGTCACACCTCCTCCTTCCACCCCCTCCATGTTAACTCCGACTCGCATTCTCAGTTCGTGGGACCGCCCTCGAAGTAGTCAAGCGCGAGCACGACCGCGGCGCCACCGACGACGAGCACAGCGGCGGCAGCAAAGGTTGGAACGTAATCGTATGTTGCGGCGAGCCAGCCGCCGAACAGGCCGCCAACCCCGCCAGCCGCCGAGGAGAGCGCGGTGTAGAGACCGAGCGCGGCCCCGCGATTGTTGGGGCTGGCGTACCGAGCGACGAGGGAGTTCGCGGTGACGGCGATGATGGCCCAGGAGAGCCCGACGAGCGCGAACAGGCAGGCGACGGCGAGCAGGCCGGGGAGCGTCGACGCCTGAACGGCGTAGCCGACAGCCGCGATGACCGGGAAGACGGCGGCTCGCAGGCCGAGCGCGCCGGACTGGAGGCGGCGGAGATCGTAGCGGTCCGCGAGTTCGCCCGCGCCGACGTAGAACACCGCTGAGGCGAGGCTGGAAACGACGTACAGCGCGAACACGGCGTCGTCGCCGAACCCGGCTTTCGTGAGGAAGTCGGGGAGCGGGGCGCTGAACACGGAGAACCCCGCGAAGAAGACGGAGACGGCCGCGAAGTACAGCAGGAGGGAGCGACTGAGACCGGACAGCAGGTCCCGTGGGCTGCTGCTGCGGGCGAGCGAGACGACGCGCCCCGGAAGCAGCGGGGAGAAGACGGAGCGCACCGCGCGCCGGGATGGGCGACCGCGGAGACGGCCGCGCAGCCCGCGCGTCCCGGGTTCGCTCGGGAGCGAGCGCGCGGCCGCGACGGTGCACACGACGACGATGCCGGTGCAGAGCCAGAGGAGCGCGCGCTGGGTCTCGATGGGTATCAGGTACTCGCCGACGATGAGCGTCCACACCGACCCGAGCACGAGGCCGCCGGTCCAGCCGTACCCCTGGTACTTGTTCAGGCGGGCGATGCGGCCGTTCCAGCGGTGCTGGGGGGCGTCAGCGAGCACGAGCGTGGTGAGCACGGGCGTGACCGCGGCGACGAACAGCCAGAGCACCGCGTCCGCGATGACGACCGCGGCGACCGACCCGAGGAGCGGGAGCGCGGCGAACGCGACCGCGACGCCCACAAATCCAACGAGAACGATGGTGCGCTGGTGACCGAATCTGTCCGTGAGCAGGCCGACCGCGAGCGAACTCGGCGCCATCGCCATCGAGGTGGCGAACCAGAGCACGCCGAGCGCGACCGCGTCCCCGCCCAGCTGGACGACGTAGAGCGGAACGAGGAGGCTGGCGACGCCGATGGCGACGTTCGCACCACCCCACGCGTACAGCCAGCTCTCCCCTCGCGGTGCGCGCTCCGGCTCGATGTCGGTCGCGGTCTCGGACACGCCCGGGGACTCCGAGTGCCGGCGTGATAAAGCGCACGGGGTTGTCCAATCGCAGGCGCTTTCCTCCACCGCCACGAACCCCGGCGTATGTCAGAGTCAGCGGACATCTCGCGGACGCGCGCCTGGGTGGTGGCGGCGCGCCCGCACACGTTTCCGGCCGCCGCCGCACCCGTGGTCGTCGGTGTCGGCCTCGCGCTCCGGGACGGCGTGTTCGTCCCGCTTCCGGCGCTCGCGGCGCTCGTCGGGTCGCTCCTCATCCAGATCGGCACGAACTTCGCGAACGACTACTACGACGCCGTGCAGGGAGCGGACACCGAGGACCGCGAAGGGTTTACGCGCGTGACTGCGAGCGGCCTCATCGAACCCGGTGAGGTGAAGCGCGCGATGTACGGGACGTTCGCCGCCGCCATCCTCCTCGGCACCTACCTCGTGTACGTTGGCGGCCTCCCAATCCTCGTCATCGGCCTGCTCTCGGTCGCGTCCGGCATCGCGTACACCGGCGGCCCCTACCCGCTCGGCTACCACGGACTCGGCGACCTGTTCGTGTTCGTCTTCTTCGGCGTCGTCGCGGTCGTCGGCACGTACTACGTGCAGGCCGCGTCCCTCGTCGCCGGCGCGTTCCCGCTCTGGATTCCCGCGGGAACCGTGACCGTAGACGCGTTCGTCGCGAGCCTTCCCGTGGGCGCGATAGCGACGAACGTTCTCGTCGTGAACAACGTCCGCGACCGCGAGGAGGACGCCCGGACGGGGAAGAACACGCTCGCCGTCCGCTTCGGCTACGCGTTCAGCCGCGCGCAGTACGTCGCGCTGTTCGCGCTCGCCTACCTCACGCCCGGCTGGTTCTACCTCCGCACCGCCGACCCGTTCGCCCTCCTCCCGCTGCTCTCGCTCCCGCTCGCCGCGTCCGTCACCCGGACCGTGCTCACCGAAACCGCTGGCGAGAAACTGAACCCCGCGCTCACGCGGACGGGTCAGACGCTCGCGCTCTACACCATCCTGTTCGCGCTCGGACTCGCACTATGATAGAACCGTTCAGCCTCCCTCTCGCGTCGCCGCTCGACACCGCCGCCGGCACTATCACCGAACGCGAGGGGTTCCTCCTCCGCACCCGCGACGGTCTGGGAGAAGCCACTCCGCTCCCCGGCTGGACGGAATCCCACGAGGACTGCCGGAACGCGCTCGAAGCCGCCGATGCCGCGCTTCCCGACTGGCAGGCCGCGCTCGACGCCTGCACGGACGCGCCGGCAGCCAGGCACGCCGTCTCGCTCGCCCACCTCGACGCCGCCAGCCGCGTCGAACGCCAACCGCTCTACCGCTTCCTCGGCGACGACGCCCGCGTTGACGACGTGCCCGTGAACGCCACCGTCGGCGACAGCTCGGTCGACGACACCGTCGAATCCGCCCGCGAGGCCGTCGACGCCGGGTTCGACTGCGTGAAGGTGAAGGTCGGCGCGCGCGACGTTGAGGACGACGTAGAACGAGTGCGTGCGGTCCGCGACGCCGTCCACGACGACGTGGAACTCCGCGCGGACGCGAACGCCGCCTGGAGCGCCGACGAGGCGAACTACGCGCTCGACGAACTCGCCGGCGTTGTCTCCTACGTCGAACAGCCCCTCCCGAAATCGGATTTGGACGGCCACGCCGCCCTCCGCGAGCACGACGTGGGTGTCGCCGTCGACGAGACGCTCACCGAGCACTCTGTTCGGGACGTGCTCGCGGCCGAGGCGGCGGACGTCGTCGTCCTGAAGCCGATGGCGCTCGGCGGCGTCGACCGCGCGAGAGAGGCCGCGCTGACCGCGCGCGAGGCCGGGGTCGCGGCGGTAGTGACGACGACCATCGACGCCGTGGTCGCGCGCACCGCGGCAGTCCACCTTGCCGCCAGCCTCCCCGGCGTGCCCGCGTGCGGCCTCGCCACCGCCGACTTGCTCGACGCCGACCTCGGCCCGGACCCAGCACCCGTCGAATCGGGTCGAATCAGCGTCCCGCAGGAACCCGGAACCCTCCCCGGGGAGGTGCGTCCCTGATGCGGGACTGGCTCGCCCACCGCGTCCGAGCGTCCCCGGACGCGCTCGCGCTCGTCGACGCGGATTCAGGCCGGGAGTGGTCGTTCCGCGAGCTCGACGCTGCCGTCGCGGAGACCGCGCGGCAGCTCTCGGGACTGGGCGTCAAACCGGGCGACCACGTTGGTGTGCTGATGGAAACGCGGCCGGCGTTCGTCCGCCTCGTGTTTGCCGTCCAGCGCGTCGGCGCGACCCTCGTCCCCCTGAACGCCCGCCTCACGCCCACCGAACTCGCGTCTCAGGTCGAGACCGCGGACGTGCACGTCGTCGTCACCGAAGCCGAGAGCGAGACCGATGCCGTCGAAGCGGCCGGCGACGTTCCGGTCGCGTCCGTGGACGCGGCCGAACACGAGGGCGTGGACGCGCTCGCTGGGCACGACTCGTCGACTCCCGAAACCGAGCGGTCGGTCTCCGACACGCTCGCACTGATGTTCACGTCGGGCACGACCGGCGACCCGAAAGCCGTCCGGTTGACGCACGCGAACTTCCTCGCCGCCGCCGCCGCGTCCGCCTTCCGCCTCGGCGTCACCCCGGGCGACCGCTGGCTCTGCCCGCTCTCAATGTACCACATGGGCGGTCTCTCGGTCGTCCTGCGGAGCGTGCTCTACGGCACGACGGCGGTCGTCCAGCGCGGCTTCGACGCCGACCGAACCCTCGACGCTCTCGACGCGGAGGACTGCACGGGCGTGAGCCTCGTGCCGACGATGCTCCGTCGGATGCTCGACGCCGGGTCGTTCCCGGACTCGCTCCGGTTCGTCCTCGTCGGCGGCGCACCCACGCCGGTGGACCTCCGCGAGGAAGCGGTCGACCGCGGCGTCCCCGTCCACCCGAGTTACGGGATGACCGAAGCGGCGTCCCAGATAGCGACCGGCACCCCTGACGAAACCGAAGCCGCGCCCGACTCCGTCGGCCGGCCGTTGATGGGCTACGAGGTGACCGTCGCCGGCCCCGAGGGCGAACTCCCGGCGGGCGAGGTCGGCGCGATACACGTCGACGGCCCCTCCATCACGCCCGGGTACTACGACGCGCCCGACGCGAACGCCGACGCCTTCACCCGGTACGGCTTCGACACCGGCGACGCCGGCTACCTGGACGCGAGCGGCCGCCTCCACGTCCTGAACCGGCAGTCCGACCGCATCATCACCGGCGGCGAGAACGTCCACCCCGCCGAAGTCATGGACGTGCTCCGCGACCACCCCGCCGTCAGGGAGGCCGCCGTCGTCGGCGTGGACGACCCCGAATGGGGCGAACGCGTCGCCGCGCTCGTCGTCGCAGACGGCGACGTCGACGCCGAGACGCTTCAGGCGTTCTGCCGGGAGCGCCTCGCGGCCTACAAGGTCCCGCGCACCGTGGCGTTCGCGGACGACCTGCCGCGCACGGCGTCGGGGACTGTCGACCGCGCGGCCGTCCGCGAAACGCTCGCTGCGGCCGCGGACGTTTAAGCCACGGCGGCCGTTGGGACGCCCGTGTGCACCCTGATACTCGCGTGGCGGGTGTTCGACGGCACGCCCGTCGTTGTCGCCGCGAACCGCGACGAGGCCGTCGACCGGCCGTCGACGCCGCCACAACTCCGCGACTGGGAACGCCGCGTACTCGCGCCCGCCGACGAACGCGCCGGCGGAACGTGGATGGGCGTCACCGACAGCCGGCTGTTCGTCGGTATCACGAACCGCCGCGCGGACGGCGTCACGGGCGAGCGCTCCCGCGGCCTGCTCGTCCGCGACGCACTCGGCGCCGATACCGCCGAAGCGGCGCGCGAACGCGTTCTCGAGGAACTCGACGAGCACGAGTACGACGGCTTCAACCTCGTGCTCGCGGACGCCGACGACGCCGTTCTGCTCTCCTGGGACGGCGAACTCACGGAGGAGCGACTCACCCCCGGCGTCCACGTCGTCGTGAACACCGGATATGCGCCGCCCGAACGTGCGCCCGCGGTCCGCGACGCCCTCCCCGACACCGCCGTCGACCCGGACGCGTGGCTGGACGACGTGAAAGCCGTGTTGCGCGACCACGATATCGGCGCGTGCGTCCACCACGAAGACCGGGGGTTCGGCACGCGGTCGTCCTCGCTCGTCCGCATCGCCACCGAGGGCGACGTGCGCTTCGACTACGCGGACGGACCGCCCTGTCGCACCGAGTACGAGCGCGTCAGCGACCGCAACGGCCACATTTAAACCGCGCGCGGACGCCTGTTCGACTATGAGCGCTAGCGACGACCAGCCGGACCTTTCGGATGTCGAGCGACGGGCGGTGGAGCTCGTCCACGAAACCGGCGGCATCCACCAGAGCGACTTCTGGAAGGAACTCGACGTGTCCTCCCGGAAGGGGAGCCGAATCGCCTCCAAACTCGAAGAGTACGGGCTCGTCGAGCGGGAGGAAACCGTCTACAACGGGAACACCACGTACTACCTCGAACCCATCATCAACGAGGCCGACCTCGACTTCTCCCTCCTCATGGCGGGCGACATGCTCCCGCCGTTCGTCGGCGAGGAGGAACTCGACCCGCAGAGCGACGCGTTCAGCCAGTGGATTCTCAACCTCGTCTACGAGGAGTAGTTACTCGCGCGCCCGAACGACGAACACGGGCCCGAGCGCTTCCGTCGCGACTCTGTCTTCGAGTTCACCGAACACCCACTCAGTAAGCGACGGCTGCGGTTCACCCATCACGATGGCGTCGTACTCCGCGGCGACGGCCGCGATGGCGTCCACGGGACCGCCGCCCGGTCCCTCCGCGGCGGTGAGATGCTCGGCGTCCACGCCAGCGTCGGCGAGCGCCGTCGTCACCGCTTCGGGCGTGAGGTCCTCGTCGAGCGCGAACGTCGTCACGTCGATGTCCCGCTCCGCGACGAGCGCGGCGACGAACCCGGCGAGCTTCTCGAGGTCGGGCTTCCCGACTATCGGGACGAGCACGTCCTCGACCTGCATCGCCGCCCCCGGATGGACGACAGCGTCCGCGTCCACCTCGTCGGCGGTGCGGGCGATGGTCTGCTCGACCTCGCCCGTGAACACCATCCGGGTCTCGACGATCGCGCCCGCGTCGCGGAGCGCGGCCGCCACGTCGTCCAGTCGTTTCTGCGCGCGGTCGCCGAACTGCTCGCGCGCCGCGCCGGGCGGCGTCTGGTCGGGCACGCGGTAGTAGCCGAGCACGAGCACGTCCGTCGGAGCGAGCAGGTGGACGAGGCCGGCCGAGAGTGATTCGTCCTCCAGCACGCGGAGCGGAAGCAGTATCTTTCTCATCTTAGAGCACCCCCTTGAGGGAGACGTCGCGAGCGTAGTAGTAGTACCACGCGGCCGCCGCGACCATCAATGCCACGCCGATTATCTGGGAGAGCCGCTGCATGAACGCGATGAGCGCGAAACTCGCGAGACCGCCGACGCCCGCGACCACGGGATAGGCGGGGACGCGGAAGTCAGGGTCGTACCACTCGGGCGTGTTCCGCCGCAGCTGGAACAGCGCGACGCAGATAAGGCCGTACATCACGAGGTGGAGGAAGGACGCGACTTCCGCGAGCACCTCGGTCTGCCCGGACGCGACGAGCACGAGGACGGGAACGCCCGCCATGGTGAGCGCGACGTGCGGCGTCCCGTACTTCAGATTAATCGCGCCAGCCTTCTTCGGGAGGAGGGCGTCACGGCTCAGCGCGTACACCGCGCGCGAGGAGCTCATGATGGAGGCGTTCGCGCTCGACACCGTGGCGAGCAGTCCCGCGACGAGGATGGCGATGACGCCCGGGAGACCGAAGAACTCGCCCGCGACCTCGACCATCGCCGTCTCGCCGAACTCGCCGAGGGTCTTGCTGCCGAACGCGCTCGTCGCGACGAAGATGGTGACGACGTAGAACACGGTGACGAGGATGACCGACCCGACCATCGCGAGCGGGAGGTTTCGGCCGGGTTTCTTGATTTCGCCCGCGACGGTCGCGACCTGCGCGAACCCGAGGTAGGACGTGAACACGAGGGCGGCCGTGGTGAACACGGGCGCGAGGCCGAACGGCGCGAACGTCTCGGGCGTCGAGGACGCGCCGAACACGCCGAGCGCGTCGAGGCCGCCGTACCCGAGGAAGACCGAGAGAATCACGAGGAGCAAGGCGACGACGGCGTTCTGGAGTTTCGCCGTGTTCTCCGTCCCGGTGAAACTCATCGCGGTGAGAAGCGCGCCGAACACGAGGCCGAGCGCAGTCGTCGGCGGGACGGGCCAGGAGAGCGCGACGCCCGCGCGCCCGAGCAGTTCGACGGCGTAGCTCCCGAACCCGACGAGATAGAATGAGGACGCGAACACCAGTCCGAGCCAGAGGCTGATACCGACGATTGCGCCGGGGAGGGACCCGAGCGAGCGCGAGATGAAGTAGTAGCCGCCGCCGGAGCGCGGCATCGCGGTCGCGAGTTCCGATGCCGGGAGCGCTACGAGGAGCGCGATGACGCCACCGATGGCGTACGACGCGGCCGCCGCCGGTCCCGCCTCCGCCGCGGCCAATCCAGGGAAGACGAAAATACCCGCGCCTATCATCGTCCCGACGCCGATGGCGAGTCCGCCGACGAGTCCGATGGTTCGTTCGAGTTCGACGCCTCCCTCGGCGACCGTCGCCTCGTCGGTCGTTTCACCGACCGGGGCGGCGCTCGGTTCCTCGCCGGCGCGGTTCTCACCGCTCGGGGCCGGCGGTTCCTCAGTTCCCATACAGGCTTCCCCGAACGAACCCACCAAAACGCTGTGGCCGCCGGAGACAGTATGCTCGCCGAGCGCCGGCTCACCGGCTGCACCGGAACGACCGCGGACGGCGAAAACTGAGTAGCGCTGGGCGACCGGGGCTGACAGAGCCGACGGCGTCTCTCCCTGAACAGAAAGAATACATCGAATCAAGAGAGTGATTGGAGCTATGTGGCGAGCGGCGCTAGTCTACCTCGGATTCGTCCTGACGCCGCTCCCGGGGCTTCTCGCGCTCCGTCTGCTGTTTCGTTCCGGTGTCGTCACCGACGGTACCGCGGAGCGTGACGTGTGGTTCGCCGACGAGCCGCAGACGTTCCACGCATCTCGGTCACGGTTCTACAAGGTACTGACATGGGCCGCGTTCTTCGGCGGCTGGTTCCTTACACTGGTTCTCTACGTCTTTCTCGTCGATACGCTGTTCGCCGACCCGCCCGTCTGAGCGCCAGCCCCGTCCGTGGCATCCCGATTTCTCCGGCGCGCATCCATCCGAGATAACATCGTCGTCACCGTTCCGAGCGCGTCCGCAACGCGATTCGGGAACGAGAACGCTCAACGCGCTCGAAACGACCGGAGAACAGAGAGGACAGGACCGCCGCCTAAGCCAGCAGACTGCCCGCACGAATTATCTCTTCCTCGCCGAACGCCGGCCCCACCAACTGGAGGCCGACCGGGAGGCCGTCAGACTCGCCCGCGGGCACGCTGATTGCGGGGAGGTTCGCGAGGTTCACGGGTGTCGTGTTCGCGTCCGCGAGGTACATCTGGAGCGGGTCGTCGAGGCTTTCGCCGAGTTCAGGTGGGAGCATCGGCATCGTCGGGGACGCGAGCACGTCCACCGTCTCGAACGCCTCGTCGAAGTCCTGTTTCACCCACGCGCGGGCCTCCTGCGCCTGCTTGTAGTACTTGTCGTGGTAGCCCGCGGAGAGCGCGTACGTCCCGAGGAGGATGCGGCGCTTGACCTCGTCGCCGAACCCCTCCTCGCGCGCCGCGGAGAACGCCTCGTTCCAGTTCCCGTCGTAGCCGCCGGAGTCACCGGAAGACTCGCCGTGCTCGTCTTCCGAGCCCCCCCTCGCTTCGCTCGCGGAGGTTCCGTAGCGCACGCCGTCGAACCGCGCGAGGTTCGAGGACGCCTCTGACATGGCGATGACGTAGTACGCGGCGACGGCGTACTCGACCGAGGGAAGGCTGACCTCGACGATTTCGGCGCCGGCGTCCCGGTACTCGTCGAGCGCGTCCTCGAACACCTCGACCACGGCCTCGTCCGCGCCCGCTCGCGTCTCGCCACCCTCTGCGGGGTCGTCGCCCGCGCGTTCGCGGCCGCCGACCAGCTGGGTCGGCACGCCGATAGTCAAGCCCTCGACGTCGCCGGTCGCGGCGCTCGCGTAGTCCGCGTTAGCGCCCTCCTCACTCGTCTCGCGGGCGTCGCCCGCTCGACCGTTCGAGGCGCGTGACGCCTCGTAGGTCGTCCCGTCGTTCTCGTCCGGGCCGGCGATGACGGAGAGGAGTTCGGCGGCGTCCTCGACGGTGTTCGCGATGGGGCCGATCTGTTCGAGGCTGTTCGCGTACGCGACAAGGCCGTAGCGGGAGACGAGGCCGTACGTGGGCTTGATGCCGACGACGCCGCAGTAGGCGGCCGGGCAGCGGATGGAGCCGCCGGTGTCGCTGCCGAGCGCGAGGTCGGCGTCACCCGCGGCGACCGCGGCCGCGCTTCCGCCGGAGGACCCCCCGGGGACGCGCTCCTCGTCCACGGGGTTCGTGACGGGACCGAACGCCGACGTTTCCGTCGTCGTTCCCATCCCGAACTCGTCCATGTTCGCCTTCCCGACGATGGTCGCGCCCGCGTCCTTGAGGCGGGAGACGACGGTGGCGTCGTAGGGCGGAACGTAGTCGGAGAGCATCTCCGACCCGCAGGTGGTGCGGACGCCCTCCGTGGAGATGTTGTCCTTCACGGCGACCGTTCGACCGTCGAGCACGCCCGAGTCGTCGCCCACGATATCCGTCTCGGTGATGAACGCGTTGTGCGACATCTACGACACCCGCGGCCCCTTGAAGAAGCCGTCCTCGCTCTCGTCGGCGTTCGCGAGCGCCGCTTCCTGCGAGAGTGACTCCTCGACTTCGTCCTCGCGCATCACGTTCACGAGGTCGGGTTCGGACTCGACTTCGGGTACGTCTTCGAGGGCTTCGAAGTAGTCGAGGACCTCGGAGAACTGCTCGGCGAACGCGTCGACCTCGTCCTCCGAGAGGTCGACCCGCGCGAGGTCCGCGACGTGCCGGACTTCCTCCGCGTCGACGGCGGGTTCGCTCATACTCCGAGACTCGGTTGTGTCGTCGGTAAGGGTTTCGATACGGTCATAAGCCTTATTCGCCGTGCGGGCGTCATCACTAGCCACTTGATTACACAGGGACGGCGCGAGCGGGACGCCGTCCGGGTTCACTATGAGTGATTCACGAATCAGACGCCGGAGCGACGAGCGACGCACCGAGCAGGAAACAGAGTCCTCAGAGGACCTCCAGTGCCCCGAATGCGGCGGGAACCTGGCGGTCGACGAGGAGCGCGGCGAGACCGTCTGCACGGAGTGCGGCCTCGTCGTGGAGGAAGACGAAATCGACCGGGGGCCGGAGTGGCGGGCGTTCGACTCGGCGGAGAAGGACAAGAAGAGCCGCGGCGGGGCGCCGCCGACCAACAAAAAGCACCCCCAACGGC
>NZ_JAZHPG010000001.1:0-2807 GCF_036418315.1 Salarchaeum sp. III | reverse complement strand
GAGATCACTTTATAAATTTATTGATGGATGAGTATTGCCCTCAAGCTGATCACCAAGATGCTGACCCTGAAATCGCCGAAGAATGGGTTGGATCTCCTAAAGAGGAAGCTGAGCCATGTTTTAATGTCCGAGAACGAATTGTAAAAGTACCTGTATTCTTAACTTACGTGGATTTGTCAGTGGATATTGCAGAAAATATATCTCAATCGTTATTCCCAACACAAATAACTGATATACAATGTAGTCTCCAGTCTATTGAAAGTTCAGTTATTC
Source organism: Salarchaeum sp. III (assembly GCF_036418315.1). Lineage (NCBI taxonomy): Archaea > Methanobacteriati > Methanobacteriota > Halobacteria > Halobacteriales > Halobacteriaceae > Salarchaeum > Salarchaeum sp. III. The sequence continues at coordinate 2,534 of NZ_JAZHPG010000001.1, read as the reverse complement.
AGCCTTCATCACATGTGTTATTTAAAGGGACGTTGATGCTGGAAGTTGAATTTGAGAGTAGCCAAAATCAAAATTCTTTACAGTCCACCAAAATCCCCATCCAATGGGAAAAATGGATTGAAGTAAAATGGGATAACGAACCCGATATACCTGACCAAACGGAGAGAGAATTTACATTTGTGAATGAAGATGAAAGGGTAGGGATACATCGAGAAATGCAACAAACGAATGCTCATCCTATTTTTCATCAAGTTCAATGTGCTTCATGCAATTCCTTTCATGAACCCGGATCAGAGAATACAAGGATCAATGGCACACTAAATGTATCCTTAAGTTTATACCAATCTCAATATGTAACGATCTCATAGAAAAAGGCTGTCTGGAATACCAGGCAGCCTTTTATTAGATGTTCTCAAATCGCTACATATGTAACAAAGATTTCTATATAAACTAGTAACTATTCTGTTATAGATGAAAATGATATAAACGCCTTCCTACAATTGTCCACTCCCTTATAGGGGTGATTGCATATATAAATAGTAAGTCAAAACAATGAAAGATTCATGCCAATCGGGGTGAATGTCGTTCATGTGTTTTGACAATTTTAGAATAGGAGTGAATTAGGATGAGGAAAAATACAGGCAACTCATGTGGCGGTCATAAGCATTGTCCTCCAATGATGGGTAGCGATACGGCTAAATCAAAAGATCATTTTTGTACGGTCGGACCTCTCGCAAACCAGAGAACTATTGAGCGTACTGTTATTTTAGCTGATGTACCCATTTCGTCAAGAGTAGAAGCTGATGTTGAATTACCATCCTTCGCAAATGATATCAAACACATTAGAAAAAATGTACATTTAACACAGTGTAAAGTTATTCCGATTCAACCAGCAGTACCACTTGCAGTTCCTAATACAACGAACTTACTAGATGTATATATTGAAGGTTATGTTCACAAAAATATTCAGTACTCTGAAGATGGTTATGGATACGTGAGAGACTACAGTGTGAATGTACCATTTAAATGTTACCAAAGGGTTACACTAGATCCCGGAAACACCGCTAACATCGCTATTAGCCAAAAGGGTAACCAAGTTCAAGAAGTAAGAGTATCTGGCAAAGATGGAATGGGAGCAGATCGTTGTGAATTTGGATCGGTCACATTTGAAAATCTAAACAATCCTGTTGAATGTCAGTTACTTCGTGCTCGTGTAAGTGAAAGAGATTTTCCAGAAGATTTCAACGTATGGGGACAGTTTAATAATGTAAAAGAGAAAATGACAATTGATTTCGTTGTTCGTCTAACCCAGAAACAACGTCGTCCAGATGCAGGTCCTAACCCAGGCGAAAAAGATTTTGACGAAGATTAATCGAGAGGAAAGGCGTCTTATTATAAAGACGCCTTTCTATTTATTTTTAATACGCTTATGACTTATGAATGATCTTTATCTAGGATGATGGTTTTTAAATAAGCGATTTCATCTAATCCTTGCTTTATGGAGTCCTCAAGAGATTGAAGGGTTTCACCGTGCAATTCAACTAGATTAGAAGGATCAGGTGAGGAGCTAGAATGAATAGGATCTTTTGTGTCTTGATTATCCTGAACAGGATTTAATGTGTGAAACTCTTGAGTGAACACCTCTAATTCTTTGCACAAAGAATCATATTGTTGTTTTTGGTTCGTTACTTCTTCATTTAATTTTCTATTTTTCTGAGTTAAAGTCTGATTTTGATTTTGTAGCCTTTGGTTTTGGTTTCTTTCATTTTTTAGGCTATCCTCCAATGTTTTTATGTTCTCTTTTTTATTATTTAAATCTAATTGAAGACGTTCTTCGTTTTGGATTTGCTGATTCAACCTCTCAATTTCTTCAGAAAGTTTTGCCTTTTCTTCTTCCAGTTCTTTAGTAAGCTCTTTCTTCTCTTTCTCAAGCTTTTTATTTTCGTTTATAAAGCGGTGATTCTCTTCCTCATATGTTTTTAATTGATTCTGCATTTGCTCTATATCCGCTTTCCGAATCTCATTTTCCTGTTTATCTTGATATAAGTCTTGTAACTCTTCTTGAAGTTCTTGTATCGTCTGATGCAATCTTTCGTTTTCCTGATTCACTTCTTGAACGGAAAAAGGTTGCTTGAATTTCTCATATAAAGCTTTATATTTGTTTAATTCAGCAGTTAAGTAGATGATCTTTTGTTGATCCTCATTTACTTTAGAGTGGTACACATTAGAGGTGTTTTCTGAGCTTTCCATATAGATTCCTCCCTAAAATTGGGCTCGTGTATTATTTATATGCGAGGATCATGTTGGTGTGAAAACACTCTAAGGTAGTGTGGCAATTAAAGTTTAAAATGAAATCGATATTGCGTTTTCAGATATAAAAGGTTGGTCTACATCATGGAAGTAAACAGCTGCTTTTATTACAACCCTTTCTTGTTCATCTTCCTTTGGTTTGATTGTGATTTGCAGGTTTGGTAAGGTGATAGTTTCATCTGCAGGAATTTCTGTGAAATCAATCGGTGAGATCCAATATTATC
>NZ_JAZHPG010000007.1:0-21594 GCF_036418315.1 Salarchaeum sp. III | reverse complement strand
CGGCGTCCACGTCGAGCTGCTGGAGGCCGCGCCGGGCGTCTCGCTCGCAGTTCGTCCCGCCGAAGCGGACGATAGCGACGGACAGCGCGAGACACCGCCGTGATCACGCAGCCCGGCGGTATCGGTGATGGCGACGGTCATCGCGAGACACCTCCGAGAGCTCGCAGACCGGCGGTATCGGTGATGGCGACGGTCACCGCGAGACACCTCCGTGAGCTCGCAGACCGGCGGTATCAGAGAGTTGGGTCATTCGCGTTCGGTGACCTCCACGTCGTAGTCGTGGATGGTGGGGTTGGCGAGGAGGCGTTCCGCCATCTCGTCCGCGCGCTCGGCGGCGTCGTCCGCGCTGTCGGCGTCGAGGTCGAGTTCGAAGCGGTCGGCGGAGCGGAGGCCGTCGAGGTCGAACCCGAGCCGTTCGAGCGCGCGCTTCGTCGTCTCGGCTTCGGGGTCGAGGACGCCGCGCTTGAGGCGGACGGTCACCGTCGCGGTGTAGGCGGTCATCACGCGGAGAAGCGCGTTCGTGCCCAAAAACGATTGTGGTTACGCGTCGTGTTACACGAACGTGGTTAGACGTGGGTGGACGGCGTGAGGGGTCGGGTGGCGCTGCACTGCCAGCGGGTCGGGCGGAGGCCGCCCGTGGTGAGGCCGAGGTCGACGTCGAGTCGGAGGTCGGTGTCGCCACCCTGCGGGTCGAACCGGAAGCCGTAGGTGAGCGTGTCGGCATCGTCGGGGTCGTCGAGCGCGACGACCGCGCCCGCGGGGTTGCTCGTGTGCGTGTAGGAGAACGCCGGGCGTTCGGTCGCGCTCGGCGGCCGCATGTAGAGCGCGCCGGGCGGGTCGCCGTGCGTCAGCGCGAGACGTACGTCCGTGTAGGACGCGCCCGCCGTCCGCTCCACCCACGCGCGAAACGACACGGTGTCGTCCGCGGCCTCGTAGAACCGCAGGCCGGCGGCCGCCACTTCGTCGCCGTCCGCCGAGAACGAGGCGTACACTTCGCGGCCCTCGTCTATCCAGAGCGTCGCGGCCGACACCTCCGTCGCGAGCGCGGAACACCCCGCGAGTCCGGTCGCACCCGCCGCGCCCGCGCCGGCGAGGAACGTTCGTCGCTGCATACCCGGGACGTGTCCCGGTCCTCGTAACTACCTACCGGAGGCAACGATGGCTCTTTGACCGACAAGTGTTTGCGCGGAAGGCTACCCTTTTGGCCGTCCCCGCCCTTCTACGGGTGATGACTCGACTACGGCGGTGGTGCGCGTGACCGAAGAGTACACGGAGATTACGGTCGTCGGCGACGACCGAACCGGACTCGTCGCGAACGTCACCAGCCTGCTGTTCGAGCGCGGAATCAACATCGAGGACATCGACCAGGCGGTACGGGAGGGCGTGTTCCGGATGACGCTGCGCGCGGACACCCGGGAGATGGTGTGCACGCGCGAGACGCTCACGGACACGCTGGACGACCTCGCGGACGACCTCGGCGTCGACATCCGAGTGCGGTTCCCGGACGCCCGCGAAACCCGCGGTATCGCCGTGCTCGTCACGCAGGAGTCGCACTGTCTGGAGGACTTGCTGTCCGCCGCGGGGTCGGGGAACCTCGACGGCGAGATCCGGGTCGTCGTCGGGAACCACGACGACCTCGAACCCGTCGCGGAGTCCGCGGGCGTGCCGTTCCACGATATCGGCGACGAGAGCGGAACGCCCGACGAATCGGAGTTACTCGATATCCTCGACGAGTACGGCGTCGACCTCGTGGTGCTCGCACGATATATGCGCATTCTCAGCCCGGACGTGGTGTTCCGGTACGAGGGCCGCATCATCAACATCCACCCGAGCCTCCTCCCGGCGTTCCCGGGCGCGCAGGCGTACCGGCAGGCCGTCGAGGAGGGCGTGCGGGTGGCGGGCGTGACCGCGCACTACGTGACGACGGACCTCGACCAGGGGCCGATTATCACGCAGCGCGCGTTCGACGTGCCCGACGACGCTACCGTCGAGGACGTGAAGGCGCGCGGCCAGCCGCTCGAAGCCGACGCGCTCCGCGAAGCCGTCTCCCTCCACCTGAACGACGACGTGAGCGTGCACCGCGGCCGCACGCGCCTCCGGGAGGACGCCGACGACTACCAGCTCGGCCTCCCCGACCCCGCGAGCGACGCGAACCCCGACGCTCCCGTTGACGAAGCGCTCGACGACTAGAGGTCGCGGACGGCGTCCACGGCCGCGTCGAGTGCGGGCGCGTCGAAGAAGTCGATGCCGGTGTACGCGTTCGCGCCCGCCCGGTAGAGGTCGCTCGTCGCGCGAACCACCGAGTCGGGGAGCGGGTCGGGTTCGAGTTCGCAGAAGCGCTTCCAGTCCGCCACGTCCTCCGCGTCCGCGCGCGCCTTCGCCGCGGCCACGTCCTCTACCCAGTCGGGCTGGGTGCGCTTGTAGTACTGCCGGACGACCTCCTTCGACACCTGCTGGCCGTCGTAGGAAAAGCGGTTTTCGTCGAACGTCCCGACGGCGTCCGCGACCCGGACCTCGCCGTCAGCGAGAATGCACTCGATTTTGCCGTCCTGATGGGTGAGTCCTACTGAGTCGGCGCGCTCGGTGACGAGTTCGTTCACGTCGAGCGCGACTGATTCGAGTTCGTTCAGGTCCGCGGGGCCGGCGATACGTTCGGCCTCATCGAGGTCGAGGTAGCGGTCGCCCTCTTCCAGTTTCGTGGAGAACTCCACGGCGGGCGTCGGGAGGGTGACGGGTTCGTCCGGCCAGCTATCGAAATCGAGGCCGCAGTCGGCGGGCGTGGCGCGCGACCGGAGGCTGGACCCAACGGGAACCGAGTTCCGGAAGACGATTTCGAGGGGGATGAGGACGTTGTCGCGACGGGCGGCGTAGTAGGCGTCGTAGTCGTAGTCGCGGCCGTCGTGCGGCAGGTCGGGGACGGTCGCGAGGTCGACCGCCATCTCGGTCGGCGCGTCCGCGTCGGCGTCCAGCGCGTCCAGCCGGGTGGTCTCGCCGTCAGCGACGACGCCCTCGTAGTGGGTCGGGATGCCGCGGGCTTCGAGGCGTTCGAAGTTGAACGCGCCCATCGCGCAGAGGCTCGCGCCCTTTCCCGGAATCTCGTCGGGCATCTTCCCCCAGTCGAAGACGGAGTAGTCGTCCGTAAAGGAGAAGCGTCCGCGGCCGAGCCGGTCGGCGGTGGCGGCGCGGTCGACGTGGAGGTCCTTGACGCTCGTCATAGGTGGGAGAGCGGACGCGACTCACAAAGCGGTTTCCATTACCCTGCCCAAACCCCTCCGTTTCCGATGGAGAAGTATGCGCGTTCGTGCACCTCCGGGACCGGCCCGCTTTTCACGCTCTACCGACACCTGGTATCTATGTCGCGCGCCGCCTCCCTCGGGGAGGACGACTTCGACTACGAGTACGTCCCCGAGACCGACCAGTCCTTCGAGAACGCCCTCGCGAACGCCCGCGACGGCCGCCGCCTCTCGGTCGCGGACGGCGTCGAACTCATCACCACGGGCACCGACACGGCCGGCATCGACCCGAAGCGAAAAGAGCTCGTGCTGGAGGCCGCGGACCGCCGGCGCGCCGAGGTCGTCGGCGAGGAGGTGACGTTCGTCGCGAACGTGAACAACAACGTCACCACCGCCTGCAACACCGGCTGTCTGTTCTGCAACTTCAAGGACACCGCCCATCAGTTCGAGACCGAGCACGACCAGGAACACGCCGGGTTCACGAAAACGCCCGCGGAGTCGAAGGCGGTCGTCGCGGACGCGGTCGAGCGCGGCGTGTACGAAGTGACCTCGGTGTCCGGTCTCCACCCTGGTCTCGCGCTGAACGACGACCACCACGAACTCCTCGACGCGGACGACCCCGAACTCAACTATAAACCGCCCGAAGTGTACGACACGCCGCCCGCGACCTACGAGGAGTACATCCGAGGAATGGCGGAGACGGGCGCACACGTCCACTCGATGACGCCCGAGGAAGTCGAGCACGCCCAGCGCGGCGCGGACTGGGACTACGAACACGTCTACCGCGAACTCCACGACGCCGGACTGGACACCGTCCCCGGGACCGCGGCCGAAATCCTCGTGGACGAGGTGCGGGAGGTCATCTGCCCCGGGAAAATCGACACAGACGAGTGGGTCGAGTCGATGGAGGCCGCCGCAGCAGTCGGGTTACCGATGACCGCGACCATCATGTACGGCCACGTCGAGAACGCGATGCACCGCGTGAAACACCTCGAGGTCGTGCGCGACCTCCAGGACCGAACCGGGAACATCACGGAGTTCGTTCCGCTCTCCTTCGTCCACCAGAACACGCCCCTGCACGAGCACGGCGTCGTCGAGACCGGTGCGAGCAAGGAAGAAGACGAACTGATGATAGCGGTCTCCCGGCTCTTCCTCGACAACGTAGAGCACGTGCAGTCGTCGTGGGTGAAGTACGGCGACGAACACGGGATGAAGCTCCTGAACTGCGGCGCGGACGACTTCATGGGCACCATTCTCTCCGAGGAGATCACGAAGCGCGCGGGCGGTGAGTACGGCGAGTTCCGGAGTTTCGACGACTACGTCGAGATGATAGAGGCCATCGGTCGCGTGCCCGTCGAGCGCTCCACGGACTACACCGAACGCCGCCGCATCAGCGGCGAGGGACCGCACGGCCCGACGCTGGGGCCGAACGCGGACGGCACGCCGCTCCTCTAGCGTGATGGCGACCACGCACGCCGTCCTCGGCGTGCTCCCCGCGCTCCTCGTCCTCCCGTTCGACCCCGCGCTCGCCGTCACCGCCGCGTACGCGGGGTACGCGGGCGGCGTGTTCCCCGACCTCGACCTCCACCTGGAGCACAGAAAGACCCTCCACCACCCCGAACTCTACCCCGCGCTCGCCCTGCTCGCCGTCCTCGTCGCGCTCGCGTACCCGACCCCCGTGAGCGTCGCCGTCGCGTGCTTCCTCGTCTCGGCCGCGCTCCACTGCCTCACCGAAGTGCTCGGCGGCGGCCTCGGCCGGAAACCCTGGATTTCCGACGACCACCGCGGCGTCTACTCACACCTCGGAAAGCGCTGGCTCCCGCCCCGCCGCGTCATTCCCTACGACGGGTCGCCGAGAGACCTCGCGCTCTGCGTCATCGTCACGCTCCCGCTCCTGTTCGCGTTCGACACGCGAGTCCGCCTGCTGTTGCTCGGCGGTCTCGGTATCTCCGTGCTGTACACGGTGTTCAGGAAACGCCTCGCCGGCTGGGTTTAATCGAGCACCGCGCGGTAGCGCTCGCCCGCCGCGTCGTCGGCGTCGACGGCCGCGCGAATGCGGTCTGACACCCACTCGTCGAGGTAGCGCTCGTAGACGGGGAGGCGTTCGCGGAGCGGGACCCCCGCCTCGTCCGCGATTGACTGGAGTTCCTTGACCGCCGGCCACTCGTAATCGGGATTGATGTAGTCGTCCGTCACCGGCGACACGCCCCCGAGGTCGTCGATGCCGCAGTCGAGCACGTCCCGGACGGGCGCGAGGTTCGGCGGCACCTGCACGCTCACCGACGCCGGGAGCACGCCGCGAGCCATCGCGACCGCGCGCCGAAGCTCCTCAACGCCCGGCGACCCACCCTGCCAGCGTTCGTTGTTCGACACCGGCTGCACAATGACCTCCTGGATGTGGCCGTAGCGCTCGTGGAGTTCGCGGATAGCGAGCAGGGACTCGGCGCGGTCGCGCCAGTCCTCGCCGATGCCGACGAGGATGCCGGTGGTGAACGGGATTTCGAGTTCGCCCGCGTTCCGCAGCGTGTTCAATCGCTGTCCGGGAACCTTCGCGCGCGGCCCGCCGTGCGCCTGCACGTCCGCGGTGGTTTCGAGCATCACGCCCATCGAGGCGTTCACGTCCGCGACGAGCTCCATCTGCTCGCGCGTCTGGTCGCCCGGGTTCGCGTGCGGGAGGAGTCCCTCGTCCAGCGCGATTTCGCAGGCGCGCCGGAGGTAGGCGTGAATAGAGTCGAACCCCCACTCGTCGAGCTGGTCGTGCACGTCGGTGTAGCGGTCGTCGGGGTCATCCCCGAACGTGAACAGGGCTTCCGTGCAGCCCGCGTCCGCGCCGCGCCGCACGGCCTCCCGAACGTCGTCGGGACTCATCAGGTCAGCCTGCCCCGGCGGGTCGTAGAACGTGCAGTACGTGCACGTGTACCGGCAGGCGGTCGTGAGCGGGAGGAAGACGTTCCGGGCGAACGTGAGCTCGGATGCAGCATCGACGTCGTCGGGCGTGACCGAGAGCGCGGCGTCGATGTCGCTCTCGGCGATGGAGAGCGAGACGTCGTACTCGTCGGCGCCCGGAATCATTCGGGAATGCGTTACGGGTACGCGGTGAAAGCGCTTGCGCTACCGGGCGGCGTACTCCTCGCGGTGTCGAATCACGAAGGAGAGGTAGCCGACGGCGAGGCCGCCGCCGATGCCGATCCAGTCCGTGTACCCGGCGAGTGCGAGAGCGAGCGCGGCGACGAGTGCGACGCCGGCGGCGAGCGCCGCGTCGACAGCGTTCTCGACGGGCGGGCGGTTCCGCAGCACGTCCGTGCGCGGGCCGCCACCGATCGGGAGATAGACGTCGGAGACGACGAGCACCAGCGCCGCGGCGGCGGCCGACGACGCGGTCGCCGCGACCGCGCCCTCGACGACGAACACGAGCACGGACTGGAGGACGAACCAGACGACGACCGCGAGCGCGATGGCGCCCGCGAGCGCCGCAGCGGCGCGCGCGAACCGCGAGAGGAACGACGACATACCCGGGACTGGTGGCGGCGCGTGCTTAGAGGTGTCGCTCGACGGCGACCCGGCCGTCACCCGTCGAGAGCCGGAAGCCGGCGTCCCGGAGCCACCGAGTAGCGCGGCCGTCCGCGTGCAAGAGGAGTTCCGCGAGGTCGCCGGGTTCGTCGATGTCGGTGGCGAGCCGGTGGGAGTCGAGTTCGCGGAGGCTCGCGCCGACCGCGTGCGCCGCCCGGCGGTGGTCGCGGCAGGACGCGCCGTGGTAGTCCACGCGGAAGTCGGGATGGCGGACGACGAGCGCGTTCGTCCCGCCGCCGCGGCCGGGCGCGATGACCACATCGCCCGACGCCACGAACAGCCGGGAGAGCGCGCGCGGCGTCGCCAGCCCGAGGTCCGCCATCACCACCGCCGTCGGCTCCTCGTCGGCGTCGAGCGCAGCGTTCACGGCGGCGGAGAGCGAGCGGTCGTCCACCGTCACCGGCACGTCCGCGTCGATCGGAGTGGTGGCGACGAGTTCGGGATGGCCGCCGGCCGCCCGCACCGCGTCGAGCACGTCGTCGCGTAAGCGGCCTGCGAACGCGGCTCGTTCGTCGCTATCGAGAACTGGCGCGAGGCGAGAACAGGGAGTTCGACCGTCGAACGGAACGAGGACGCGCACTACGCGAGCTTGTCCTGCGAGCCCTGGTTCCGCCGGTAGAGGAGGTAGCCACCCGCGGCGAGCAGGACGACCACGAGCGCCGCGACGCCGTACATGATGAGCTGCGTGGTCTGCTCGGAGGACTCAGCCGCTTCGATCGAGGACTCAGCGGTCTCCTCCGCCTGTTCGGCGAGGTCGACCGCGTTCGGGAAGTTCGCGCTGTCGTACGCCGAGATGGCGTTGTCGAGCGTCGACTGCGCGTCAGAGACATCGACGCCCTCCGATTGCGCCTCCTGAATCGCGGCCTGCGCGTCGTTGATTGCCGAACGCGCCTCGTTCGAGTCCTGCGTGTACGGCCGCGTCAGGTACTCGTTGATGGTCGTGCTGGAGCCGCCCTGCTGGGCCTGCACGAACTCAGCGACCGTGTACTGCTGGGGCGGGTCGTAACTCCAGAGGGAGTCCGACACCTCGGTCACGGTCGCCTGCAAGCGAACGGTCGCACGGACCGCGCCGTCGCTCGCGCTGAGCGCGTGCTCGAACGACTGGCCCGTGTGCGTCTCCTGGTCGATCTGCTGGCCGGTGTTGTCGTACGTCGTCACCGTCCACGTCACCTCGGAGAGGTCTGTCTCCCCCGTGAGCGTCCACTCGTTGTACTCCGTGAACAGGTCGGTGAGTTCGTACGTCTGGTCGACGGTCGTCCCGACCTCGGCGTTGTCCGGCGCGCTCCCGTCTATCGAGGGCACGGCGGCCGCTGCAGGTGCGACTGCCGCGACGAGCAGAGCGAGACCGAGGACGGCGACGAGCGCTCTAGAAGAGCGATTCGAGTTCATCGTCGTCGTCTTCGACCAGGTTCTGCAAGTTTTCTTCGCTCTCGTCCCGGATCTCGTCGATGTTCTCCTGGGCCTCGATGGCGACCTGCTGGAGTTCCTTGATGCGGGGGACGTTCGTCACGCCCGAGAGCAGGACGACCGCCGCGACGTTCCCCGAGTTCGGGACGGGGTAGTCGCCGCCGCGGACCTCCATCGAGCCGGTCTGCTCCTCCAGCCACTTCCGCCCGCGCTCGATGCCTTTCCGGTTCAGGAACGCCGGCGGGCCGGCGGTGACGAGGAGAGCGCGCTCCGCGCCATCGATCTCACACGGGAGCGTGAGGCGGCCGAGCGCCGCCTTCCGCACCAGGCTCGTGATGCGGTTCGTCGTATTCGCGGAGTCCTCCGGCTGGCTGTCCGAGCCGCCCGTGAACTTCGAGAGCAGGCCGCCGCCCGAACTCCCGGAGGTCTCGACGGTCTCGGACGCGTATCCGACGGTGGAGACGCCGCCGCCCGCGAGCGTGTTGATGATTTCCGAGGAGTCCACGACGGACTCCGCGACCTCGCCGCCCTGCTCGACTTCGCCCGCGCCGAACAGCACGCCGAAGCGCTTGACTATCTCCTCGTTAATCTCGTCGTACCCGCCCTGTACGGACTCCCCCGTCTTCCGCCAGGCGTCGTTGTCGAACACGAGGAGGTTGTCCACCTCGCGAACGAACGTCTGGAAGGAGCGTGCGGCGTTGAGCGTGTAAATCCCTCCCTCGTCGCCGCCCGGGAGGATGCCGAGGCCGTAGACGGGTTCGGTGTAGATTCGCTTGATGTGCTTCGCGAGCACGGGCGCGCCGCCGCTCCCCGTGCCGCCGCCGAGACCGGCGAGGACGAGGAACGCGTCCACCTCGTGGACGGGGATGCTGTCGATGGCACCCTGGACTTCGTCGATGTCCTCCTCCGCGATTTCCGCGCCGAGTTCGTTGTCCGCGCCGACGCCGTGCCCTTTCACACGGGACTGCCCGATGAGGACGCGATTCTCTTCCGGAACGTGGTCGAGCCCCATCAGGTCGGCCTTGGCGGTGTTGACGGCCACAGCGGCCCGGACGATACCGGAGCCGTGTTTCTCGTCGTACTCGAGGAACTTATCGAGTACCTTCCCACCGGCTTGGCCGAACCCGATCATTGCGAGTTTCATGGTGGCTACCTTTGCCAATAAGAGTGCAAAGGCGGAGATAAGCCTTTTGATGGGGTCAACGAGAATGACGCGCTCAAACGCGCGAATTCGTGAGTTTGAACGGGTCTAAACGTGTCGTTTACGGGGTGTTCGTCAGGTGGCGAGGCGTTCGCCGAGGGCGCGCGCGAGGAAGTACGCGCTACAGAGCCCGCACGCTGTGGCGAACAGGCCGACCGTGACAGCGAACCCGAGTGGGAGGCCGATACCGACGGCGGGCGCGCCGACCAGGAGCGCGTAGAGGACCGCGGTGCTGACGCCGAACGCGACGCCGCGGCGTTCGTGAGGTTTCACGCGACGCCGAGGTAGTCCGCGAACGTCCGGAGGTCGTCCTCGGCGACGCCGAACGCGGCCACGTCGTTCTCGGCGACGGTGTTGTCGAACCGCAGGGAGCGGTACTGGTCGGACCCCATCGGCACGCCCGGTAGCACGCCCGCGACGGACAGCCCGATTTTCGCGAGCGCCATCGGTATCGGGAGCACGGTCGTGGACGTCCCCTCGGCGCGGTAGACGAGCCGGGTGACTTCGGCGAGCGTGAGTTCCTCGGGGCCGCCGAGTTCGTACGTCTCGCCGTCGTGCTCGTCCGCGAGGGCGTCCGCGAGCATCGGCACGAGGTCCGCGACCCAGATGGGCTGGAAGCGCGTCTTCCCGCCGCCGGGAAGCGCCGTGACGTACGGCGTCGTGAGGAGTTTCGTGAACGAGACGAACTCGCCGCCCTCGCCGAACACTACCGATGGTCGGATAATGGTGTGGGTCAGGTCCGAATCGCGGACGGCGTCCTCCGCGAGGCCCTTCGCGCGGATGTAGGCAGTCGGGCCGGTCGGGTCCGCGCCGAGCGCGCTCATCTGCACGAGCTTGTCCACGTCGTGCTTCTCGGCGGCCTCGACGACGTTCTGGGTGCCGCCGTAGTGGACTTCGAGGTGGCGTTCGTCGCCGCCGGACGGCTTGAACAGCGGGCTGAGCGCGACGAGGTTCACGACGGCGTCGACGCCCTCGAACGCGCCCCGGATGGAGTCGAGCGCCGTCACGTCCCCGACGTACGTGTCGACGCCATCGGGTACGTCGCCCTCTGGGGAGCGCGAGAGCGCCGTCACGTCGTGTCCGCGCTCCGCGAGTTCGGCGCAGAGTCGCGTCCCGATGAACCCCGTTCCGCCCGTGACGAGTACGTGCATACGGGGACTGACGCGGGCCGGTACCCTAAATGGTGCGCCCGTCCCGGAAGCCGTTTAGGCCTCCCCCACGCAGTAGCGGTGAATGCTCATCACGCTGGAGGGAATCGACGGCAGCGGGAAGACGACGGTCTGGGAGGCCCTCCGCGCCGACCGCGAGGACGCCGTGTTCACGCGAGAACCGACGGACTCCTGGTACGGGGACGCGGTCCAGCGCTCCATCGACGACGACGACGCGGACGCGGTCGCGGAGGCGTTCCTCTACACCGCCGACCACGCCGCGCACCTCTCCCGGGTGGTTCGACCCGCGCTCGACGACGGCGACCTCGTGATTTCGGACCGGTACTCGGATTCGCGGTACGCCTACCAGGGCGTCGCGCTCGACGGTCACGTTCCTCGACCGATGGAGTACCTCAGGGGGATTCACTCGCCGTGGACCAGAGAACCCGACCTGACGCTGTACTTCGACGTGGACCCGGAGACGGGCGCGGCGCGCGCTGGGGCGACGAACAAGTTCGAGCAGGTGGAGTTCCTCGCACGCGTCCGCGACAACTACGAGACGCTCATGGACTGGGAGCCGGAGCGGTTCGTGCGTATCGACGCGACGCGGCCGCCGGAGGACGTGCTGGACGACGTGGAGGCGGCGCTCGCGGACGCCCTCTAGGCGGACATCGAGACGTACGTCTTCGTGTCCTCCACGCCCTCCAAGCCCTGAATGTCGGTGGAGGCCGTGCCGAGCACGTCCCCGACGGCGTCCCCGTCCGCTTCGACGATAACGTCGTACTCGCCGGCGACGACGTGCGCGTCCACGACGAACGCCAGGTCGAGGATGGCGTCGCGGGCGTCGGCGGACGACCCGGCGGCCGTCTTCACCATGATAAACGCGTGTACCATACGTCGGAGTTCGCCGGGTGTCCGCAAAAAGCTTGTCGCGTGCTCACAAACCTATATGGGTCGGGCGAGTCTACGTCGAGTATGCGCTTCGTTATCATCGGTGCTGGACGGGTGGGGTTCCGTACGGCGCGCGTCATCGCGAACGAGGGACACGACGCCGTCATCATCGAGAACGACCACGACAAGGTCGAGAAAGCGCGCGCGGAGGGGTTCGAGGTCATCGAGGGGGACGGCGCGAGCGAGGAGGTGCTCGTGGACGCCGGCCTGGACGACGTGGACGCGGTCGGCGCGCTCACCGGCGACCTGAACGTGAACTTCGCGGCGTGCATGGTCGCGAACGCCCACGGCTGTCGAACCGTCCTCCGCATCGACGAGGACTACCGGGAGAACATCTACCGGAAGTACGCGGACGAGGTGGACGAAATCGTCTACCCCGAGCGCCTCGGCGCCATCGGCGCGAAGAACGCCCTCCTCGGAGGGAACGTCACCGCCATCGCGGACCTCGCGGAGAACCTCCAAGTCGTGCAGTTCACGGTGACGGAGGACGCGCCGATGCAGGGGTACACCGTGACGGAACTCGAACTCCCCTCGGGCAGTCGCCTGCTCGGATTCGGGAAGAAGGACGGCGCGCTCGGCCTCCCCCTTCCGGACGACACCCTCGAAGTCGGGGACCGTATCGCCGTGCTCGCGGAGTTCGACGCCCTGGACGACGTGCGCCAGATACTCGTCGGGGAGGAGCCGTCGCGGGCGTCGGGGGTGAACTGAAATGGTGGTCGCGTACGTCCTCATCAAGGCGAACTCGGGCGAGGCGGACCGCATCCTCGACGAGATATCCGACCTGGACGGCGTCGTGGACGCGCACATCGTCGCGGGCGACGTGGACTTCATCGCGAAACTCGACGTGGAGTCGCCCGGGGACGTGAAGGAGGTGAGCGCGAACGGCATCCAGCGCGTCCGCGGCGTCGAGAGCACCGAGACCTACCTCTCGATGGATTGACGCGGGGAGTACGTTTTTGGCCTCCGCGCCGAATCAGTCGCGTATGAGCGACGAGAAACCGTGGCTGCTCGGCCGGCTCGCGCTCGGCCTTGGACTGGCGTTGCAGGCGAGCGAGGACTTCCGCGACCTGGAGGACCACGCGGAGTACGCGGAGTCGGCGGGCGTGCCGATGCCGTCGGTGCTCGCGCCGCTCGCGTCCGCGGCGATGCTAGCGGCCGGCGTCGGTATCGCGCTCTGGCGGCTGCCCCGACTGGCGACGACGGCCGCGGCGGGCTTGCTCGTGACGGTGACGGCGACGATGCACGACTTCTGGAACGAGGAGGGCGACGCGAGCGGCGAGCGCCTCGCGTTCTTCGGGAATCTCGCGATGCTCGGCGGCGTTCTGCTCGCTCTGAAGCGCGCGTTCGACTAGACGAGAAAGCGCAGCGCCCAGAGCGCGAGCATTCCCGCGGCGATGGTGGCGAACATGTTCTCGGTGTACCAGGCGACGAGCGCCGCGGCGACGCCCGCGGTGAGTTGGTCGGGTGCGACCTGGAGGACGCCGTCGTAGCTGACGAACTCGGGGACGACGAGCGCCGCGAACACCGCGGGCGGGACGAACGCGAGCGCGCGCGAAAGGCGCGGCGGGAGGTCGCCGGTGTGGCCGACGAGGTAGATGAAGGAGTACCGGATGAGGAACGTCGCCGCCCCGATGACGAGCACGAGCGCCCAGAGCGTGAGGTCGTTCACGCCTCCCCACCTCCGATGGCAAGCGCGGCGGCGACGCCGAGGACGGCGCCGAGGAGCAGGCCGAGATTGAGCGGGAGGCCGGCGCCGAGCGCGGCGACGCTCCCCCCGACTGCGGCCGCGAGCGCGCTGGGACGGTCCGTCATCGCGGGGACGAGGAGCGCGAGGAAGACGAGCGGAACGGCGAACGTCACGCCCCACTTCTCGGGGATGCTCGCGCCCGCGAGCAGACCGACGACGGTCGTTATCTGCCAGACTATCCAGAGCGGGAGGGCGACGCCGAGGTAGTAGCCGCGGGGGTCGGCGGGCGGGTCGTCGCCGTAGTGGCTGATGGAGAGCGCGTACGCCTGGTTGGTGAGGAGGTACGCCATGCCGGCGCGCCACCGCTCCGCGACGTCGTCGAAGTAGCTCGCGATTGACGCGGAGTACATCATCATTCGAAGGTTGATGACGACGGCGGTGAGCACGACGACGGCGAGCGGCGCGCCCGCGTCGACGAGTTCGATGGTCGCGAGCTGGCTCGCGCCCGCAAACACGAACACGGACAGCCCGATCGCTTGCGCGAGCGAGAACCCGGCGTTGCCGGCGGCGACCCCGACGACCAGCCCGAACCCCGCGATTGCGGGGACGAGGGGAAGGACGGCGCGCGCGCCGCGCCGGAACTCGGTCGGGTCGGGAGCGTTCATACCGGGTGGTTCGCGGGCCGCCAGTAAGACCCGTCGATTCCCGAATCGGCCACCGAGGTGGGGAACGCGAACGCTTTTGCCCGCCCGTGGTAACACACGACTGTGACAACTGCTGTCGAACTCGAAGAACTCGCGAGCCTTCCCGAGTTCTACCACCCGCGCGTGTCGCCGGACGGCGACCGGGTGGCGTTCTACTACGACGAGACCGGGCGGAACGAACTGTACGTGCAGGACCTCGCGTCCGGCGAGCGCACGCAGGTGAGCGACGGGAACGTCCCGCGGGCGGCGCGCTGGCCCATCTCGTGGGACGGCGACGGCGAGCGCGTGTTCTTCCATCAGGACGAGGGCGGCGACGAGCAGAACGACATCCACGCGATGACGCTCGACGGCGAGGTCGAGGTCGTCGTCGAGGTGGACGGCCAGGCGGCGTTCCACGACGTGACGAGCGACGGCCGGTACGTGCTCTACGGGAGCGACGCGGGCGAGCAGATGAACCTCTACCGGTACGACACCCGCGAGGACGAGACCGAACAGCTGACCGCGTACGACCAGCCCGTGCACGGCGGCCAGTTCGGCCCGGACGAGGAGCGCATCGCGTACGTCGCGAACGAGACGGACGCGCTGGAGAACCGGGACGCGTACGTAATGAACGCGGACGGCGGCGAGAAGCAGAAGCTCGACATCGGCGAGGTCGGCGCGGAGGCCTACCCGAACGACTGGCATCCCGACGGCGACCGACTACTCGTCTCCGACAACACGACCGACCTCGGGCGCGTCGGCGTCTACGACCTCGAAACGGACGAGGTGGAGTGGCTCTCCGGCGGCGAGTACGAGGAGTCCGGCGCGGCGTTCGGCCCCGACGGCGACACCGTCGTCGCCTCCCGCGTGCGGAACGCGGCGACGATGCCCGTCGAGTACGACCTCGAATCGGGCGACGTGACGGCGTACGACCTCGACGAGGGCGTCGCCGGCCTCGCGGGCGACGAACACTTCGATGGCGACGGGCGCGCGATACTCGCGCACACCACCTCGGACGAGCGCAAGACCCTGTACGCGTACGACCGCGAGAGCGGCGAGACGGAGACGCTCATCGCGCCCGCCTACGGCGACATCGACCCCGACACGTTCGTCGAGTCCGAGTACGTCACGTACGAGAGCGAGGACAGTCTGGAAATCGGCGCGCTCCTCTACGATTCGGGCGAGCGCCCGAGTCCCGCTGTCGTGATGGTGCACGGCGGCCCGCACGCGCGCTCGATGCCGCGCTTCGACCTGTACGCGCAGTTCCTCGTCTCCCGCGGCTACACCGTCCTCCAGCCGAACTACCGGGGGTCGACGGGCCGCGGCCGCGAGTTCAAGCACCGCATCCACAACGACTGGGGTGGCGGCGAGCAGGCCGACGTGGCCGCGGGCGGCGAGTGGCTCCAGAACCTCGACTGGGTTGACGCCGACCGCGTCGCGGTGATGGGCGGGTCGTACGGCGGCTATTCGGCGTACTGGCAGATGGTGCAGTACCCCGAGCTGTGGGCGACCGGCATCGCCCAGGTCGGCATCACCGACCTCCTCCAGATGTACGAGAACTCGATGCCGCACTTCCAGTCCATGCTCGAACAGCAGCTCGGCGACCCCGAGGAGAACGAGGAGTTCTGGCGCGAGCGCTCCCCGCTCACGCACGTCGAGAACATCCGGAACCCCATTTTCATCGTTCACGGCGTCAACGACCCGCGCTGTCCCGTCGACCAGGCGCGCGTCTTCCGCGACGCCCTCCTCGACATGGGCTGGACCGAGGGCGAGGACGGCGACTTCGAGTACGAGGAACTCGGCGCGGAAGGCCACGGCTCCACCGACATCAACCAGAAGATACGGCAGTTCAAACTCGTCGACGACTTCCTCGACCGACGCCTCTAAGGGGGGTTTTCCTCCATCGTTAGAAGCGTCTTCTAACTAGCTCCCGTTCGCTTCGCTCACGAGAACAGGTTTTCCGTCCGAACGCAAGTGAGGGCGGAAAAAGTGGACCAGAAGATACGGCAGTTCAAACTCGTCGACGACTTCCTCGACCGACGCCTCTAAGCGGTCGCGGGGCCGGTAGAGGTTTTCCGTCGGCGTGCGAGTGTGCGTGTATGGTGAACCAGTTGCAGGAGGCGCTCGATTCCGGTGGCGTGGCGCTCGGCGTGCTGGATAACGCGTACAGTCCGACGCTCGTGGAGTTCTACGGCGAACTCGGACTGGAGTTCGTGTGGCTGGACTTCGAGCACGGCGGGCCGGACCCGTGGGACTCGCGCGAGGTCGAGGACCTGTTGCGGGCGGCCGAGCGCACGGACATCGAACTCCTGGTTCGGCTCCCGGACACGGACCCGACGCTGGTGCGGAAGGCGCTCGACCTGGGCGTGCGGAACGTCTTCCTGCCGCGCGTCGAGACCGCGGACGAGGTCGAGGCGGCGGTGCGTTCCGCGCGCTTCACGTACGATGGCGACCCCGGAAAACGCGGCCTCGGGTCGCCCCGGGCGCGGCGCTGGGGGATGCGTGGCGACTACGTCGCGCGCGAGGACGCGGAGACCGTCGTCGGGACGACCATCGAGACCAGAGAGGCCGTGGAGAACATCGACGACATCCTCGCCGTCCCCGAACTCGGATTCGTCTTCCTCGGGCCGCTCGACCTCTCCGTCGCCTACGGCCACCCCGGCGAACTCGACCACCCCGACGTACGGGACGCCGTGGAGACCGTTCGCGCCGCCGCCATCGACGCGAACGTCCCCGTCGGCGGCCTCGGCTTCGGCATGGATGACGTGAACGAGAAAGTCGACGCCGGCTACCAGATTCTCAACCTCGGCAGCACCACCGGCGCGCTCAAGGGCGCAGTCCAGGACTGGCTCGACGCCTACGGCGGCGACCGCTGAGTTAGCGTTCCTCGGAGTGACGGACGTCCACCGCGATGCCGCGCGTGCTCGCCGACATCTCTCGACCGTGCATCTCGGCTTTCCCGACGGCGAACGCGCTCGGCCCCTGGACGACGACTTCGTCGCCGACGCGGATGTCGTCGTCCGCGCTCACGATGCCGGGCGCGAGCACGGAACCGCGGGGGACGAAGTCGTCGATTTCCACGGTTTTCGTGTCGACGGGAGAGTCGACCCAGCGCCGGCCGCCACGCAGCGTCAGCGAGAGCAGGCCGTACTGGGGGACGAGCGCGGCGAGCTGCTCGCCGTCGGTGTCGAGCGCCTGGAGTTTCGGGTAGCGGCCCTGCACCCGAATATCGCCGAGGAGGTCGTCGCCCGCGCCGCGGCCGAACTGGTAGTCCGCGACCGCGCGGAGCGTGCGTTCCTCGCGCTCCGACACCCAGATCTGGTCTTCTCCGGAGAGCGCGTCCCGGAGGTTCGCGAGGCTCTCGCCGGTGGTCGGGTGGTCTTCGACCGTGTACTCGAACGGGATGTCGATGTCGTCCTCGACGCGCTCCACGATGTCCCGGTAGCCCTCGGGCGGGACGTGCGCGATGACGCGCGGGTAGTCCGTGCGTTCGAGGTAGCGCCGGAGGACGCGCGCGACGAACCCCTTCTCGTCTTCGCTCCAGCGGCCGGTGACGACGGAGTCGTAGTGCTGGGCGGGATACGTGAGTTCGAGGTCCTGCGGGACGACGCCGATGGGCGAGGTCATGGAGACGACGTGCGCGCGGTACTGCGCGGCGTCCTGGAACTGGCGGTGGCTCTGACTGTCGCTGTAGGGCTTTCGCGCGCTACACGGCACGAGGAGGAGCGGGCGGTCGTCGCCGTACCGGTTCACGTACCGACTGGTGACGCGGTCGGCGAACCGCTGAATCTCCACCCGGCGGAGGGTGTCCTCGGACGCGGCGAGCAGGAGGTTGTCGCGCTGCACGGGCGTGCGTTCTTCGAGGTAGCTCCACTCCTGGTCGAGTTCGCGGAACGCGGCGGTGAGCCAGGCCTCGTGGCGCGCCTGCCCCTCGATGTAGTCGCGGAGGCGGCCCTGGCGGATGCGGGTGCGGACGCGCGCGAGTTCGGCGCGCAGCGCGTTCAGATTGTGTTCCTTGCAGTCCTCGCGGCCGAACTCCTCGCGCGGTTGCTGGCAGGCCGGGCACGCGCAGGGGAGGTCGTCCAGCTCTGCGAGTTCGTGCTCGCCGTCGGTGGTGAGGTACTTGCCCTGGGTTCCGTAGACGGCGGCGCGGTGACCGTCGAGGAGGTCGACGCCGGCGTACGCGAGGACGGCGGCGTTCGCGGGCGTGGCGACGCCGGAGAGGTAGAGCGCGCTGTCCGCGGGCAGGCGTTCTTTCGCTTCGACGACGGCGTTCGCGAACGCGCTCGCGTGCCCGACGAACCCGGGCGCGTTCGACAGCACGTAGGCGTCCGCGCCGTAGTCCTGCACGGTTCGGGGCGTGACGACGGCCGCGCTCGGGAACTCCACGTCCGGGTAGTCGGGTGCGAACGACTCCTGGACTTCCTCGCGCGTCCCGGACGGGAACCCGCGATAGGGGAGGATGGTGAGTTGGGCGTCGTCGCCCGCCGGGAACTCCTGGCCCTGGAACCACTCGCTTCCCGCGTCCTCTACGACGTCGTCGACGAGCGCGGGCGTCACGAGGGACTCCGCGAGTCGGAGTTCGCCGAGTCGAGCGGCCGAATCCCGCTCGTGTACCTCGAAGTAGTCGGTCATGCGTCGCCCTCCGCGCCGGAGTCAGTAGTGTGTCCCGTTTCGAGGTTCACCAGTTCCACCCGGGGCGGCACGTAGTCGAGCGCGCGCGCCGGCCAGTCGCGGTGCGCGAGCGTGAACTCGGTGCCGGGGTTGAGCGCGACGAGCCGAGAGACGCCCTTCGCGGCGGCCTCGTAGCCGGCGTCGTCCATGCGCTCCGGCACCTCGGCGGTGAAGGGGTAGCTGGTGGCGAGTTCGCGCGGGTACGGGCCGAGCGGCGGGCGGACGCGCCACGTCTCGTCGAAGTCGTCGTCCGTCCCGGACTCCGCGAGGAGCACGGTATCGGGGAGGTCGAAGCGGTCGAGGCGTTCGCGGTGGCGGACGACCTCGGGTCGGCGCGCGGACTCCGGGGACGTGTAGTAGAACGTGTCCTTGCTCACGGGGTCCGATTCCTCGTACTGGCCGGCGTGGTCGAGGAACGCCCGGTAGCCGTCGAGCACTCGCGGATGCGCGTGCGCGCGAGCCTCGACGAGTTCGAGCAGGCTCCCCTGTCGAATCGCCTGCTTCACCCGCCGCAGCTCGGTGAAGGAGACGTGGAGGTTGTGTTCGGCGAGCAGTTCCTCCTGGGCGGCGTCGGGCATCCGCTGGACTTCCTCGGGCGTGTGGTCGGTGCAGACGGGACACCCGCAGGGGAAGTACTGGAGGGAATCGAGGTGTTCGGTGCCGTGGACGGTGAGGTAGCGGCCGTCGCGGGCGTAGAGCGCGTACGCGGCGGAGTCGAAGAGGTCGCAGCCGAGCGCAGCGGCCAGCGCGAACATCATCGGGTGGCCCGCGCCGAACAGGTGGACGGGCGCGTCCCGGCCGAGGCCGCGTTTCGCGGCGGCGACCACGTCCGACATCTCGCCGTACCGGTAGTCGTTCATCAGCGGAACGACGGCGCCGACGGGGAACACGTCGAGACTGGTGTTCTCCGCGTGTCGGCCCGCCTCCTCGCGGAGGTCGGGGTACGTGGAGCCCTGGACGGGCGCGTTCACGAGCATCTCGCCCGTCTCGACCGTCTCCGCGAGTTCGAGGCGGCGCTGGGTCTCCCGGAGCTCCTCCTCCGCGCGCTCGCGCGGCACGCCGGGCGGCGTCGGGATGTCCACCGGCGTCCCGATGTCGCTCCCGATGTCGTGCTGGAACTCCAGAATCTCCTCAGTGTCGGTGTCGATTTCGCCGTACTCGGCGAGCTGGAAGCTCCCGGAGTCAGTCATGATTGCGCCGTCGAAGTCCAGCAGCCCGTGTAAGCCCTCGTCGAGCGCTCGCTCGCGGAGGTCGTCGTCGTTCTTGATGATGTAGGAGTTCGTGATGAGGATTTCCGCGCCGAACTCGCGGAATCGCGCGGGGTCCACGGTGGTGATGTTCGGGTTCACCACCGGCATCAGCGTCGGCGTCTCCACCGTCACGCCCGCGCGCGGGACGGTGAGGTCGCCGATGCGCCCCCCGGCGTCCTGGGCGCGCACCTCGAAGTGGTCTCTCATTACCCGGTTTCGGGGAGCGCGCGCATTGAGGGTTGTGTATCGCCGAACGTTCTTGTCGATGCGCGCGAACGTGACGGGTGTGCCCGCGACACGACGCGCGTTCCTCGGCGCGGCCGCCACCCTCCCCGCGTGGTCGCTCCCCGAAACCGCCCTCCACCACGACTGGACGTACCGCGCGCCCGGCATCGTCTACCCGCCGCGCGTCACCGAGCGAACGCTCGTCGCGCCCGCACGAGGCGAGGGCGGCGAGCGCGTCGTCGGCCTCGACTCCGACCGCGGGAGCGAACGGTGGACGTACGGAGGGTCGGTCGGCTGGCAGACCACCGAGGTGGGTGAGCGCGTCGTCGTACAGGGTGTAGACCAGCGAACACTCACCGGCGTTGACCCGGCGAGCGGCGCGGCCGCGTGGACGACGGCGTTCGGCGACCCGGGCGAAGCGATGCTTCTGGAGACCGCCGTCGACCCCGACGCGGGGACGGCGTACGCGGTCACCGACGCGGGCGTGGTCGCGGTCGATATCGCGTCGGGCGACAAACAGTGGCAGGTCGCGGACGCGACCGGGTACGCCGCGGGAACGGCGGAGGCGGTTGCGCTCGAAACCGACGGCGGCCTCGTCGGCGTCCGAGTGACGGACGGCGCGGAGCGCTGGCGGCACGAGAACGTCTCGTGGACGACTGCGCACGACTCACTGGGGCGCGTGGTCGCGCGGCGACGCGACCGCCTCATCGCGTGGGACGTGGACACGGGCGCGGTCGCGTGGTGGCGCAGCACCGGGTCGCCCGTCGGCACCACCGGCGACCGCGTCCTCCTCCGAGCGGCGAACGCCCGCGGAGAGACGGAAATCGTCGCCGTCGGCCCGGACGGGAGCGTCACGTGGCGGTACGGCGTGCCGGACAGCGCGGGCGTGAGCGTCACCGACGGCGCGCTGCTCGTGTTCACGGACGGGAGCGGGGAGACCCGGACGGTGACGGTCGTCGCGGACGGCCGGGCGCGCTGGCAGGACGAGTTCGAGTACGGCTACGGCCTCATCACGTCGTCACGGGGCGAACTCCGCGTACCGACCGCGGACGGCGTGGAGGCGCGGTCGCTCCACGACGGCCTGGTTCGCTGGCGCTACGAGACGCCGGGTCGGGGAGTATACGCGGTGGAACGGGACGGCCGCGCGTACGTCGGCGCTGAATCGGCGGACGGCGACTCGTTCGAACTGCACGCGGTCAGGCCGCCCTGGGGTGGGCTGGCGGCGGCGACGCGCTGGGGCGAGCGAAACGCGGGCGTGCTCGCGGCGCTCGCGGGCATCGGAGCGGTCGCGGCGACCGCGGTCGGGGTCAGGCGGTGGCGGCGACGCTGGCGCGTCGAGGGGCACGTCGAAACCATCGAACGAACCGGCGCGTGGACGACCGCGCGCGTCGAGAACGGACGCGTCCGCACCGAGTACCGAGACGTGAACGAGGCGGCGTTCCGAGACGCCTGCGAGGCGTGGGCGGACGCGAGCGACACCGACGGCGTGCTCGCGCTCCGCGAGTGGGGCGTCGACCCGCGACCGTGGGTGGAGACCGAGCCGTACGCGGAGTCCGCGGGGGGGG
>NZ_JAZHPG010000011.1:0-56091 GCF_036418315.1 Salarchaeum sp. III | reverse complement strand
CCGGGGGCCGGAGTGGCGGGCGTTCGACTCGGCGGAGAAGGACAAGAAGAGCCGCGTCGGCGCGCCGACGACGAACATGATGCACGACAAAGGGCTGTCCACCAACATCGGCTGGCAGGACAAGGACGCCTACGGCAACAGCCTCTCGTCGAATCAGCGCCAGAAGATGCAGCGGTTGCGCAAGTGGAACGAGCGCTTTCGCACCCGGGACTCGAAGGAGCGCAACCTGAAGCAGGCGCTCGGCGAAATCGAACGCATGAGTAGCGCGCTCGGCCTTCCGAAGCCGGTTCGGGAGACGGCGTCCGTCATCTATCGGCGCGCGCTCGGCGAGGACTTGCTTCCGGGGCGGAGCATCGAGGGCGTCGCCACGTCGGCGCTGTACGCGGCGGCGCGGCAGGCGAACACGCCCCGGAGCCTGGACGAGGTCTCGAAGGTCTCCCGCGTGGACAAGGACGAGATAGCGCGCACCTACCGGTACGTCGTTCGCGAACTCGGCTTGGAGGTCGCGCCGGCCGACCCGGCGAGCTACGTGCCGCGGTTCGTGAGCGACCTCAATCTCAGCGACGAGGTCGAACGCCAGGCGCGCGAACTCCTCTCGAACGCCCAGGACGAGGGTATCACGAGCGGGAAGAGTCCGGTCGGGCTGGCGGCCGCGGCGGTGTACGCGGCGAGCCTGCTCGTGAACGAGCGCGTCACCCAGAACCAGGTGAGCGAGGTCGCGAACATCAGCGAAGTCACCATCCGGAACCGCTACCACGAACTCCTCGAAGCGGCGAGCGACATCCCGATGGAGGCATAGGACTCCCCGGTCTTTCTCGCGGTATGGAGACGACGCGACACTTCACCGCGACCGTCTACGTCGTACACGACGGAGCGACGGCGCTCCACGAGCACGCCCGCCTCGGCATCCGCATCCCGCCCGGCGGCCACGTCGACCGGGACGAACTCCCGCACGAGGCCGGCCTGCGCGAGGTCCGCGAGGAGACCGGCCTCGACCCCTTGCTTCTCGGCGACGCGCCGGACGTGCCCGCGCCAGCGGGCGAAGCGCTCCCGAGTCCGCGCTACCAGATGCTGTACGACATCAACGTCCACCCGGACGGCACGGTCGGCCACCAGCACGTCGACCACGTCTACTTCGCCACCGTCGAGAGCAGAGATATCGACCCGGCCGACGGCGAGGAAGGCGCGGAGGCGTGGGACTGGTACAGCGCGCGCGACCTCCGAAACAGCGGCATCGATGCGGACACCCAGAAAATCGCGCTCGAAGCGATTGCGGCGGCCGAGGACTATTGAGTGCTGGACATTCCACCGTCGACGACGAGTGACTCGCCGTTGACGTAGCTCGCGAGGTCGCTCGCGAGGAACAGCGCGGCGTCCGCCACGTCGTCAGGCTGCCCCCATCGACGGGACGGAATCGCCTGCATGAACTGCTCACCTTCGTCCGTCCCGATGATGGGGACGTCCTCGGTCGTCATCGCCGTCTCGATGAGGCCGGGGTGGATAGCGTTCGTGCGGACGCCCTCCGGACCGAGCGCGGCGGCGACGGAGTACGTGAGGAGGCGGACGGCGCCCTTCGACGTGCAGTACGTGACGTGGTCGGGCGAGCCGTTCAATCCGGCGACGCTGGAGAGGTTGATGATGCTGCCGCCGCCGTTCTCGACCATGCGGTCGCCGGCGATCTGCGCGCCGAAGAACGTCCCCTTGACGTTGATGTCCATGAGCTGGTCGAACTCGTCTTCCGAGACGTCGGTGAACTCCTCGCTCCGG
Source organism: Salarchaeum sp. III (assembly GCF_036418315.1). Lineage (NCBI taxonomy): Archaea > Methanobacteriati > Methanobacteriota > Halobacteria > Halobacteriales > Halobacteriaceae > Salarchaeum > Salarchaeum sp. III. Next base: position 54,324 of record NZ_JAZHPG010000011.1, on the reverse strand, counting down.
AAGACGCCCGCGTTGTTTACCATCACGTCGATACCGCCGAACTCCTCGGCGGCGTCTACCGCGTCCACGAGGTCGCTCCGGTTCGTGACGTTGCACTCGACGAACGTCGCGTCCGCGTCCGTTTCCTCCGGAACGAGTTCGTGCGTTGGCGTCCCACCCTCTCGGGGTTCGTCGCGGATGTCCGCGACGACGATGTCAGCGCCCTCTTCGGCGAACGTGCGCGCCATGCTGCGGCCGTTCCCGCTCGATGCGCCCGTGATAACCGCCGTCTTCCCGTCGAGTAGTGGTTCCGACATCACGCAAATATTTCCGCTACCGCGGGATAGCGTTTCTGCCAAAACAGATTGGTACTCGCTCACACCCGATTCCGGAAACGGTCTCCCCGGGCGCTATACGACTGAGTCGACGTACTTCGTGACGTGGTCGTCCATCCGGCGCTTGAACCCGGCTTGCCGGGCGAGCCGGTCGAGTTCGCGCGCGACGAGAGTCCCGTACTGCACGGCCTTCTTCTCGCGGTACGCTATCGGGTCGGGCAGCCGTTCCGCGGCGAGTTCGCGGAGCGCGCGCTTCCGGACGCCGTCGGCGACGAGCAGGTCGTCGGGAAGGCGGAGCGCCTCGCGGACGACCGCGTCGTGGAGAAGCGGCGTCACCGGTTCCGTATCGGTCGCGCGCACGGCCCGGATGTCTCGCTCCAGTTGGGCGGGGAGCGTCCTCACGACCTCGTCGCGCGCGCCGCGGACGGTGTCGGCGTCGGTTCGGGGGTCGCTCTCTGCCTTCTCCACCTTCGCGTACCCGCCGAACAGTTCGTCCGCACCTTGGCCCAGCAGGAGGCGGTCCGCGTCCGCGCGCGCCGCGACGAAATAGAGCGGGAGCGCTATCGACACGTCCATCGCGTTCGTCCGACCGATGGTGCGCGCCACCGACGGAACAGCAGCCTCCACGTCGTCGATGGTGAGTTCGTGGACGGTCAGGTCGCGGCCGAGCAGGCTCGCCGACTCCCGGGCCGCGTCGATGTCGGCGCTGTCGGGGAACCCGACGACGTGCAGGGGCGCGTCGGTGGCGTCCGCGACGAGCGCCGAATCCACGCCGCCGGAGAACGCGACCGCCGCGTCCCCGCCGTCTCCACTGGCGAGCGCAGTGTCGAGCGCGTCGCGGAGGGCGTCGAGGCCGCCGTCGGTCGTGGAGTCGGGGAGTCGCCAGACGCACTGGTGGTCGTTCGGCGCGCCGATGTGCCCCGCGGGAAACAGGGTCGGGTCGGCGAGGTCATCGGGGCTGTGGCTCCAGGTTCCGGCGTCGGTGTAGAGGAGTTCGCGGCCGAGCACGTCGCGGGCGAGGCGGCCGTCCGGGAGTTCGCCCGCGAATCCCGTTGTTCCCGGAAGCGGGTCACCGGTGTCGACGGCCTCAACGACGTACTGGGGGAGCATTAGAAGTAGTCGCGCAGCCGGTTCTTCACGCGGCGTTTCGCGCCCCCGGCCGCCTGCCGGAAGCTCACGCGCCACGGCGTCCGCGTCCCCTCCACGGAGGTCCGGCCGTCGCGGATGGCGTCCAGAATCGCGTCGAGCGACCGCTCGTCCGTGTCGACGCGCGTGACGGCCTGTCCGACCATCTCGGCGATGTGCGCATCGCTTCCCGCGGTCATCGGGAGGTCGTGTTCGTCCGCGAACCGCTCGGCCTGCCGGTTCGCCCGGCCGGTGAGGAGGCGGGAGTTGTAGATTTCGATGGCGTCTGCGGACGCGAGGTCGCGCCGCGAGACGTTCGCCGCGACGCCGCTCCGGGACTCCTGGAACGGGTGCGGGACGACCGCGATACCGCCGCGGTCCCGGATTTCGCTCAACGTCTCGTCGAACGGCAGGCCGGTGGGGATCGCGTCCCGAACACCGATGGCGAGCACGTGCCCCGCGGCGGACGTGACTTCCATCCCGGGAATCCCGACGAGACCGTACTCGCTCGCCTTCTCCGCGGCGTCGAGGCTCGCGTCTATCTCGTCGTGGTCGGTGACCGCGAGCGCGTCCAGGCCGACCGCGCGCGCCTGCTCCAGGAGCATTTCGACGGGGTCCCGGCCGTCGTAGGAGAGCGCGGAGTGCGAGTGCAGTTCGACGGACAGCACGAGCGAGGGTTCGCGGGCCGCCGGCAAAAGCCCCCCGGTCCCGTCGACGAGAACGTTTATTCCACGGGGAAAAAGACGTATCGTATGGCACTACTGAACGACGCCTTGCTTCCGTTGCAGAGTGGCAACGGCGGTAACGGCGCCGCCCTCCTGTTCCTACTGCTCGCGCTCCTGATAGCACTCGTCACGATAGCGGGAATGTGGCGGATTTTCCAGAAGGCCGATGAACCCGGGTGGGCCGCGATAATCCCCATCTACAACACGTACGTCCTGATCAAAATCGGCGGGAACCCCTGGTGGTACCTCCTGCTCTACCTCGTCCCCCTCGTGAACCTCATCGTCGCCATCAAAGTCTTCATCGACGTGGCTCGCGCGTTCGGCCGCGGCACCCTTTTCGGGCTCGGAATGGCCTTCCTGACGTTCCTCTTCGTCCCCCTGCTCGGGTTCGGTGACGACCAATACCGCGGCGCGCCGCGCTGAGCGCGAATCGGGGAGAACAGTTACGTGGGACCGCGACCTCTCGCCGGTCAATGAATCGGTATGCTCGGGGGCGCGTGCTCGCGTCGACGGTCCGCCCCGTCGCGGGGCGACCACAGCCGCCCGCGGAGGTGGTGGCGTGAACACGCTACAGGTCGTGCTCGACGCGCTCGTGGTGGCGCAAAGCACGCTGTTGACGGGGGCGGTGGTCGTGATGGCCATCGCCGCGCGCGGGTACGCGGGCACGGCGTGGGGGAACGTGCTACAACCGATAACGGTCGCCATCGCCGGGTTTCTCGGAACGACGATGGCCGCACAGCTTCCGCTGCCGACCGCGTGGTACCTCGTCGCGGCAACGGCGTTCTGGACGGTGAGCGTCGCGGCCGTCGCGCTCGCGACCTACCGGCTCGACCGGATGACGCGGGGTGTTGGAGCGTGAACGTCGAGGCCGTGGCAGTCGCGGTGTTCGCCGCCCAGATTTGCGTCCTGCTCGCGTGCATGGCTGTCGTTCTGAACATTCTCGTTCGGCGCGCCGACACCGTGCTCTACCAGGAGGGGGTGCTGTTGTTCGCGGTAACGCTCGGCCTGCTGAGCGTCGGCGCGGCCGCGAACTTCGCGTACGACTTCGGACTCGTCGAGAGCCGCCTCGCAGTCCTCATCTCGTACGTGTTCTACGTCGCGGCGAGCGCGTGTATCGTGGCTGCGGCGGTCTACTTCGCGCGGGACTTCGTCGGGACCGCGCGCGACCGCGCGGTCTCAGAGAGCGGGGACGGAACGAGTGGAGGGTTCGAGGATGCCTGAGAGCGCGGCGCAGACGCTGGACGCCGTCCGGTCGGGTACGCAGGTGCTCGCGGAGGCTCCGCCGCACGGCTCGGTGGTGGACGTGCTTCCGGAGCGCGCGTTCGACAACCTCCTGCTAGTGCAGACGAGCGGGTCGCCGGCGCGAACGGAGCGCGCGGTCCGGGAACGCGGCGCGAACCCCGCACACGTCGGCGTCATCCCCGTAACGGGGTCGACAGTGACGTACGACGGCCCGCTCTGGGTGTCCGAGCGCGTGAGTCCGAGCGACCTGACGGGACTCAGCATCCAGTTCTCGAACGCGCTTGAGCACGTCCGAGAGGGCGGCTGGGTGGTGTTCGACAATCTCAGCACACTCTACATGTACGCGGACGCCGACCGGCTCTACCGCCTGGTGTCGACACTCGCAAACGCGACGCGGGACGCGGGCGCAACCGGCGTGTACGTGGTCGCATCCGGCGTGATGCAGCCGGAACACAACTCGCAGTTGCAGAGCGTGACCGACGAGCACGTCACGCTCTGAGTGCACGAACGTGTACATGGAAACGCATTAATGGCGGGTGTTAGTACACGTAGTTGAATGAGTCTCGCCGATTCGGACCGCGAACTCGTGGAAGCGGAGCTCGGCCGCGACCCCACGACGACCGAGGCCGCGCTCTTCGAGAACCTCTGGAGCGAACACTGCGCCTATCGCTCCTCGCGCATGCTCCTCTCCGCGTTCGACAGCGAGAGCGACCGCGTCGTCGTCGGGCCCGGCGACGACGCCGCCGTCGTCGCGCTGGACGAGGATACCTACTTGACGTTCGGCGTGGAGTCCCACAACCACCCGAGCTACGTTGACCCCTACGACGGCGCGGCGACGGGCGTCGGCGGCATCGTCCGGGACACGCTCTCCATGGGCGCGTACCCCATCGCGCTCGCCGACAGCCTCTACTTCGGTGACTTCGACGCCGAACATTCCCGCTACCTCCTCGACGGCGTCGTCGAGGGAATCAGCGACTACGGGAATGCCATCGGCGTCCCCACGGTCGGCGGAAGCACGCAGTTCCACCCCGACTACGAGGGGAATCCGCTGGTGAACGTCGCCTGCGTCGGCCTCCTCGACGCGGACCGCCTCGTCACCGCCGAAGCTCAGGAACCCGGGAACAAGCTCGTGCTCGTCGGAAACGGTACGGGCCGCGACGGACTGGGCGGCGCGAGTTTCGCGAGCGAGGATCTCGCGGAGGACGCCGAAACCGAGGACCGGCCCGCCGTTCAGGTTGGCGACCCTTATACTGAAAAGCTCCTCATCGAGGCGAACGAGGACCTCGTTTCCGCGAACCTCGTCGAGTCCGCGCGCGACCTCGGCGCGGCCGGACTGGGCGGCGCGTCCTGCGAACTGGTGGCGAAGGGCGGCCTCGGCTGCGTCATCGACCTCGCGCGCGTCCATCAGCGCGAACCGAACATGAACGCGACCGAAATCCTGCTCGCCGAGTCCCAGGAGCGGATGTGCTACGAGGTCGCGCCGGAGAACGTGGACGCGGTCCGCGACATCGCCGAGACGTACGACCTCGGCTGTTCGGTCATCGGCGACCTCACCGACTCCGGACGCTTCGTCTGCGAGTTCGAGGGTGAGACGGTCGTGGACGCGCCGGCCGAATACCTCGCTGACGGCGCCCCCCTCAACGACCTCCCAACTGAGGAACCGCCCGAACCCACCGTCGACCTCCCCGATACGCCCCTCGAGTCCGCGTTCGACGCCGTGCTCTCCAGTCCGAACACGGCCTCGAAGCGCTGGGTGTACCGCCAGTACGACCACGAGGTCGGCGCGCGAACGAGCGTCCGCCCCGGCGACGACGCCGCACTGCTCGCGGTTCGACGCGCCGGTCAGGGTGTCGCGCTCTCCGCGGGCGCGAACCCGAACTGGACGGCTGCGGCGCCCTACGAGGGCGCGTACGCCACCGCCGTCGAGAACGCCACCAACCTCGCCGCGGTCGGCGCGACCCCGCTCGCCGCCGTCGACTGCCTCAACGGCGGGAACCCCGAGAAACCCGACGTGTACGGCGGATTCACCAGTGTCGTGGACGGATTGGCGGACGGCTGCCGCGACCTCTCAGTTCCCGTCGTCGGCGGGAACGTCAGCCTCTACAACGACTCCGCCACGGGGCCGATTCCGCCGACGCCGACGCTCGCGATGCTCGGCACCAAATCGGGCTACGACGCGCCCGGCACCGGCCTCAGCGGCGAGGGAACGCTGCTGCTCGTCGGCGGGCACGCGAGCTGCCTCGGCGGGAGCGAGTACCTCGCCCAATCGGGCGGAAGCGACCGCTTCCCCGCGCTCCCCGACCGGCCCGCGGACCGCGTCGCCGGCCTCGCGTCCGTCGCCGACCTCGCCTCCACCCGCGCGGTCCACGACGTGAGCGACGGCGGGCTCGCCGTGACGCTCGCCGAGATGCTCACCGCGGACGCCGGCCTCGAAGCCAGCGTCCCGGGACTCGCGGAACTGTTCTCGGAAGCCCCCGGTCGCGCGGTCGTCGAGACCACGGACCCCGACGCCGTCCGCACCCGCGTCGACGCCGTCGAACTCGGTGCCGCGGACGACTCGGGAACGCTGACGCTCGACGTTGCTGGAACGGAACTCGCGTACGGCTTCGAGTCGGTCGCGGACGCCCGCGACACGCTCGCCGAAGAACTAGACTAGAAGCGCCGGTCCGACGATTACGGCGAGACCGAGGAGGAGAACGACGAACCCAGTGAGGACGGCGCGCCCGCCGTATTCCTGCATCGGCGACGTGACCCGAGAATCGTGCCGGGACTGTTCGTCGGTCGCTTCCTCGCTCTCGGTGTCGGAGTCGCTCATATTCCGAGTGTTCTGTGGGCGCGTATTTACGAACTTCGAACGATGTGAACGTCGTAGCTCGCGTCGGTCGCGACGTTCTGCCCGACGCTCACGAGGTTCGTGACGAGGCGACCCGCGCTCCGACTGCCGACGAACACGACCTCCGCGTCGAACTGTCGCGCGGCCTTCCGCACTGCGAGTCCGATGGTCGCGAGCGGCGGCGCGGACTCCAACTGAATCGGCTCGAACGACGCGGTCGGCTGGCGCTCCCGAACGCGCTCGCGCAGCGTCTCCTCGACCGTGTCCATGTCGAACGAATCGTCGTCCCGGAGCCAGTCGTTCGCGCGAGCGTACGCGGGACTGTTCGGAATCGTGGTGACCGCGACAACTTCCCGGTCTCCCGCGAACTCCACGGCCCGGTCGAGCGCGGCCCGCGAGAGCGTCGAGTCGTCGTAGGCGACGAGAAACGTCATACTCGACGTAGGTCGGGTTCGACTATCAGCGTACCGTATCGAGGCGAAACCGTGAAACGCCGCGCGAGTGAACGAACAGGTATGTTGACGAAGCGCGTCATCCCGTGTATCGACGTGGACCTCGACGAGAACGGGGACGCGGCGGTCTACACGGGCGTTCAGTTCGAGGACCTCCAGTACACGGGCGACCCCGTGGAGCTCGCGAAGAAGTACAACGAGGCGGGCGCGGACGAGTTCGTCTTCCTCGACATCACCGCGAGCGCGGACGGACGGGAGACGATGCTCGACACCGTCTCCCGGGTCGCCGACGAGATCTTCATCCCGCTCACCGTGGGCGGCGGCATCCGCACGCGCGAGGACGTGAAGGAGACGCTGCGCGCGGGCGCGGACAAGGTCTCCATCAACACCGCCGCCATCCAGCGCCCCGAACTCATCACCGAGGGCGCGCGAGCGTTCGGCAGTCAGTGCATGGTCGTCAGCGTCGACGCCAAACGCCGCTTCGACGAAGACGGCGAACACTACGAACAGGTCGATGGCGAGTCCTGCTGGTTCGAAGCCACCGTCAAGGGCGGCCGTGAGGGGACCGGCCGCGACGTACTCGAATGGGTGGCGGAAGCCGAGGAGCGCGGCGCGGGCGAACTGTTCGTGAACTCGATCGACGCCGACGGCACCAAGGACGGCTACGACCTCCCGCTCACGAGCGCCGTCTGCGACGCCGTCTCCACGCCCGTCATCGCCTCGTCCGGCTGTGGCGGCCCCGAGCACATGAAGGAAGCGTTCGACGCCGGCGCCGACGCCGCGCTCGCCGCCTCCATCTTCCACTTCGACGAGTACGGTGTCGACGAAGTCAAAGAGTACCTCGACGAGCACGGGGTTCCCGTGCGGCTGTAGCGGATTCTCGAACGCGCTCCGACTAGACACTCGGCTAGTGTTTTTTGTCGTGACGAGTGGATACAGTCGTATGGACTGGTCCACGGTGCGCGCGATTCTTCTCGGGCCCACGCCGGAGAAAACGAAGCGGTGGAGCGTGCTCGCCGGAGTCCTTCTGGGCGGGTCACTGCTGTACTTCGCCGCCCTGAACGCCTTCACTGGATACAGCTGGCCCGTTCACCTCGCGCTCTGGTGGGAGGGATACGCCGTCTTGCTCGGCGCGCTCGTGGTCGTTCAGGCGTACGCTACTGAGGCCCTACTGGTGAGCTGGGCCGTGAGCTTCGCGGCCGTCTTCGGACTGGTGATGAACTACGGCGGGATAGCGCTCACCGGAGAACCACCAGCCCTCCCAGAATTGCTCGGACTCGGACTAGTTGGTGGCTGTCTCGCGGCACTCACGATTGGAACGCTCGGGTTCGCGGTCGGTGCGGCACTCCGACGGTTCGCGCCAGCATTCCGATAAAACGGGACACAGAGCAGCTGATAGCCGCCCCACCACGCTCCCGGTCACTGGGCCACGCCCGACTCGGATACGTCCTCGCTCGGCAGGGAAAAGGAGAACCGTTAAGCCGCTCGAATATGTAGTTGTGAGTAGTTACTTCGAGGGAGCCTGCCCTCACCTGCCCGATGACGTCGGAAGACCGAGGGCTGTCCCCGTCTACCGGTTCGACCCGGGCGGCGGAGACGAACACGGGCTGGACAGACGCGAACCTCTGCTCTACGCCATCTGTCCCGCCTTTCTTCACTGAGGAGTACTGATTAGTTCCGTTCCCCTGTCCCATGCCTCGAAACCATCACTCAGCCGCTCGACGCGGCGGTCGAAACGACTCCCCCGGTACCACGGAGACAAGCCTATCGACGCTCACGCGCACCGCGTTCCGGGACGCGCGGTACGTGGACCGCGCGCTCGAACGACCGCTCGATCAGGTTGTCTTCGTCAGCGACGAGCTCGGGTACGCGGCGGACCTCGCGCTCGCGTTCCTCGGTGTCACCGAAACGCGGCAGTCGGGCGGATGTTGTGTCGTCACCACGGAGCGGCGCGTGAGCCGAATCAAGCGCGATACCGACCGAGTGCTCTGGGAGTCGCGACTCGGCGTCGTCGAGGTCGGTATCGACGAGTCGACGCGGACGGATCCGTACGCGGAAACGCCCGTGTACTCGCTCTCAAACGTCGGGGACTACGCGTCGCTCTTTCTCACCGTGGACGACCTCGTTGGGCGGTTCGACGGACCCGCGTCACTGGTCGTTCACTCGCTCGACGCGCTGCTCGCCGAAACGTCCGTTCGAACCGTCTCCCGCCTCCTCACGCTCGGCCAGCGGCTTGACGCGACGCCCCAGTTGTTCACGCTCGACAGCCAGCGCTGTTCGTCCGACTCTCTGGAGACGATTCGGTCGACCGTGGATGCGGTCGTTCGAATCGAACACGTGTCCGGAGAACCGCTGATAACCGTCGAGTAACAGCTCATAGCGACACGTTCGGGAGTCGTAGCATGTAGCTCGCACTCAGGCGGGTTCGAATCGGTAGCCGTCCCAGTCCTGGCTCTCGGGTTCGCGGATGCCCGCGTCGGGGTCCCGGAGTTCGTCAACGTGGACCGGCGTGACGGTGTCGCCGATGTCGACGCCGTCGGTGGTGAGTTGGCCGAGGGCGCGCACAGACTGGCCGTCCACGTCGAACTCGACGATGGCGAGGTGGTTCGGTTGGCGGACGCCGGGCGGCGTGGCGGTGCTGGTCGTCCACGTCACGACCTCGGCGGTCCGGTCGGTGAGCGAGACGGTATCGTCCTGTGGTTCGCCGCAGTCGGGACAGCGGGCGTGACCGGGATACGTGAGGTGGTCGTTCGGACAGCGGTGTGCCTTCATGCTGTTTCGAGGATGGTGGTGGTGACGCAGTTCCCGAACCCGCCGACGTTGCAGGCGAGGCCGACATCGGCGTCGACCTGGCGGTCGCCGGCGTCGCCGAGAAGTTGCTGGTGGAGTTCGTACGCCTGTGCGACGCCGCTCGCGCCGAGCGGATGGCCCTTCGACTTCAGGCCGCCGGAGGTGTTGACGGGGAGGCGGCCGTCCCGTTCGGTGACGCCGTCCCGGGCGAGCCGCCAGCCCGCGCCCTTCTCGGCGAACCCGAGGTCCTCCAACTGGAGGACTTCGAGGATGGTGAACATGTCGTGGAGTTCCGCCACGTCCACGTCGTCGGGCGTCCGACCCGCCATCTCGAACGCGGCGTCCGCGGAGTCGGCGACACCCTTCATCGTGGTTGGGTCGTCGCGCTCGTGGACGACGTGCGTGTCGCTCGCGCCGGCGACGCCCGACACGACGGTGTAGTCGTCCGTGTACTCGCGAGCGACGGATTCGGGGCAGAGAAGGAGGGCGGCCGAGCCGTCCGTGATGGGGCAGAAATCGTACAGCCGGAGCGGGTCCGCGACGATTGGGGAGTCCAGAATCTCGGCCTCGCTCACCTCCTTTCGGAACTGGGCGTGGGGGTTGTCGACGCCGTTCCGGTGGTTCTTCGCAGCGACCGCGGCGAGCGACTCCCGGGGTGCGTCGTACTCGTCGAGGTAGCGGCGCGCGGTCAGCCCCGCGAAACTCGGGAGCGTGACGCCGTGCTTGTACTCCACTGGATGCGTGAGGCTCGCGATGACGTCGGTGGCTTCGCCCGTACTGCGGTGCGTCATCTTCTCCCCGCCTACGAGGAGTGTCATGTCGCTCGCGCCGGACGCGACGGACTGCCAGGCGGCGTAGATGCCGGCGCCGCCCGACGCGCTCGTCTGGTCCACGCGCTGCGTGTACGCGCCCACCATCCCGAGGTCGTGCGCGAGCATGTTCGAGACGCCGGTCTGCCCCTCGAACTCGCCGCTCGCCATGTTCGAAACGTAGAGATGCTCAACCGCGTCCGAGGGGGCGTTCGCGTCCCGCAGGCAGGCGTCTCCGGCCTCGGTGAGGAGGTTGCGCAGCCAGCCCTCGCGCTCGCCGAACTGCGTCATCGACGCGCCGATAACGGCTACCCTGTCCATACTCGAGCGAGTGCAAGCGAGCGCCTTCACGGTTTGGGTGACTCGCGCCTCACAGAAAGCAGTAGGCTGATACTGACGGGGAGCGCACGTGGAGGACGATGACCGAGCGGTCCCTCCACACGCGCCGCGGCGTGCTGGCGTCCAGCAGTGCCCTCCTCGGGTCGATCGCGGGCTGTACGACCGTGTTCAGTGATGGTGAACCCCCTCCGAAGCCGACGCTCGACGACTTCCGCGGCGACACCAGTCTCGTCGGCGACCGCCCCGTTCCGGGCGGACCGCGAATCGCCGACCTCCCCGAACTCGACGGCCGGCTCACCGTCTACGTCGCGGGAAGCGCGAGCGAGCGATACGAGCGACTCGTCGGCCTGCTCGAACGCACGTATCCCGGATTCGCTCCGACGCTCCGCGTCGAACCGGCGGACGTCCTCGTGTCGGCGCTCCGCGAACAGGCCGACGCCGGGAACGTCCGCGCGGACGTCTTCCTCGCGACCGATGCCGCCGCCGTGGACACGCTCGCGGACGACGACCTCACCGCTCCGCTTCCGGACGACGTGACCGCTCGCGTCCCCGAGAAGTTTCATCCGGACGACACCTGGGTTGGAGTCGGCGCGCACTCGCGCGCGCTCGCCTACGACACCAGCGCCCTCGACGCCGATACTGTGCCGACGACGGTTTACGCGATTCCCGATGCGGTTCCCGGACCGGTCGCGTGGGCGCCGCGCTCCTACGGCTTCCGGACGTTCACCACCGCGCTCCGCGCGCTCGACGGACGGAGCGCCGCGCGCGAGTGGCTGCTCGCCGTACTCGACGCGAACCCCGAAACCGTCGACGGCGAATTCTTCGCCGCAAACGCCGTCGCGCGCGGTGACGCCGCGCTCGCGCTCACCTCCCACCAGGACGTCCTGCGCGTTCGCGCGGGCCGGCCCGATATGCAACCCGGGCTCGCGTTCACGCAAAACGACGCGGGCGCGCTGGTCAACGCCACCGCCGCCGGCATCCTTCGCACGAGCAGCGCGACGATGCTCGCCCGCCAGTTCATCCGCCACCTCCTCAGCGCCGAAGCACAGGAGTTCGTCGCCACTGACGCGCTCGCCTACCCTGTCACAGCTGGCGTCGACCCGGTCGCGGCTCTCCCGCCGCTCAGTGACCTGCAGCCGCCCGGTCTCTCCCTGTCGGCCTTGGGGGACGTGGCACGGACGGAGTCCCTGCTTCAGGAGGTCGGAATTCTGCCCTAGGGGGAGATCGACACCATGAACTCGAGGTGGTCTGCGGCGTCCTCTACGCTGTCTACAACCGCGTCGACGCCATGGACGAGCTCGCGCACGACGAGCGCGTCCGCCACCTCCCGTTCGTCGAACGCGACTCGAACGGCGTCGTGGCGGCGGTCGTCACACGCGCGCTCCAACGCTCGGATGTGCGATACCGCGTCGGAGACGGTTTCTCCGCCACCCGTGCCGAGATAGGCGGCGGTCGCGGTTTCGAGGTGCGTGCTCGCGACCACTGCGTCCGCCACCATCTCCCGCAGGTGCGGTCGGACGGGCCCGAGGTACGCGCCGGTCGCACGGTAATCGAGCGCGACGGCCTCTGCGTGGTTCGCGATCTCGTCGACGCGCGTGTAGAACTCCGCGAGGTCGCCCGCTTGCAGGTAGACGCTGCGGAACGTCGGAGCCGCCGCGCCGAGCGCCGATTGGAGCGAACGCCCCGTCTCATCGCATCGCGACTCCAGGGACTCGACGCGTTCCACGCCGGATGCGCCCCCGTCGAACACGCCGTCGAGCGCGCCGACGCACTCTGTCACCTCTTCGAGGTACGTTTCGCTTAGTTCGTCGATGCTGTCGTCGCTCACGGCTACCTCCATTATCTACGAATCCCGTGAAAACGCGGGAAAGCCTTGCTATGAACGGTCCGAAGCACTCCGTACTTGTCTGGAGCGCTCGATACCCACGAAATCGCACAACTCCCGAAATTGGATATAGCGAAATAGAATTTATAGAGTGCGTGGCGGACATGGTGGAACCTAATATACTCGACAGGAGGTGTTCGTTCTGAGGGAACGAACTCGCCCGTGGTCACCGGAAGTCAACGCCTGGACGAGCGGAAACACCGAACGGCGAATCGAGGCTCGGCCGCACCAAGGCCCCTTCGAACCATCGTGGCACTCGCCGCTCGGTTCGCACGTCCGTCGCCGGGGTCGAGAAACCGCGTACAGTACCTGTTGGGGAACGAACAGCGTTCTTCTACAGCGAGTGGGGTACCCCGGACGGTGCGACGCGCTCGCCATATCCGAAACGTCGCTGTCACCATCGTCACCGGCCAAACCCCTCCCTCGGGATGAGAGGGTGGTACCAGGACACGGGTAATCGGTGTCTATCCAAGGTTTCTCTACCCGGGGACGTCTGTCATCATGGGTTCGCCGCCGGGGATTCGCACGACCCGGCATCGTGTTCTCTCAGTAGACTCGGGAAAGAACCGACACGAGCGCCACAGGATTACCGTCAGTCCGATGGTGTACGGCCCTGAAGCATCGCACTCAAAAAGCCGTCTACGAGAGGGGCTTCACGCTCGCAACTGTCGTGGGAGTCCCGTTCAGGAATCCGATACCGGAACGACAGCGGTGACCCCGAGCTGCGCCAGAGTAGCCGTTTCGATACCCCAACCCGCTTCCGCTGGCCGGGGCGTCCCGCGCGCGAGGAAGGCCAGACTCCTCGCGTCCGACTCGTCAACGAGCCGTGACTCCCCTCGAATCAGAATTAGTAAGAAAGCAACGTAGGACTCGACACTCTCGGCTGTAATCTGTCTAATTGGGGTACAGAGATCTAAATCAATATTTCTAGCACTACAAAACGCCACTATTGTAGGTACACTACTGACGATAAGTGTATTTATCCGCTGTAGTGGGAACTTTGATGGTGGCGGGATGTGAGGCGTGACGTATGAGCGAAGAGGAGCGCACGTCGGTGAAGACGTACGTGCCGCGGTGGCAGAAAGCGGAGTGGGTGTCGGACGCGGAAGACCTCGATATGACGCAGAGCGAGTTCGTACGGGCGATGGTGCAGGCGGGCCGGCAGAACATCCAAATCAATGTTGAGGACACCGGTTCTGGGCCCGTGGACCCTGGGGGTGACGGCGGGGAAACGGGGTTGGAGGAGGACGTTCGGTCGTGTCTGTCGTCTGAGGGGACGCTCGATTGGGAGGAACTGCTCGCGGCAGTAACTGACGACGTGGAAGACCAGGTCGAGGCGGCGATTCAGTCCCTCGAAGACAAGGGAGCGGTTCGGTACCGGCCGCGCGAGGGCGGGTACACGCTGGTGGACGAATGAGCGAGCGCGTCGAGTACTTCCTGGAGGACATGGGGTTCCACGGGAAGAGCGAGCGCACGCGAGCGGCGTACGAACGCGTGCTCGGCGAGTACACGGCGTTTCTCGACCAGCGCGGCACGTCGCCTGCGGACGCCGACCGCCGGGACTGTCTCGCGTGGGTGTCATCGATACGCGACGGCCGCGCGGACAGTACGGTCGCGACGTACGCGTCCTACGTGCATCGGTTCTACGCGTACATGTCGCAGGTCGGCGAGCTGGACGCGAATCCGATGTCGCTCGTGGTCGAGGAAATGGACGAATCTATCGACACGGACCCTGCGCGCCGCGAGATACCGATTCCGCGTATGCGGGCGTTCGTCACCGACATCCGACACCCGCTGGAGCGCGCGGTCATCGTGACGCTCCTGAAGACCGGGCTGCGCGTCGGTGAACTCTGTAATCTCGACCTCCGAGACATTACGCTCGACGCGCCGGAACTCGGGGACGCCTACGAGTTAGGCGGGCGCGCGCACCTCGACGGCCGGACGGACACGCTGTTCGTCGACCCCGATACCGTGCGCGGAACGACCGTGAACGGCGAGGAGCGCACGGCGTCGAACAAGCGAAAACGCGTGACGTTGGTTCCCGTCGACGGAGAGTTGAAGCGCGCACTCCTCCGCTGGCTCGCGATTCGACCGGACGCGCCGTCGCCCGCAGACCCCTTGTTCGTGAGTACGAGCGATGCCTGGGGCGAACGCGTGACGCCGGAGATGGTGCGGAACGTCGTGACCCGCCACGCGACTGACGCCGGCTGGTACGAACCCGGCGCTGACGCCACCGAGAACGTCACCCCCCACTACTTCCGGCACTTCTTCACCACGCACCTCCGCGACCGCACGGGAGACCGCGGCGTCGTCAAGTACCTCCGCGGCGACGTGGCGGACGACATCATCGACACCTACACCCACAACTGGGGTGATCGCGTCCGCGAGGTCTACCTCGACTCGATTTACTCGCTCACAGCGTGACCGACACCCAACTCATACACTACATTCCGCTATATTGAATGTGGGGTGTGTCTGTCGACCGAGTAGGAACATTCACGAGGACAACACTCGGACTACGACCGTGATTCGGAGTCGTTCGACGAACGCGGCCGCTTCCCGGTGGCGATGACACCCGCATTCGACGAGTGGCAGGTGACTGCGGCCACACTCTTTCAGGGCGTGCTTCGGGAGGACTACCGGCCGATAGACGTGGCGCTCGCCGCGCGGAACGCGATGGAGGCGCTCGGGATTCGCGCGCCGAGCGGGGACGCGTACGTCGTCCCGCTGTTCGATGGAGATACGCCGGAGCTGACGGACGAGTACGTGTTGTTCCGGCCCGAAAAAGAACAAATCGGATGGCACGACACGTCGTTCGGCATCAGCGGCCGCGAGCGGTTCGTTGACTGCGCGGACGCCGCCGGAACCGAAATCGGTCACCGCGTCCAGTTCTGGCTGCGCGACGACATCACGCCGTCGGACGCGGCGCTCCCCGCGGACGACCGACCGCCGAGCGAACTCGCGCCCGTAGAACCGCACGCGGTGGACGACTCAACCGTGTTGGACGACCTTCGCGAGTTCGTGCGAACGGAAAAACACGCCGAGCGGTCGGGAGCGCGGCGGGCGTACCGCGAGCTGGGCCTCCGGGAATCGATTCGACGAGGAGAGGCCGCGGGACCGTTCGCGTTCGTCGGGACGACCCGCGACGAGATGGGGGACGTGGCGTTCGTCCTCCAGCACGTCGGAGACGACGACCCGTCGCTCCGCCGGGACGCCGGCCTGTTCCCCGGAAACCGCTGTCTGCTGGACGCGCGCGGCGGGCCGTCGTGGATGCCGATCGACACCGAACTCGTCTCGGTCGACCGACCGCACGTGACGTTCCGGCCGCTCGACCCCGGTATCGACGACGAAACACTCGAACGAGTGGTGAACGGGACGGACGCGTGGCTCACTAGCCTCCTGAATCCGGTGCCGTTCCAGCGCCGATTGGACGCCATCGAGTCGGTGGCTGGAGCTGACGCGAAGCGCGAACTGCTCGCGGGCACGCGACCGCTCGGATTCACGGTGAACGAGCACGCGAACTACGACCCGACGCCGAGCCTGAACGACCACCAGCGCCGCGCGCTCGTCTGGGCGGACGCCGCCGAGGACGCGGTCTGCATCCACGGGCCGCCCGGAACGGGGAAGACGCGGACGCTCACCGCGTACGTCCGCTACGCCGCGACGCAGGGCCAGCACGTGCTCGTCGCCGCGCACTCGAATCAGGCCGTGGACAACCTCCTCGTCGGCGACAGCACGCCCGACGACCCGGACCCCGATTCGTTGCACGGGCTCGCGAACGACGCCGGCATCTCGCTCGCGCGCGCCGGCGGGAACACGACGAACGAGGTTGTCGCCCGCGAGTACGCGAACGAACCCCTGGAAGCCGCGGACGTGGTGGCGGCGACGACGAGCGCGGCCGCGGCGTTCGACCGGAACCGCTTCGACGTGGGCGTCGTGGACGAAGCGACGCAGGCGAGCCGGCCCGCGACCGCTATCGTCCTCGACTGCGCTCGCAAACTCGTGCTCGCGGGCGACCACAAGCAACTCCCACCGTACAGCGCGAACGAACACGATACCGACGCGGACTCACACCCGTCGCTCTTCGAGTACTTGCTGGAGCGCTACGGCGACGACCTCGCCGTCCCCCTGCGCGAGCAGTACCGGATGCACGAGGAGATAGCCGCGTTCCCCAACAGGGAGTTCTACGACGCCCTCCTCGAAACCACGGAGCGGGACGAGTCGTGGACGGTCGACGACCTCCCGCCCCTCCGCGGCGTGGACGTGACCGGGCCGGAGCGCCGAGACACGGCCGGGAACTCCTACGACAACCCGGCGGAGGCCGATGCCGTGGTCGCGGAGGTCGAACGGCTTCGCGATGCCGGGCTTCCCACCGCGGACGTAGGCGTCATCGCGGCGTACACCGGTCAGGTTCGATTGCTCCGCCAGCGGCTCGGGGACGCCGGGCTCTCCGACGTGACCGTTGACACCATCGACTCCTTCCAGGGCGGGGAGCGCGAAGCCGTCGTCGTCTCCTTCGTCCGAAGTAACGACGACGGTGCGAGCGGGTTCCTCGAACTCCCCGAGGAGGGACCGCGACGGCTGAACGTCGCGCTCACGCGCGCCCGCAAACGCCTCGTCCTCGTCGGCGACTGGGAGACCCTCGGGACCGTTGCCCCCCATCGAACGCCCGGAGAGAGCTGTGCGGACGTGTACGCCCGCCTCGCCGACCACCTCGGGCTTGCCTAGGCTTCGCGCGCGAGCAGGAATCCACCGTAGCTCGCCGCCCAGAGGATGCCCAGGTAGGCAACCCAGCGCTCCAGACCGCCGATTCCAAGCGCCGTCCCGCCGCCGAGGCCGACGAACGCCGCGAGCGCGAGGAGTTCGAGAACGCCGAGAACCATCGACGCGTACCGGAAGGCCGCCGACTCCGCGCGGGCGACGGCGATCGCGACGACGCCGCTTCCACCGAACGACGCCAATGCCGCGAGCGCGTGCGGCGCGCCCGTCTGCTCCGGGAACAACCCCACACCCGCGAACCCGACCACGCCGGTGACCGCCACCAACGCGGGAACCAGTTCTGTCTCGTACACGTCCCGGAGGAAGTACGCCGCGACCGCCATCAGTCCGCCCCCGAGAACCATCGCGCCATTGAACACCAATCGCGATTCGGGGGTTCCCGTGTCCGACCCGAGCGCGCTAATCGTCTGCGTCGACGTGCTGTACCCCGGATAGAACGCCTCCGCGGTCGTGAACGCCAACGCTAACAACACACCCACCGCGAGTATCGCGCCTCCTGCGGTCGAACGCGAGCGAACGTTACTCATACTACGAGCGTCAGCGGACAACGCTAAAAAGGGTCGGACCGGCCTATCGAGGGACCTGTTGCTGTGGGCGGTGAACGCCAGTAGAAGAGCCGGTAAAGGGATTTGAACCCTTGGCCTATTCCTTACGAAGGAATCGCTCTACCAGTCTGAGCTATACCGGCGCGCCTTCGCATTCACTCGTAGCCGGATGATAGAAATAAGGCTGTCGAATCAGGCCCGGAGTCGGCGGGCGGGCGCGAGTATGCGGCGGGGGAGCCAGCGGGCGAACGCGACGACCGGGTGGAGGCGTCCCCAGCGGGGCGGGGTGGCGCGATAGCCGCCGTCCACGTGTTCGGCGTGGCCTTTGCTGGCGAGGTAGGAGAGCGCGGGTTCGACGCGAGTTTCGGTGAGGTCGAGGGTGTCCGCGAGTTCACTGGGTGTTCGCGGGCCGTCGGCGTTCTTGAGTTCTCGATTGACTGCGTTCATGGTCTGCATGCGGAGCATGGCTTCGGTGCCGTCGTCGTCTGCGCCCCGAACGAACGCGTGCGTCTCGGTGTCGTCGCCGTCTCGTGCTTTGGTGTAGGCGTCGAGGACCGTCCAGGCGCCGACCCCGGCGAGCAGGCCCACGACCACGACAGCCGGCATACTGCCTTGACCCGACATACCGCCCGGACTCGTGAGTGCGACGAACCCGGCAGCGGCGACGACGAGCGCGCCGTACACGCCCTGCGAGGTCTCATCAGGGAGGTTTCGAGCGTCTACCAGCCAGTCAGCCACGGCGACACCGCCGATCAATATGAGCATATATGCGGCAGTAAAAGCGCTCATACCTCCGAAAACCACCAGTATCGAAACCACCGCCAAGAGGCCGCCGATCGCGCGGGCGTGTTCGTTTTCGAGAATGGAGGGCGTTCGCGGCATACCTGATACGTGTCGGTTCGCGAGAAATAAACGTTCCGTCAGTCCCGGGTGAGGCGGACGTCGAGGCAGACGTTGTACTCGTGGGGGGCGTACGACCGGACGGTGTGCCGGGTTTCGACGGTCACGTCGTAGTCGGGTTCGGCGGCGTCCCGGATGGCGTGCTCGCCCGGTCCGAATCGGTCGTCCTCGTGCTGGATGTCGTAGTAGTGAATCGTGCAGTCGTCGCCGGCGAGGCGGACGGCGGTGTCGAGGAACTCCTGTGCCGAGTGCGGGAGGTTCATCACGAGGCGGTCCGCCCAGTTCTCGTAGTCGGCGGCGAGGTCGCGCACGTCGTCCGCGTGCGCGGTGATGCGGTCTTCGACGCCGTTCCGGCGGGCGTTCTCGCGGAGGTAGTCGATTGCGGCCTCGTTGATGTCGGTGGCGACGACCTCGGCGCCCGCGTCCGCTATCGGAATCGCGTACGGGCCGACGCCCGCGAACATGTCGAACGCGTTCTCACCCGTTTCGACCTGTTCGACGACGCGGTGGCGTTCGGTGGCGAGGCGCGGCGAGAAGTACACCTCGGTGATGTCGAGCGCGAACTCGTGGCCGTACTCGCGGTGGACGGTCTCGGTACTCTCACCGACGAGCACGTCCCAGTCGCGGACGCGAGTTTCGCCCTTCACCTTCGACGCGCGGTTCACGACGGTCTTCGCGCGCACGTCCGACTCCAGGATGGCGTCCGCAATCCGGCGGGCGCGCTCCGGGTCGTCCTCGTCCACGATGACGACGTCGCCGAGGCGCTCGTACGTCGGTTCGAAGCCGAGAACGTCGGCGGGCGTCGTCGGCGTCCGGCGCTCGGGCACGTCGTGCACGGCCACGGTGAGGTCGTCGGGTACCGCGTCGGTGTCGGTGACGGGGATGTAGATGGTTCCGTCGTCGACGACGATGTCGAACTCGGGCGCGACGAGGTCCGCGTCCGCGAGCTCTTGCCGCGTCTCCTCCCCCTCTGCGACGGGGGCGCGCACGCACGGGACTTCCATACTCGCTCTCGGCGACGCCGGGGTTTACGCCTTCGGCTTCACGCCGAACCCGAAACCGAAAAACGCCCGCGCCCCCGAACACGGGTATGCTCACGTTCGTCGGCCTCGGGCTCTACGACGAGGAATCCATCACCATCGAGGGACGCGGGGCCGTCCGGGAGGCGGACCGCGCGTTCGCGGAGTTCTACACCAGCCACCTCGTCGGTGCGGACGTCGACGACCTCGAATCCTATCACGGGGTCGATATCGAAGTACGCGACCGCGAGGGCGTCGAACAGAACCCCGAGCCGATTCTCGACGCGGCCGAGTCCGACGACGTGGTGTTTCTCACCGCGGGCGACACGATGATTTCGACGACGCACGTCGACCTCCGACTGCGCGCGCACGACCGCGGCATCGACACGCGCGTGATTCACGCGCCCACCGCGGAGTCCGCGGCATCATCACTTACGGGCCTCCAGAACTACCGGTTCGGGAAGGCGACAACGCTGCCGTTCGAATGGGTGCACGGCGCGGACGGCGTCCCCGCATCAGTCACGGACACCATCGAGGACAACCGCGAGCGCGGCCTGCACACGCTCTGCTACCTCGACATCAAGGTCGGGGAAACCCCTCCCAGCAACCGAACCGCGGGACGGCTCGGTGACAAGGTGGACAACCCCTACCGGGAGGGAGACGACTACATGACCGCGAGCCATGCTGCCGGCCTGCTCGCGGAACACTGGAATCCGGACGCGCTCGGCGTCGTCGTCGCCCGCGCGGGAGCACCTGACTCACTCGTCGAAGCGGACACGCTCGAATCGCTCGCGGACCGTGATTTCGGCGACCCACTCCACTTGCTCGTGATTCCGGGCGACCTCCACCACGTCGAAGCGGACGCGCTCACCGGACTCGCAGGAGCGCCGGAAGACGTAGTCGACGAACGGACCGTGTAGGAGACGGGCGGACTGCTTAGGACCGGTCGACCGGTGAGTTCTCGGGGTTCAGAATCTCTATTTCGTGGCCGTCCGGGTCCTTCGTGAACGCGTACTTGTCGTCGCAGGACTCGGGGTCGCGGTAGTCCTCGGCCTCCCGCGTCATGAGGGTGTCCCAGTCGTCGTGGAGGTCGCTCGTGCGCACGGCGAGGTGGCCCCAGGCGTCACCGAGGTCGTAGCTGCGGCCGTCGTAATTATAGGTGAGTTCGACCGTCATCGCCTCCTCTGCGGCGCCCTCGGGTTTGAGGAAGTAGTTCGCGAACGTGTCGGCTTCCCAGCGGCCGGCGTGTTCGTACTCGAACTTCCGCGTCCAGAATCCGAGGTGCTGGTCGGCGTCCTCGACGCGAATCATCGTGTGGTCGAGGCTCCACTTCGCGCCGTGGTCACGTTCGACGATTTCGATTTCGTGGCCGTCTGGGTCCGTGACGAACGCGTAGCCGGGGTTGTCCTCGGGGCGCCGGTAGTCCTCGACGCCCTCGTCCATCAGGTCGTAGTACGCGTCGTGTACGTCCTCGACGCGGACGGCGATGTGGCCCCAGGCGTCACCGAGGTCGTAGTCCTCCTCGCCCTCGTTGTGGGTGAGTTCGAGGAGCGCGCCGTCCTCGTGAACGTCCTCGGGGCCGAGGTAGACGATGGTGAAACCGTCGCCGTCCCAGCGTCCCTTCTCCTCGTAGTCGAAGTGGGACTGATACCAGTCCATGGACTCCTCGAGGTCGCTCACGCGAATCATCGTGTGGTCGAGCACGAAGTCACTCATAGTCGAGTGCTGGGACGGGGGCGGCGTAAACCTACTGGGGTCGGAACGCCCTGCCGCGAACGCGGCGGTAGTCCCAGACGGCGACCGCGAGCAGGCAGAGCGCGCCGAGCGGGAGCGTGAGGTAGTCCCGAGTGGTGTAGAAGCCGACGGCGAAGTAGAGTTCGTTCAGGCCCGCGAGCGCCAGGAGGCCGTCGGTCACGCGGTGGTCTTCGAGGCCGAACGCCGCGAGCACGAGGCTGAGGAGGGCGAGCGCGTAGAGGAGGACGCCGGTGAGCCACGCGCTGAACCAGCCGCCGGGGACGACGGCATTGTCGAGGTAGGTGGCGAGGTCGGTGACGTGGAACGAGGGAGTGAAACTGAGGAGGCCGTAGGCCGCGAACCCGCCCGCGCCGCCGTCGTAGAAATACACGGTCCACGGGATGACGCCCGCGAGAACGACGGCGAGCGCGCGCGTTCTGTCTCTCATCTGCGGGCGACGACGCGCAACACGTCCTCGTCTTCGAGGACGTGGTCTCTCCCCACTTGCTGGTCGTCGTGCTGGGCGCTCGGCCCCGTAACGCGCGCGAACCGGAAGCGCTCGTCGAGCGTCCCGCCGAGTTTGTGGAGGGCGTCGTCGACGGTCGCGCCGCGCTCGATAACGAGCGGCTCCTCCCAGTCGATACCGCGCCCGGGCTTGTCCATGTAGACGCGAATGAGGCCGAGTTCCTCCCACATTCGCTCCTTGAAGCCGTCCAGTCCCTTCTCCTCGTACGCGCTGATGAACACGGCTTCCTCGGGGTCGATGTCGCGCTCCCGCAACCCTTCTTTTACCGTGTCCACGTAGGACGGTTCGATGAGGTCGACCTTGTTCACGGCGACCATCGACGGGAGGTAGACGCGATTGTCCATCACGCCGTCCACGAGCTGGTCCACGTCCGGGTTCCCGCGAATAGACACGTCCGCGTTCACGAACCCTTGCTCGCGGAGGATTTCGCGGACGGTGTCGTGGTCGAGCTCCATATCGCCCGACGTGTTCACGTCGATACCGCCCTTTCCCTTCCGCGTCACGCGGACCGCGGGCGGCTCCTGGTCCAGTCGAATCTTCGTGTTGTAGAGTTCGTCGTCGAGACGGTCGTACTGCTCGATTTCGAACGCGGACAGCACGAACACGATGAGGTCCGCGGACCGGACGACGGAGAGCACTTCCTTCCCGCCACCGCGTCCGCCCGCAGCGCCCTCGATGAGGCCGGGGACGTCCAGTATCTGGATGTCCGCACCCCGGTATTCGAGCATTCCGGGGTTCACGTCCAGCGTCGTGAACTCGTACGCGCCGACCTCGCTGTCCGCGTTCGTCAGCGCGTTCACGAGCGTTGACTTCCCGACGGAGGGGAACCCGACGAGCGCCACCGTCGCGTCCCCGTGCTGCTTCACGGAGTACCCGCTCCCGCCGCCAGACCCGGACTGCTGGGCTTCCAGCTTCTCCTTCTTCTCGGCGAGCTTCGACTTCAGGCGGCCGACGTGGGCTTCGGTGGACTTGTTGTACGGAGTGTTGGCGATTTCCTCCTCCAACTCCTCGATCTCCTCCTCCAGTCCCATTGGAGCGCCCTACGCCGGTCCCGCCTTTATTCCTGTTCATCAGGCCGCCATCGCCGACCTCGTTCGCTTTCGACACGTTAAAGCCCTGAACCCCTGCATGTCCGCGTGATGCCCGACCCAGAGAGTTTGCGCGACAGCACCCAGATCGTCCTCCCCGCGGACGATCTCCGGGAGCACCGCGCGGACATTAACGACCGGTTCGTCGTCACGGTCGTAGACGAGGACGGGCTCTCCCGAATTATCGGTAGTCCCGTCGAAATCAAGGCTGTCAACGACTACCTCACTCGTCAGGGAGTCAGCCTCCCCTGAAAGGTAATCCTTAAAACTGCGGCGACAGTTCGGATAGGTATGGCTGAGACTATCGAAGTGCTCGTACCCGGCGGTCAGGCCAACCCCGGCCCGCCGCTCGGTCCCGAGCTCGGACCGACGCCCGTCGACGTACAGGCAGTCGTCGAGGAGATTAACGACCAGACCGCCGCATTCGACGGCACGGAAGTGCCCGTCACCATCGAGTACGAGGAGGACGGCTCCTTCAGTATCGAAGTCGGCGTCCCGCCGACGGCGGAACTCATCAAGGACGAGGCCGGCTTCGAGACCGGTAGCGGCGAACCGCAGGAGAACTTCGTCGCCGACATCTCCATCGACCAGCTCAAGAGCATCGCGGAGCAGAAGAAGCCCGACCTCCTCGCGTACGACACGAAGAACGCCGCGAAGGAAGTCGCCGGCACGTGCGTCACGCTCGGTGTCACCATCGAGGGCGAGGACGCGCGCGGCTTCAAGAAACGCGTCGACAACGGCGAGTTCGACGACGTGCTGGCTGAGGCGTAAGCCGAAGCCAGCGCCAGCAGGACGCAGCCGGGTCCTGCGTTGTTCTCGCTGAAGCGTAAACGCAGCGAGCAGCGGGTTTTCGCGGTTTCGACTCCGACCGACGAGCGGCGCGGCCGCGGAAGTACTAAGTGTTGCATCCCGAATGAGTTCGGTATGCCCTCCAGCGAACCCGCGTCGAGTCGCCGGAGCGCGCTCGCGGCGGTCGGAGCCGCGGTGAGCGCGTCGATAGCCGGGTGTTCCGGGATTCGGGACGCCGTCCGTAACCGAGGAGTGGAGCGG
The DNA here is from genome assembly GCF_036418315.1 of Salarchaeum sp. III. Lineage (NCBI taxonomy): Archaea > Methanobacteriati > Methanobacteriota > Halobacteria > Halobacteriales > Halobacteriaceae > Salarchaeum > Salarchaeum sp. III. The sequence goes on along the minus strand of NZ_JAZHPG010000011.1, from coordinate 30,169 downwards.
CCCGAGCGACAGGTGGCCGCGGAGTGGACGCCGTCGCCGGGACAGTGGCCGATGAACGGCTATAGTTACGCTCGCCGGAGCCACAACCCGCACGCGACGCCGCCGCGGGAGTCGCCGTCCGTCGCGTGGTCGTGGACGGTTCCGGGCGATATCGCGGACATCGTCGTCGTGGACGACCGCGCGTACGTGCGGACGAGCGACGCGCTCGTCGCGCTCGACGCGAGGGACGGACGCGTTCGGTGGCGGCGGCCGCGGTCCACGCCCGGGTCGCTCCTGTACGTCGCGGGACGGCTGTACGACGCCGAGAACGAGACCTTGCGCGCGCTCACGCCCGCCGGAACGCCGACGTGGACGCACGACGTTGAGATTTCGCCGCTCTCGTACGCCGTGTTTGAGCGCGCGGGCTGGGTGTATCTGCTCGCGCGAGACACCGCCGTCCGATTGCACGCGGACACCGGCGAGGTCGTCTCGACCGCCGAACGCGACGTGTTCGTTCCGACGACGGCGGGCGGCCCGGTCTACACGGGCCGGTTCTCGTTCGGCGCGTTCGACGTGTCCGACGGATTCGACCGACGGTGGGTGATGGAGGCGGACAGCGGCTACACGGCGTACGATGGGGCCGCGGTCGCCGGCGACACCGTCTACCGGCCGGAAGCCGTGTTCCACGGGTCGCCGTCCGGCCGGCTCGGACTGTACCGGACCGCGGACGGCGGCGTGCGTGCGGCTATCCCGTTCGAGCACACGCCGTTCTCGCCCGCCGTGACCGGGAACGAGGTGTTCGTCAGCACAGCGACCGTGACCGCGGGCAGCATCGGAACCGGCGGCGGGCTGATTGCGCTCTCCCGGGACGGGTTCGAGCGGTGGACGTACGCGCCGGACGCGAGTCTCACCGCGCCCGTGTCCGCGAACGACGCGGTGTACGTCGGTCCGTGGGCGAACGACGACGTGCCGCTCGTCGCGTTCGACGCCACGGCGGGACGCGAGCTGTGGCGTCTCCCCGTGACGGGAACGCCGTCGCTCGCCGCGGCCGGGAATACGCTGTACGTCGCGACGAGCGAGCGCGTTCGCGCGCTCCGCGAGTGAGTCAGTAGCCGAGCCTGTCGAGTCTGTCCGCGGCCCACCGATCGTACTCCTCGTCGGGGAAGTGGTAGGCGTGGTCGAGCGCGAAGTAGAGTTCGTACAGGGGGCGGCGGTCCTCGAACGCGGGGTCGACATCCAGCACCGTCTCGTAGCCGTTCCTGAAGTCTTCGCCGAGGCCGCACCAGTCGGCGTACGCGAGTTCGACCTCGTGGTGGCCGTACCAGGGCGCGGGGTCGAGGAGCGCGCGCACGTCGTTCTCGGCGGGAATGGCGTTGTTCCGCCAGAGGTCGCCGTGGAGGAAGCGGGGCGTGGGGTTGTCGGGGAGGAGGTCGTGGGTGTCGTCCGCGAGCGCGTGAACGCGCGCCCGCGTGTCGTCGTCGACGCCCTCGTGGCGGTGTGCGGCGTCGGCGACCGGGCGGAGACGGTACTCGCCGAAGAAGGCCGGCCAGTCCCCGGTTCGAGGGTTCGGCTGTTCGAACCGTCCCTTCCACGTGGGTTCGGGCCAGCCGTAGGCGTCGGCAGTCTCCCCGTGGAGGCGAGCGACCAGCCGTCCGAGCGCGCGTTCGGCGTCCGGCGTCCACTCGTCGCCGGGGACGTATTCGAGCACGAGCACGTCCTCGGTCGCACAGACGACGGACGGAACAGGTGCGCCGTGGTCGGCGAGCACGCGGAGGCTCCGGGCTTCGACGTCGAGCGGCGCCGGGCCGGTCTTCACGGCGACGGACTGACCGGAGTCCAGGCCGGCGCGCCACACCCGCCCGATTTCGCCGCCCGAGAGTTCGGTGAGGCGGACGACGATGGCGTCGGTCGCGGCCTCGACCTGGCGCGTCGGGAAGTTCGGCACACTGCGTCGTCCGCGCTCCGCGCGTGTGAACCCTGTGATCGCGCGGACGTGGCATTATCAGTAAAAGTAGCTGCAACCTCACCGAGAAATTGTCTCCTGGAATTCATTTGAACCCTTATTGTACTCAACCTTAAAATTTCTTATCTAATTGTAGTTATTATGGATAGTAATCAACTAGCCAATAGAAATCGTCCAGTTGACCTTGTGTTCTCAAAAATGGAACAAACTCTGCCCTGGCCCACAAACGTCTCGTATATTACTCACGAATGTGTTCTCCATTTCTTGGATCCGGGACGGATTCGTTCCCATCTGACCGAATTCGATAAATTGATGAATCGTTGATGAAATAGTATGTAGTATAAAAATCATCGGAGGCCAATCGATTACCATCCTCTATATACGTTTTTTTCGCTTCCAGCTCCAATCGGACGATATATCCTGCGTCGGTGGTATTCACTAATTCTTCCTCAACGACTCCTACGCTAAGTTCAATAGTTTGGTTGGTTAACTCGCGGTTCCATTTATACGCCTCCTCGACTTGTTTTGCGAATGCGACAACGTTCTTGTGCGTGAGATTGTCTGGAGTTTCCGGAATTGATTTTTCGGTTAAACTGTGGTCTGGTGTCCTGTCCCACTGGTCCGCTGTAGGCTCCGAGGGATTGAAAGTACATCCTGCCGTGAGGACAAGCAGTGCAACAACAAATGTGCTGATGTGAAGGCGCATATATTTTATTGAAGATATAACATTAAATAGTTAGGGAGGTGGTGACGTACAGTCTACGCCGGAGAGTCCAGATTGAAAACGAGCAGTGTTCAGCTTAGCTGGGCCAATGCGGCGGTTTACTACGGATACCAGAATGATCACAATCGGCATCTATGCTTGTAACACCGAGACGTTATCGGAGCGCGATGTTCCCGCCACATAGCGGGATACCGGATTTCGCCACAGACTCAGGTGTTGTTCCTCGCTCCACAAACCCCGCCTCGACGCAGTCGCTATCATCCCGGGGCGGACGAGTTCGTTTGACCACTCGAACCTCGCTCCGCCTCACCATTCGTCCTTATCTGAACAGGTGCGCCCTCTTCTCGCGTAACGACGGCCTTAAGTGCGGCATACTCGTTGTTCGGGACGAGACAGGCGTAGCCTGTTTCACTGACCCGTAGGAGCTCCCCGGAAGGGGGCAAGTACACTACGGAGGTGAAAGATGGCAGATGACATAGACGAGGCAGTCTCTCAAGCGATCGACGAGGCCCCCGAGCGGAACTTCCGCGAGACGGTGGACCTCGCCGTGAACCTGCGAGACCTGGACCTCAACGACCCGTCGAATCGTGTCGACGAGAGCGTCGTGCTGCCGTCGGGAACCGGACAGGAGACACAGATTGTGGTGTTCGCCGAGGGCGAGACCGCCGTTCGCGCCGAGGACGTCGCTGACGACGTGCTCGACGGGGACGAGCTGTCCGACCTCGGGGACGACGATGACGCTGCAAAAGACCTCGCCGACGAAACGGACTTCTTCGTCGCCGAAGCGTCCATGATGCAGGACATCGGTCGATACCTCGGTACTGTGCTCGGTCCGCGCGGGAAGATGCCGACCCCGCTCCAGCCCGACGACGACGTTGTCGAGACCGTAAACCGCATGAAGAACACCGTGCAGCTTCGTTCGCGCGACCGGCGTACCTTCCACACCCGCGTGGGTGCGGAGGACATGACGCCGGAAGACATCGCGGACAACATCGACGTTATCGTGCGTCGACTGCACGCAACGCTCGAAAAAGGCCCGCTCAACGTGGACTCCATCTACGTGAAGACCACGATGGGGCCGTCCGTCGAGGTGGCCTGAGATGTCCGCAGAAACTGAGCGCACCACCGACCACATTCCGGAGTGGAAGCAGGAGGAAGTCGATAATCTCGTCGAGATTATCGAGTCCTACGACAGCATCGGCGTCGTGAACGTCGCCGGTATTCCGAGCCGACAGCTCCAGGACATGCGGCGCGCGCTCCACGGGAGCGCCGAACTCCGCATGAGCCGGAACACCCTGCTCGTGCGCGCGCTCGAAGAAGTGGACAGCGGCCTCGAAGACCTCACCGAGTACGTGAGCGATCAGGTCGGACTCGTCGGAACGAACGATAACCCGTTCGGGCTGTACAAGCAGCTCGAAGCGTCGAAGACTCCCGCGCCCATCAACGCTGGCGAGGTCGCGCCGAACGACATCGTCATTCCCGAGGGCGACACGGGCGTCGACCCGGGCCCGTTCGTCGGCGAACTCCAGCAGATCGGTGCCGACGCGCGGATTCAGGAGGGGTCCATTCAGGTGCTCTCCGACTCCGTGGTCGTGGAGGAGGGCGAGGTCGTCAGCGACGACGTCGCCAACGTCCTCTCCGAGCTCGGTATCGAGCCGAAGGAAGTCGGTCTCGACCTCCGCGCGGTGTACTCCGAGGGCGTGCTGTTCATGCCCGACGAGCTCGCCATCGACGTGGACGAGTACCGCGCGGACATCCAGTCCGCCGCGGCCGCCGCTCGGAACCTCTCCGTCAACGCGGAGTACCCGACGGCGCAGACCGCGCCGACGCTGCTCGCGAAGGCCGCCGGCGAGGCGAAGAGCCTCGGTATTCACGCGGCCGTCGAGAGCCCCGAGCTCGCGGACGACCTCGTTGCGAAAGCGGACGCGCAGGTGCGTGCGCTCGCGGCGCAGATCGACGACGACGAGGCGCTCCCGGAGGAACTCCGCGGCGTCGAAGTCGAGCAGTCCACGGTCGAGGAGACCGCGGACGAGGACGAGGACGAACAGGCTACTGAAGAAGCGGAATCCGAGGAAGGCGAATCCAGCGAGGACGAGGACGACGAGTCCGGCGCCGAAGGTCTCGGAAACATGTTTGGTGACTAATAATGGAGTACGTTTACGCAGCACTCATCCTGAACGAATCGGGCGAGGAGATTAACGAAGACAACCTCACGTCGGTCCTCGAATCGGCCGGCGTCGACGTCGAGGAATCCCGCGTCAAGGCGCTCGTCGCCGCGCTGGAGGACGTCGACATCGAGGACGCCATCGAGACGGCTGCTGCGGCGCCCGCCGCGGGCGGCGCTGCCGCCGGTGGCTCCGCTGAGGGCGGCGCCGAAGAAGAATCCGAGGAAGAGGCCGAGGAGGCCGAGGCCGAGGAAGAAGAGGAAGCAGAAGAGGAGGACGAAGAGGCCAGCGGCGAGGGTCTCGGCGACCTCTTCGGCTAAGTCCGTCCCGACACATCCGTACTTTCTTTCGACGCCAGTCGCGTAGCCGCGCGTAGGTTCAAATACGAGCGGGCGGCCAGCGGTGGGTGATGCTGGACGGCCTGCGCGTGCTTGTCGACCCGTCGCTGACCGGGAGCGTCCTCGCCGCCGTTCTCTGCGGCGTCTTCCTCGGCACGCTCTCCGGGTTGACGCCGGGCTTGCACGTGAACACGCTCGCCGTGCTGCTCGCGGCGGTGTCGAGTGACCTCCCGGGGGACCCCGTGCTCGTCGGTGTCGTCGTGCTCGCTGCAGGCGTCACGCACTCGTTTCTCGACATCGTGCCAGCGCTCGCGCTCGGGGTGCCGGACGCCGCGATGGCCGTCACGGCGCTCCCCGGACACCGGCTCGTACTCGCTGGCCGCGGCCGCGAAGCCCTCCGGTTGTCCGCGCTTGGAAGCGCAAGCGCCGTCGCGCTCGCGTTCGTGCTCGGCTGGCCGATAACGATGGGAATGTGGTCCGTCAGTCCGTGGTTGGACGCCCACCTCCCGCTCGTGCTCGCCGGGGTCGCGTGCGCGCTCGTCGCGAGCGAGCGCACGCCCCGCGCCCGCGTCGGCGCGGCGCTCGGCGTCGCGCTCTCCGGCCTCCTCGGACTCACGGTACTCGATGCGACACTCAACGCGCCCCTCGGGGACGGCGACGTACTCCTCCCGCTGTTCTCGGGGTTGTTCGGCGTGCCCGTGTTGCTCGCGGCGCTCGATGGCGCGGGCGTCCCCGAACAGGGCGATGCAGTCGTTGAGTCGAGTCGGCGGAGCGTCGGCGTGTCGGCGCTCGCTGGGTCCGTCGCCGGCGCGGCGGTCGCGTACGTCTCCGGCGTGTCGAGCGCCATCGCCGCGACTGCCGCTCTCGGCGTTCTCCCCCGATCTGACACGCCGGACCGCGCGTACGTCGTCGCGACCAGCGGCGTCAACACCTCCAACACGATTTTCGCGCTCTACGCGTTCGTTTCGCTGGGCACACCACACACGGGTGTGCTGGTGGCGCTCGACCGGTCGGGCGCGCCGCTCGACCTCCCGGTGTTCCTGCTCGCGGTCGCGCTCGCCGCCGCGGTCGCGGTCTGCCTCGTTGTCACGGTCGGCGACGCCTACCTCCGGGTCGTCGGGGACATGGACCACCGGCGCGTCGTCGCCGCTGTGCTCTTGGTGGTCGTGGGACTCACCTACGTTCTTTCGGGGATGTACGGCGTGGGCGTGCTCGCGGCAGCGAGCGTGCTCGGTCACCTGCCCGTGTGGTTCGGCGCGCGCCGCACGTGCCTGATGGGCGTGCTGCTCGTGCCGCTCGCGCTATAGCCAGTCCTGCTCGCGGAAGTACCACACCAGGATGGCGGAGAGCAGTCCCATGCCGAGGAGGGTGGCGTGGTAGGCGTACGGCCAGCCGAGCTCGGGCATCGTCTCGAAGTTCATGCCGTACACGCCGACCACGAACGTCAAGGGGAGGACGATGGTTGCGACGACGGTGAGGCGTTTCATCACCTCGTTCGTGGACTGGCTGAGCGCGTTCAGGTAGATGTCGCGGGAGCTGGACGCGAGGTCGCGATAGGTCTCGACGAGGTCGACCTGCTGGACGATGTGGTCGTACACGTCCCGATAGTACTTCTCAGTCTCCTGTTGGACCTCGGGCGGGTCGCCGCGCGCGAACCCGCTGACGGCGTCCCGGGTCGGCCAGAGGAGTTTCCGAACGGCGAGGAGTTCCCGGCGCACGTCGTTGACCTCCTCGAGGAGGTCGCTTCGGGCGGCGTCTACGAGTTCGCTCTCGATGAGTTCGATGCGGTCCTCGATGTCGTCGAGCAGCGCGAAGTAGTCGTCGACGATGCGGTCGAGCACGCGGTACGCGGTGAAGTCGGGGCCGCGGCTGAGGACGCGGGCGTCCTCGCGCAGCACGGCGTCCCAGGTCGCGCCGATAGCATCCACGTCGTCGTAGGTGAGTGTCACCAGCCAGTCCGCTCCAACAAACAGGCCGACGGGACGGGTGTCGAGTTCCTGGTCGAACGTGGTCTCGCCGGCGCGGAACCGGGCGTCCGTGACGAGGAGGAACGTGTGCGTGTCGAACTCCTCGGTCTTCGGGCGGACGCCGTTTTCTACGTCTTCGAGGGCGAGCGAGTGAATGCTGCACGTGTCACGGACGGCGGCGAGTTCGTCGGACGTCGGGCTGTCGGCGCGAATCCACGTCGTTCCCTGGGCGTCCTTCGCGGCGTCGAGGTCGTCGTAGGCGGTGACGCCCGCGTCCGTGTAGACGACGGCAGTCACCGTCACGCGCCCTCACCCCCGCTCGGACCGGGGCTGCCGACCGCGGCGAGCGTCACACCGACCATCACACCCGTGACGGAGAACGAGCGCCCCGGATACGGTTGGACGACGCCGACCGCGTACGCGAGCAGCGAGAGAACGCTGAGTACGCTCCCCGCGATGCGAACGCTGTCCATACCCACTCCTCTCGAGAGGTCGAAAAAAGCCTTCGCGTTATGAGGCGTGTTCGAGGTTCTGGAGGAGCGTGTACACGTGCTCCTGCTCGCCGTCCAACTGCTGCGGGTAGACGCCGACCGCGGCGACGATGTCACCGCCGTCGTTCACCTTCGTGACGTGCACGAACACGTCGACGCTCTGCCCGTCGAAGTTCGCCGTGCCGGAGAACTTCGTCACGGTCGCATCGTGGCCGAGCACGGTCATCGTCGTGTTCGACACCGCCTGGAGGTCGTCGATGGTGCCGTACCGCTTCTGGATGAGTTGGGCGAGTTCGTGGTCGTCATACTCGTTGAGGGGGTTGAAGCTCTTCCCGAGCACGCTCACCTCGGGCGAGGAGAACGTCCCGAACACGGCGGCGCGGCGTTCGACACCCAGCACACTCACTTGTTTTTCGTACTGGGCGACCCAGTTCGTTATCTCGACGGTCTTCGACTGGCCGGCGGCGGTGAACGTTCGGTTCACCTGCATCTTCTCGACCGACACCTCCTCGTAGCCCGAGGATTGAAGCGTCGAGTCCTCGACTGTGACCTGGTTCGCGCTGAACGTCACGGGACCGCTGAGGAACCCGAGACACCCGCTCGCGAGCACAAGCACGGCGAGTGCGACCGCGACCGCTGTTCGACGTGACATGAGGTTCCGTTGGCTCGAAGACGGCATAAAGACGGTGGCTACCTGTCAGAGCCGGTACGTGGGGCCGTCGTCGGTGTCCTCGACGGTGACGCCGAGGGCTTCGAGGCCGTCCCGGAGGTCGTCCGCGCGCTCGTACTCGCCAGCCTCCCGGGCGTCCTCGCGGAGGTCGAGGACGAGTTCGACCAGGTCGCCGGCGAGGTCCGCGTCACCGGCGGTGACGGTCTCGAACTGGAGGCCGAGCACGCCGCCGCCGAGGTCGCCGAACGCCTCGATAGCTCGCCGGAGGCCGGCGTAGTCGTACTCGTCACTGGCGTCGATATGCGCGTTCACCGCGGACGCCACGTCGCCGAGCGCGCTCAGCGCCTCGCGAGTGTTGAAGTCGTCGTTCATCGCCGCCGCGAAGTCCTCGCGCGCGGCCGCGACGGCGCCCCGGAGGTCGTCGTCGGCGCGTTTCGCGTACGCGTCCGGGCTGTCCGCGGCGTCGACCGCGCGGTCGTACGCCCGCGACAGGCGCTCCCAGCGCTCCTCGGCCTCGTCGATGGCGGCCTCGCTGTACGTCTGTCGGCTGTTGTACGTGCCGGAGACGAGGAACGTCCGCACGACGTTCGGGCCGAACCGCTCGATAGCTTCCTCGGCGGTGATGAAGTTCCGGAGGCTCGAACTCATCTTCTCGTCGCCGATTTCGAAGAGCGCGCAGTGCAGCCAGTAGTTCGCGAACGTCTCGCCCGTGGCCGCCTCGCTCTGCGCTATCTCGTTCTCGTGGTGCGGGAAGACGAGGTCGCGGCCGCCGACGTGGATGTCCAGCGTCTCCCCGAGGTGGGTCATGCTCATCGCGGAGCACTCGATGTGCCAGCCCGGCCGCCCCTCGCCCCACGGCGACTCCCACGTCTGCCCCTCGGGCTGTTCGGGCGTTCCTGAATGTTCGGGGCCGCGGTGTTCGGCTATCGCGTCCTCGGAGACGCCGCCCGCCTTCCAGAGCGCGAAGTCGGCGGGGTTTCGCTTCTCCGACAGCTCGCCGTCCTGGCCCTGTTCTTCGATATCGTCGAGGCGCTGGTTCGAGAGTTTCCCGTACTCCTCGAACGAGGTCACGTCGAAGTAGATGGAGCCGCTCGACTCGTAGGCGTACCCCTTCTCCACGAGCGTCTCCACGAGGTCGACGATTTCGGGGACGTGCTCGGACACCCGGGGGTAGACCTCGGCGCGCTTGAGGTTCAGGCCGCGCATCGACTCGATGATTTCGCGGATGTAGTGTTTCGCCACGTCGTCCTCGTCGTCGCCCTGTTCGCCGACCCGGGCGACGATTTTCTCGTTCACGTCGGTGAAGTTCTCGACGTGTCGCACGTCGTAGCCGAGGAATTCGAGCCAGCGGTGCATCACGTCGACGTGCACCCAGGAGCGTGCGTGCCCCAGGTGTGGCGGGTCGGACGTGGTCAGCCCGCAGTAGTAGAGAAGCACGTTCTCGGGGTCCTGTGGCTCGAAGGCCTCTTTCTCCCCGGAGAGCGTGTTCGTCACGTGCAGCGTCATGCACGGGCGTACGCCGCCCCCGGCCTTAAATCACCGAATACGCGTCAGGCGTTGTCAGAACTCCACGCGCGGGACGGCGGCGAGCGCGGTCTCCACCGCCCGCAACGCGTTCGGGCCGTCCCGGCGTTCGACCACGACGACGAGCGAACCGTCGGTGTATCCCGCCGCCTCGGGCGCGATGCCCGCGGTGTCCAGCCGTCCAAGTACACTGGCGAGCGCTCGCGCGTCCACGTCACCCGTCGCGACGACGCCCGTGAGCGACCCCGTGCCCGCCGCGTACGCCGTGTCGTTCACCGCGAGTAGCCCTGTGTCGCTCTCGCCGAGACCGCTCTCCATCGTCACCGTCGCGTCCACCGCGTCGGCGTCGTGCGTGAGGTCGTCGCCGTACCGCCGCAGCGCGGTCGCCACCGCGTCGGTCTCGCCGTCCACGTCGAGCAGTCGGGCGGCGGCGGCGTAGTTCACAACACCCGCCGCGAGCGCCGTCCGGAGGAACGGACGCGCGTCCACCGCAGTCCGGGTTCGTTCCGCGAGCGAACTCATATCTCCCTCGTGGTGACGGTCGAACGTAGGTCGTGCGGTCGCGACCGAAACCGCGAAGTGACCGACAGGCGACACGCTCTCATGGACTTCCGTCTCTTCGGCGCTATCCACATCGACCGTCCCGGGGCAGTCGCGGACGATCTCGATGCGCTCGCGGCGGATGCCGACGCTCTCTTCCTCGAACACGCTCCCGAACCGGTCGCGGTGCGGACGCTCCTTCGCCTCGTCGTTCGCGCGCCGCTCGCGGCCGTCGGCCTCGCGGTCACGGCGCTCGTCCAGCTTCTGTTCCTCCTCCCCTTGGTCAGGGACGTGCGGCCGGTCGAGCAGGTTGCTGCGTACCGGCTCGCGGACGAGCACGACATCCCCGTCCACGGCGTCGATTCCCTGGCGGCGGCGCTCGCCGACTGGGGCGGTTCGTGGTGGGTGCTCGCGAACTGGGTCTGCCTGGCTGTGCTCGCGCTCGCCGACCCGTTCGCGGGAGCGCTGACGACCGCCGTCGCGCTGGGGGTCGTCGTCGGGCAGGCCGGGTACGCACGCCTGTACCGGCGCAGTCGCCCGCTTGGAACGGCCGCAGCGTTCGTCCTCTTCGCCGCGGCTATCACCGTTCTCGCCGTCACGAACGCGCTCTCCGTTCCGGTTGTCGTCGGCGGCGTCCTCGCGAGCAGTGTTCTCGTTCGGTTCACGATTCCGACGCGTGACGCCGGGATGGCGGACCGAGCCGTCGATATCGCAGAACGCGAGGGCTACGAGCGCGCGTGTCTAATCGCTGGTGCGGCGCACGTTTCGGGAGTGACGCGGGAACTCGCAGCGCGCGGGTGCACGCCGTCGCGCGTTCGAACGCCGCGCGTGTTCCGCCACGGCACCACGACGGCGGACGTCACCGTTCCCGACGCGACCGAGTCGGTGGACCCGAGCGCGCGGGACGTGTTTCCTCGGCGTGCGCTCGCCGCGCTCCTCGACCTCGCCGGTGCCGCCGTCGCCGCTATGCTCGCCGCAGTCTCCATCGCGCTCATCTACCCCGAGACGTACTCGGACGTGGCGGTTGGGGGCCTCATCCTCCTCGCGATAGTCGTCGTCGGGTTCTGCTACTATGCGGTTCCGGAGGCGCTCACCGGTCGGACGCTCGGGAAGCGACTCACGGGACTGGTCGTCGTGTCCATCGATGGAAGCCCGATTTCGACTCGCGAAGCGGTCGTCCGCAACCTCGCGCGGCCGGTCGATGTTGTCGGGGTGTACGCTCTCGGGTTCGTCGTCGCGTGGGTGATGGACGGCCAACGGCTCGGCGACATCTCCGCGGATACTGTCGTGGTCGAGTCTCCTTGACATCCTCCCCGCCCTGAAGGGCGAGGATTCCCGACCGCGTTGGGATATTGTGGTTTACGACGTGGCCTGTTCTCGCGGTGCGAAGCATCCGCTCTCTTGGTCGAACAGGTACACCGAAGGCTGTGCCAACCAGCCGTTACTCCTATCTCCCCCATCGCAGGCGAGACTCGGAGATACTTTCTGTCGAATGTTCTCAGCCCCATTCACGTCCGCATTCGCCACCGTACCGCAGTCATCGCACACGTACAACCCACGTTCAACACGGTTCGCTTTTCGTGTTCGACCACAACACGAACACGACTTCGATGTATCGCGCTCAGACACTCGTTCGACTGTAATTCCTTCCACCCCAGCCTTGTACGCAAGCATCGACGTGAAGCGGTCGAATGCCCACGAGTGCAGGTCGAGGTTTCCGTGCTTGCCCCAGTTCCTTGACTCACCGTTCTCCTCATCCTCGCGGACGCCGGAGAGGTCGCCAATCACAATCGTCCCAATTCTTTCGTCAACACACCGTTGGACGATGTGCTTGGACAGGATGTGGAAGTAGTGGGTGCGACGAGCCGACTTCTTCTGGGTCAACCGTGTCGCTTGGTCGGAGTCTGAGTCGTCACAGCGAGCAATTCGCTTGCTGAAGTAGTAGTCGTCCTGCTTCAGACAGTTGAGCGGGTACAGTTCGCTGTGACCGTCCTCGTAGGCGAGCGCGGCGAAGTTGTTGATTCCGAGGTCAACGCCCACGGTTTTCTCACCGGGTGCGTCAGAAACCTCGATTTCGACTTTGCACACGAAGTGGAGTTCCCACTCGTCACCAATCCAGACCGCCCGAACTTGTTGGACGCTCTCGACGGTGGAAAGGTCAACGTCGGGCCGAGTCTTGTACTCGCATAGGATGAAGTCCGACCAGTACTCCTTGAGGTTCGAGCCTTTGGAGAGCCTGACTCGCTCGTACTGTGTGTCGAGTTTGAACCCGGCGGCTTTGAACGTGACCGTACTTCGCGGGTGTTCGTCGCCGTGTTTGCGGTACTTCGGCGGATTCGCTCGTGTGTCTCCGTTGCGTCGTTTGCCGTACCAGCCGTTGAACGCCTCAGCGAGTTCTTGCAGGACTCGCTGACTTGACTGAGAATGCAGGTCATCATAGCGTTCGTGGCTCTTGAGGTACGCGGTGAGTTCTGCGTGGCTGGGAATACGGCCGATCTCCGACCACACACGGTTACACGTCCACCGTCCGACGTTCCAGAGTTTTGAAGCGGCGAACCCGAGCGAATCGAGGTCGTCAGACACCCGTTGCTGATTCCTGATGGAAGCAGTGTAGGTGCGGGTGACGACCTGTTTCGCCATACGTAAATTATGTAAACAAACCTACTTGAAGGTGTGGATTCGAGCGTTGAATATCCTGCCGAGCGTTTGAATGGTGGATTGTTCAGGGGTTGTCGGATTCATCCCCGCCCTGAAGGGCGGGGCTTTCTCCTTGAATTCCCGTAACCGAGGCCGGTTGCGAAGTCACTAAGACCGACGCGGCCCTTTACTCTCGTATGAGTCAGGCGCTCGTCATCGTCGGTCACGGCTCGCACCTGAACCCGGGGTCGAGTGAACCCGCGTTCACGCACGCGGACACGATTCGCGCGACAGGAGCGTTCGACGAGGTCCGGGAGGCGTTCTGGAAGGAAGAACCCTCGTTCCGGGAGGTCTTGCGGACGCTCGAATCCGACGAGGTGTTCGTGGTGCCGCTGTTCGTGAGCGAGGGCTACTTCACGGAGCAAGTGATTCCGCGCGAACTCCGCTTGGAGGAGTGGAGCGTCGAGGACTGGGAGTCGGACGGCACGGCCGCCGACCACGTCACGCTCGAAGCGACGGACGTGGGGAAGACGATTCACTACTGCGGCCCCGTCGGCACGCACGATTCGATGAGTGATGTCATCGTGCAGCGCGCGAAGTCCGTCACCGGTGACGACGACGTGGGCGAGGGGTTCGGTCTCGCGGTCGTCGGGCACGGCACGGAGCGCAACGAGAACTCCGCGAAGGCCATCTACTACCACGCGGACCGCATCCGCGAGATGGGGCGGTTCGACGAGGTGCAGGCGGTGTTCATGGACGAGGACCCCGAGGTGGACGACGTGACGGAGTTCTTCGACGCGCCCGACATCGTGGTCGTCCCCTTGTTCGTCGCGGACGGCTTCCACACGCAGGAGGACATCCCGGAGGACATGGGTATCACCGAGGACTACCGGACCGGCTGGGACGTTCCGGAGACCGTGGACGGTCACCGCATCTGGTACGCGGGCGCGGTCGGCACCGAACCGCTCGTCGCGGACGTGATTCTCGAGCGCGCGGCCGACGCGGGCGCGGCCGTCGAGCGCGCCATCGCCGAGGTTCGCGAGGAGACCGGTGGCGTGAACGCGGTGAGCGACTAGTGAGCGAGACCGTGCAGGTCGCGGCGCTCATCGACGCCGCCGGTGACGGCGTCGAGTTCGACGGCCTCCGCGTGGAGGACACGACGTACGGCTATCGGTTCGAGACGCCGGCGGAGAGCCACCGTGGCCTGTCGACGGACGAGCTCGGCGACGTGGCGACCGGGAACGAGTACGTCGCGAACTGGTACTACTGGCAGCAGGAGGTCGCGGGCGAGGACACGCCGCGGCGAGCGTTCCTCCGGTGGGTGGAGCACGCGAACGGCGACGACACCGTCCCCGAGCGCCTCGACGCGCTCCGTGGCGACGGCCTCACCCGAGAGTGGGGGGAACTCCTTGTCACCGCCCGCATCCGCGACGGCGAGCACATCTACGAGGTTCGTCACGGCGAGGACGCTGACGCGATCGACGCCGAGCTGGAGACGTACACGGACCCGCTGGACGCCCGACAACTGGTGAAGCACGACGACGACGGGAAGTACCGACCACTCTCGACCGCGCCGACCCTCCCGCACGGCTGGACGTTCACGGGCCTCTCCGGCGACGACCTCGTGCGAACCGTGGACTTCGTCTATCCGGCGACGGTGGCGAACTGGCACCGCGAGCGCGAGAGCGACCTCGATATCACGCACTACCGGGAGGCCGCGGAGCGCCAGTCCGGCATCTACAGCATCGTGAGCCAGCTCACGCCCGAACAACTGGAGTGGGCGACCGAAGCCTGCTGCGTGGACTCCCAGTGCTTGAAGCGCCGGGAGTGGGAGTACGACGAGGACACCGACATCGACACGCCGGGCGGAGAGGGCGCGTTCCCGTGCCGGGAGCCGTGTTCGCTGTTCGTCGCGGCGGCGCGGAAGTTCGTCACGCTCGAACGCGACGAGGAGCGCGAGTACACGTTCGAACTCACGCCGACGGAGAAAGAACAGGTCGAGGACATCATCGGCGCGGTCGCGGACGGGCGCACGGACGAGATTCGGGAGGCGGACGTGAACGACGGCGCGAACCGCTATCGGGCGCGCTACCTTCGCGCGAAGCGGATGGACGACCGCGGGCTGTCGGGGACGCCGACGTACGACGACTAGGTCGCGCGCAGGAGGAAGCCGGCCATCGCGACGGCGCCGACGAGCGCGACGCCCGCGACGAACAGTGCGACGAGTCCATGGAGGAAGACGAGCGCGAGCGCGGCGGACAGCACGCCGGTCGCCGCGACCGCGCCGGGGACGAGGAGCGTTTCGGCGGATGAGCCGGTGGTTGGGTCCGGTTTCTGCGCGAGCGTCTCGCCGACAGCGACGCCCTCGCTCGTCTCCGACGGTTCCTCGATTCGCACGGGAACGTCGACCGACTCGGAGCCGTACCCGGTGAACACCGTGATGGTGCCGGAGACTGGCCGCGGGCCGTCCGCGACGGACACGTCGACGATGGTGGTGGCGTTCCGGTCGACGTAGTGGTTCGTGTCGCCCAGCGCGGCGACCCGGCGGAGCGCGTCGTCCAGTCGGACGTGGACGTGCGCGGGCGACCCCGCGTTCTCGAGAACGAGCGCGAACGACCCCGTGGTCTCGAAACCGGCGGCGTCGGCGCTCACGGAGTGCGGGCCGTCGGCGTTCACGTGAACCGTGAGAGTGTCGGCCACACGCTCGCTTCGTGGCCCGAGGGAAAAAGCTCTAGGCTGCACCCTCCCGCATGTCCGGCGGGAGGAGGTTCGGGATACCGTCCTCGATGGGGTAGGATTCGCCGCACTCGGTGCAGGTGAGCGTGCCGGAGACGATGTCGCCGTCCTCCTCGTCGTCGACGTCGAGTTCGAGATCGTGTTTGTCGAGCGGACAGCAGACGATGTCCAGGAGGTCCTCCTTCATACGCGAGTGGTGGGGAGCGCCCGGCAAAAGCGTGCGGGTTCTCCGCGGTCTATGACGTATCGTCGTCGGCTGCTATGACGATGCGCTGGCTCAGTGTACGAATCCAGTACGTCGTCCGTTCGGTCTCCGCGGACGCGAGGGCGTCCTCCACCGCCGCTGCGACCGCCTCACTGTTCTCGGCGTCGAGCGCGTCACCGACTGCGTCTCCCGCATCGAGATGTGGCGGCTCGGTCATAGAGAACAGTTCGGTTGGACCTCGCCTACGACTGGCGCATTGGCCTCAATGCTATTCATAAGGAATCAGAGCGGCACCAGAGCTTTCTGTGTAGGTGATAGACATCGGATAGAGCACACAACTGGTGGGGCTGAATCATCTCGTTCCACGGTCGCGTACCGTGGCAAGTAGGCCTCGTCGCCGTCGTCCCCTCCTGCCTGTTCTCACACTACTATGGTAGACAGCCAATCACCGGATGACGAGTTCAAGGATGCATTGAACGCGGTTCTCACGGACGCGGTCGAGGACGGGGTTACAATCGAAGGCGGGTGGAAGATAACGACGGCACACAACACCCACTGGGACGTCCAGATAACTGCGGTCGAATACACCGAGGACTGAGGCTCGGTCGTCGGCGCGAGACGGTATATATTCCTTTGATACCCAACAAAACCGTTACCCATATCCGGGAACTACCCGTGTGCGATGGGTCTCTCAGTTTCTCGAAACCGGACGGACGGGTGACCGCTGGTGAGTGTCATCGCCGAGTTCTCCGTCCCCGCGTCGGAGTTCGTTCTCGGGAAAGCCCTCCAGAACGCCCCCGAGCTCTCCATCGAACTGGATAAGCTGGTGCCGACCGGGGCGGCCATCGTTCCCTACATCTGGGTCCTCGGAACGCCCCGGGACGGCTTCGAGGCGGTACTCGCACGGGAACCAGAGCTTTCGAACTACCGCCTGGTCGACGAGCTCGACGACCGCGCGCTCTACCGCATCGACTGGAACGCCGCGTCGACAAACATCGTTCAGGTAATCGTCGACCACGACGCGGTCCTCCAGGAAGCGGACGGGGACGCGGACGCCTGGGAGTTCCGCGTTCGGTTCCCGGACTCGCACGCGCTCTCGGAGTTCCATACTGCCTGCCGCGAGGCGGAGTTAGAACTAACCGTGAAGCGCCTCTACAATCCCGTTGACCCCGCCGTCGCGGCTCTCCCGGAACTGACCGACGCGCAGCGCGAGCTTGTGGAGCGTGCGTACGACGAAGGCTACTTCGACATCCCACGGAAGATCACGCTACTCGAACTCAGTGAAAAGATCGGAATCTCCGACCAGGCAGTCAACGAGCGACTGCGACGCGGTCTGAGCGCGCTGATAGCAGCGACGCTGAAGGCGGACAACTCCTGAGCGAACGGAAGACGGGGGAGTACTCCTACCGAAGCACTGTCCGACGAACGACGACTCGACCGCGTCCGTCGGACCCGTCTTCCACGCTGCCGTTCGGTGGTTCTCGAATGGCAAGTCGCGCAGTCCGGGTCCCGGGACACTCGAGGACTGCACTAGTTCCTGGTGCCGTCACGGGGGAACTCGCGCTGCCTCGGTACCGAGGACGTTTATGAGTGGGAGTGGGTCATGTCGCCGATGGGTCCGCAGGGACTACTCGCGGAGGACGCCGACGGGGTTTGGGACGTCGAGCGTGGTGAGGTAGAGGGCGGACAGTCCGCCGACGAGGACGGTGGTGCCGTAGTCGGCGGCGCGGAAGAGGAGGGCGGCGACGACTACGGGACCGGCGGCGTGTGGGGTGAGCGCGAGCACGAGCGCGGTGATAGCGGAGTCGACGACGCCGATTCCGCCGGGCGTGCCGATGACGGCGGTGAGGCCGGCGATAGGGACGATGAATAGGAGTGTGGGGTAGGCGACCGGGACGCCGACGGCGCGCAGGCAGAGGTAGAGCGGGAGGACGTAGAGCGCCCAGCCGAGGTGGCTGAACGCGAGCGCGGCGGCGAGCGTGCGCGGGTTCTCGCGGAGGGTGTGCGCGACCTCGTTCGCGCGCTCGACGCGCTCCTCGACACGTTCCTCGGATGCGGCCGCCCGGACGCGACCGGAGACGCGGCCGACGGTGGCGCGCACGGCGCGCGCGAGGGCGTGCGCGACGGGGCCGATGGCGTCGAATCGGACGATGAGGACGTAGGCGGTGACGAGCGCGGCGAGCATGCCGGCGATGGCGACGACGGCGACGAACCCGACGCCGGAGAGGGTGCTGTGGCCGACGGTAAGAACGAACACGAGGCCGAACGTGGCGAGCGTGGCGGACGCGACGTTGTTCGCGAACTCTGTGGTGGAGATGGCGACGAGCGGGCGTTCGAACTCGCCGGAGCCGTATCGGGAGAGGACGTAGGAGACGATGCCGATGCCGCCGACGTGGCCGCCGGGGAGTATCGCGCGTCCGAACAGCCCCGAGAAGTAGGCGGCGTGGAAGCCGACGCCGTCGAGGCGGCCGCCGACGGTGTGGTAGAGCCGGCGCGCGACCTGCGCCCACGCGACGAGCGACCCGACGGACGCGACGACGGCGAGCGCGTACAAGGGCTTGTTCGCGCGTTCGAGGCCGCGCGCGAACTCTCCCCAGCCGACCGCGTTCACGAGTAGTGTGAGCGTGGCGACTGCGATTCCGGTTCCGAACGCGGCCCTGACCCCCCGTCGCATACCCGAACCGTGGGCACGGGGGTTCAGAAAAGTAGGGGCCGACTACTGGAAGGGGTCGTGGCGGACGACCGTCTCCTCGCGGCCGGGGCCGACGCCGATGGCGTACGCGGGCGCGCCGAGTTCGTCCTCGACGTACTCGACGTAGGCGCGTGCGTTCGCGGGGAGGGCGTCGTAGCCGTCCTCGGCGACGGTTGCCCAGTCGACCTCGGGCCAGCCGTCGAACGTCTCGAACACGGGCTCGCAGCGCGCCCACTCCTCGGTCGTGGCGGGCATCGTCTCCAGCACGTCGCCGTCGAGTTCGTAGGCGTGCCCGACCTCGACTTCGTCCAGGCCGGCGAGCACGTCGAGGTGGTTGAGGACGAACCCGGTGAAGCCGTTCGCGCGCGCGGCGTGCCGGAGCATCGGCATGTCGAGCCACGCGACGCGGCGCGGGCGGCCGGTGACGGTGCCGTACTCGCCGCCTTCCTCGCGGATGTAGGTCGCGAGGGCTTCGTTCTCGCCTGCGCCCTGTTCGTCGTAGCCGGGCGTGTCGCCCGCGACGCCGCCGAGTTCGGTCGGCATCGGACCGCTTCCGACCCGAGTGAGGTAGGATTTCACGATACCCACGACCTCACCGTTTCCGATGACGCCGGGGCTGAGGCCGGTGCCGGTGGCCGCGCCACCCGCGGTCGGGTTCGAGGACGTGACGTAGGGGTAGTTTCCGTGGTCGATGTCGATGATGGTTCCCTGTGCGCCCTCCATCATCACGTTCTCGCCGTCGTCGATAGCGGTCGCGAGGAACTCGCCCGCGTTCACGGTCATGTCGTTCTCGGCGAGGCGGTCGCCGATGTCGGTGAACTCTGCGTGGAGCGCGTCCACGTCGAACGCGTCGGGGTCGTCGAGGTCTGCGATGTCGAGGCCGTAGACGTTCTCGACGATGGCGCGCTTCTGGGGGACGACGTATTCGAGGCGATCGCGGAGCACGGCGGGGTCGAGGAGGTCGCCGACGCGGACGCCGCGGCGGCCCGCTTTGTCCTCGTAGGTCGGGCCGATCCCCCGGCCGGTGGTACCGACTTCCTGGTCGTCCTCGCTCTTCGCTTCCTCCTCGATGCCGTCGAGGACGCGGTGGTATGGGAGGATGACGTGCGCGCGCTTGGCGACGCGGACGTCGGGGTCGAGGCCGCGGTCGCGGAGCGCGTCGAGTTCGTCGAAGAGCGTGCGGGGGTTGACGACGCAGCCGTTTCCGAGCACGCCGGTCTTTCCGCGGACGGCGCCGGAGGGGACGAGTGAGAGCTTGTATTCGTCGCCCTCGTGGACGACGGTGTGGCCTGCGTTGTCGCCGCCCTGGTAGCGCGCGACGACGTCGACGTCGTCGCCGAAGATGTCGACGACGCCGCCCTTCCCTTCGTCGCCCAGTTGGGCGCCGACGATGGTGACGGTCATGGTCGAACAGTTCCGCGCCCCGGGTAAACAGATTACGGATTCGACGCCGAAAATGGGCACGAACGTGCGTCACTGGCCGGGTATCGAGTCGATGGTACGCACGTCCGAACAATGCTCTGGGAGCGCCCACAACGGTTATACCCGGGCGTATCGAAGTGTTCGAATTGAGGGCGGGCGGGCGTTCGCGGAGAGTAACCTTTAAACTCCGTAAAGACAAGTTAACAAATGCCATGATAGACCGCCTTGAGAAGGAAGTCGATATGCTCGAACGCCACCTCCAGGTCCTTCGAATGGTTCTCGAACGCGAACCCATCGGCATCGTGAAGATGTCGAACGAGACCGGCTACCCCCATCACAAAGTCCGGTACAGCCTCCGCGTCCTCGAGGAGGAAGACCTCATCGAGGCGTCCAGCCAGGGCGCAATCACCACCGAGCGCACCGAGGAGTTCGTCGACGAACTCGACGAGAAGGTGGACGAGATTATCGAGAAGCTCGAATCGATGAAGATCGACACCGAAGAAGCCGAAGCCTAGAGTTCCGGTACCGTCACGTGGAACGTCTCGTTTCTGTCCTCGACCAGGCAGAGGTGGAATCCCGACTTCCGAGCGACCTTTACGTAACTCTTCTTGTCGCTGCGTGAGAGGAATCCGCCGCCGCCCGTGGCGTCCTTCGCCGCCTCCAGCGCGTCCGGTTCGAAGAACGATGCGGTGACGTAGAACGCGCCGCCGAGCGACTCCTGGGCGGACGCGACGACGTCCGCGTTTTCCACGAGGGCCGTCATCTCGTCGCCCGTAACGGGGTCGCGTTCGGGGTTGAGTTCCGCGACGAGGAGTGGGTTGCCCATGCGGTCGCGGAGCACCACGTCGAACGTCGAACGCACCTCCTCGCCGGCCTCGTCGCGCACGGAGACCGTCCCCTCGAGTTCGGCGCGGTCGATGTCGGGAATCGCGTCGAACACGTCCGCCAAGCCCTTCGTTCGGCCTGTGTCGAGGAGTTCGTACGGAAGGTCGCGCACGATCCAGGAGACGAACCGATAGGCCGCCGTTCCCTCGAGGAAGTCGTCGAACGGCTCGCCGTCGACCGTCGCCTCGGTCGCGTCGAACTGCGTATGGTGTTCGAGTCGGAGGTTCGCGTTCACCGCCTCTCGACTCGCGTCGGCCTCACCGACGGCGTCCAGGGTCGGGTCCGCCTTCGACCCGTATCGGACGAAGAGGTTCGTGCCGGCGAGCGCCTCCGCGGGCGTGCGGTCCGAGGGCGCCTCCGGCTCGGAGGTCCCTGCGCTCTCCGCCATCTCGCGCGCCGTCTCCAGGTCCGCGCGCAGTTCCTCGACCTCGTTCCGGAGCGCATCTCGCTCCTCTTCGAGTTCCGCAACTTCGCCCCGGAGTTCCTCGGCCTCGGTTTCGGCTTCGTCGGCGCGTGCTTCGAGTTCTTCGATGCGGTCCTCGCGCGCCGCCACCGCCTCCTTCAACGTCGCTACCTGCTCGGACACATCCGTCGTGGACTGCCGGCTTGGGGACTGAGCGCGCTGCTCCGTCGTCCGCTGCGGCGTCTCCGCGGACGTGGACTCCGACGTGCTGGAACTCGGCCGGGTCGCCGCTTTCTCGGGGTCGAGCGACGGAACCGTCGTTGCCTCCCGCCACTCCGCTTCCTCGGAAAACACGCCGTCCTCCGCGTCACCCGCCTCCGGTGCGTCGGCTACGTTAGCCGCGTCGGCCGCGGTGTCGTCGACCGCGCGCGCGGCCGGTGACTGTTCTACACCCTCGGCCTCCGGGCGCCCCGGCGACGGCCGCTCAACCGCCGGCTCGCGGTCGTCGGAAGCAGCTTCCGACTCGCTCGCCGCCTCCTGTTCGGAGGGCTGCTTCGAGTCCCCGTCCGCGGGTTCGTCGGTCGCCGTGTCCGCTTCGGCCTCGGTGATGGTCGGCTCGTCCGGCTCTTTCACCGCGCGCTCCGCGGTGGCGTCGAGTTCCGCCCCACCGTCACTCTCGCTCTCCGTCTCGCCCTCGTCTGACTCCGTGTCTGCGTCGGCCACCGCACCCGCCGCACCCAGGGTCGCGGCGTCGTTCGCAGCCGAGTCATCCGCCCCCTCCTCGGTCTCCTCAGGTTCGGGTTCCGGTGGTTCGGGAACGTCGGTCACATCGAGGTCGACCTTCACGACCTCGTACAGCCCGACCTCGTCGTCCGCGCGCTCGAACGCCTCCTCGCCGGTGAGGAGTTCCTCGCTCGACCCGACGAACGCCGCGCTCAGCGACCGGCCGCCGTAGTACGCGGTGTAGTAGTCGCCGGAGAGCACGTTCTCGGAGAGTTCGACGTATCCCGTGAACCCCGCGTCGGCGAGCATCTCGTCAGTCTCCGAGAGCGGCGTGTCGTTCGTGTAGTAGGTCGCCTGCGTCTCCCCGCCCGCTTCTTGCATCGCGAACAGCAGCGGGAGCGAGATATGTGGCGCCTCGTACACGTCGAGCGAAGCGTCCTCGAAGTCCTCGATACTCCCCTCGAACACCCCCACGACGCGGCCGTTCAATACGAACAGCCACGTGTCGTCCGCCACGACGGCACCCGAGAACTCTCGGTCAGCGAGCTCGTGCAGGCCGCGATACCCGTCGGGGACGGATACCGATGACCACGACCGCACGCGCTCGACCGTACGTGAATCCATATACGTGAGCGAGGAAGCCGCGACGTATAAAATCTCCCTCTCCGGGGTTCCCGGACCGGTGGACCGAACGCTTTTCGTGACCGTCGCTCGGACGCCACTGTATGCACGTCACGGTCGTCGGCGCGGGACAGATGGGGAGCGGAATCGCACAGGTATCGGCGATGGCGGGCCACGAGGTCGTCGTTCGCGACATCGACGAGGACCGCGTCTCCACCGGCATCGAGAGAATCGAGGACACGCTCGACGAAGGCGTCGCGCGCGGGAAGGTCAGCGAGAGTGAGCGTGACGCCGCGCTCGACCGCGTCAGGGGTGTCGTCGACCTCGACGACGCCGTCGCGGACGCGGACCTCGTCGTCGAAGCCGTCCCCGAGGACATGGACCTCAAGCAGGACGTGTTCACGGATATCGAGGCCGCCGCACCCGCGGACGCCGTTCTCGGCTCCAACACGTCCAGCCTCCCCGTCACCGAACTCGCGAGCGTCCTCGACGACCCCGAGCGAGCCATCGGCCTTCACTTCTTCAATCCCCCGCACCTGATGGACCTCGTCGAAGTCGTCGTCGCCGAACAGACCAGCGACGCCACCGAGGCGTTCGCCACCGACTACGTCGAAGACATCGGGAAGGAAGCCGTCGTCGTCCGCGACACCCCCGGGTTCGCCACCTCCCGCCTCGGCGTCGCGCTCGGCCTCGAAGCCGCTCGCATGGTCGAAGAAGGCGTCGCCAGCCCCAGCGACATCGACGCCGGTATGCGCGAAGGCTACAACCACCCCATGGGCCCCCTCGAACTCACCGACCTCGTCGGCCTCGACGTCCGCCTCGACATCGCCGAAACCCTCCGCGACGAACTCGGCGAACGCTTCAAACCCCCGCAGATACTCAAACGCAAAGTCCGCGCCGGCGACCTCGGCAAAAAGACCGGCACCGGCTTCTACGAATACGACGAGGACGGCGAGAAACTCGGGCCCGCCGACTACTGAGTTCGTCGCCAAGAGCCCTTCCGACGAACACGACCACGCGAACGACCCATCTCCCGAGTCGAGTGAGCACCCCTGGCGTACCCGGTGCCACTCAAGAGCACGTGTTCGAGAACGGCGTTCAAGGGTTTGATAGCGCCCGAACGGGTTTCGGCCTCTCTCTCGTCGGCGAACTCGCTCAGGCCCACGATGGCGAAATTTCCGTCGAAGACCGACAGCCGGGTTGGTGGGCGTGGCGACTTAGTCATCGACTGCCGCGGCCTGATATTTCGCGGGCGTGGACTGGAGAATCGCCATCGCCTCGGTGACGAAACTGGAGCGTCGACGGGTAGCGTCGCGGTCGAGAGAGACGAGCGTTCCGCTCAACGAGCGACCGCGCAGAGGAATTTACTACGGCCTCTGTGCCGCACATCGGCGAGTTGGTCGTATTCGTCGCGCTACCGGGTGAGTAAGCCGCCACAGGGGCACGTCATGGACGACCCACTCCGTTAGTGAGTACTGGGGAGCGCTGTTGGTCGTCGTGAATGTAGTTACCGCAGTAGTCGAAGCGTTCGAGGGAGTCGACGGCCTCATCGCCGGTGCTTACCGCGACCCCTCTGCAGGTTTTCAACGCAGACGACGTCCCCACCGTCGTATCACCCCGACGATTTCGCGTCTCCGAACCAGGAGTGGAAAAACAATCCACCGACCGGTGATACCGATTCCCAGCGAAGCACCTCCGCGTGTGCCTCCGGTGATGCGAGGCGAACGTGCTGAGGCCAACAATTTTCAGACCGCCCCGACAAGCCGACCTATGCCCTCTATCGTAGTAATCGGGGTAGGGGTGTTCTTAAGTATCGTTTTCGGTTGGGCGCTGCTGCATCCACAGCGCACCTACGAAATCCGGCAACGTGGACAGACGAACGATCCTCCCCAACTCAGCCCTGCTGGAAAACTGAAATGGCGGGCCCTCGATGCGGTGTTCATATTTCTCGGGATAGCAATTGTCTGGGTTGGGTTGACCATGTGACCATCCGCTCTAACGGCGTTTCAACGGAACCGTCCCCGACGAGGGCGAAGTCCCACTACCGCGCATCGAACAAGCACTCGAATTCGGGACGGCGGAACCCGCTGCGGCTACAAATCCTGAGAGACTGGACGCACGTTAATAACGGTATAAAGTCGTCGCTGTATGGTGATTACGTCCCGTAGACCGAGGGGAGTGGGGACGGAGGATTTCAGGCTCTCGCGCGTCCGTGGTTCTGGTGGATCGTGGACTACAGCGAGTCTTGGGTGGGCGACCGCGTGAAGGAGTGGAGAGAACGCGTCAAGTGGCGCGAGCTTGTGGAGGACCCGATCGACTGAATCGCGTTACTGCGCTGGACTCCATGCTCTCCATCCACCCCTCTCCCCCTGGCGCACATATATTTATACAAGGAGGCAGCCGTGGCGATTTCTCTGGAGAACCGACCCTGACCGACCCGGAATTCCGATGGAAATTGTCCGATCTGCAGTACGGAGTCCAGATTGTTATCAGCTGGACGAAGCGGAAGCCGATTCTTCTCGTGCGAGTGCGTTTTCTACGGTGTCGATTACCTCGCGGATGCTGAATTCTGCGTCTGTATCGAGGGCGAACCCGACACCCTGTGTCCCGTTCGTTGGAATAACGATATCGAGAATATCCTTGTAGACGCGTACTGTCGCCCGTAGATTCTGTTGTTGTTTTTCCTCGTGGATTGTGTAGCCTAGGGACTCGAACCGTAACTCTTGGATGATTTCGTCAACCTCTTCGGGGTCGTATTTCTGTTCAGCCCAGTCGGAGCGGTAGACGTGGCCAACGCCTTCTTCGTCGTAATAGCTCACACCGACCATGGCGTCCTCTCCTACGGTCTCGCGGAGGACGGTTGCCGTTTGTTCGGCTTTTTCTTCCATGCACGTTATTAACAATAGTCAATATACTAAGAGACTGTGGCCGTGTGAGTGGTGTGTAGTGTGACTCCTGGGGGTTACGCGTCCGAGAACGTGCTCGTCCGAATATGCACACGAACCCGCGCCCACTCGTGTGCATATCCACTGCCGATCTTTCTCATTCTACAGCCGAAGCATCTCTAACTGGACTTGATTCGGTGAAATCACTCCGATATAGGGGTTTCAGCAATCCAAATTTAGCCCGTGAAACGGACTCGTGTGTACAGAGCCAAATCGAGACGGAATCGTAGCCGACGACAGAAGGAATTCCAACCATCTATCGTATTTTTGAGGGGTGATTCACGACGAGGGTTTAACACAGCGCATCTGGAATAGATTGTATGGCGGAGTTAGGGACTGCAACTATCAGCGTATTAGTTGCATTAGTAACAAGTGTGGCGGCGAATCTTCTATCATGGTTTGTGAAGCGGAGGTCAAGAAAAAAGGAAGAAGCGAGAAACGCGAAGAAGGAGTGGTATAGTAATATAATACATAAATGTAACCAAATGAAGAAGGTTACTCTGCGCATAAATGATACAGGGAATTTGGAAATAGAAAACGGCCGAATAGATTTTGATCGGGAGAGCGATGAACTGGCTGAAATTAGTCTTCTACTCCAGGAAATAGAGGAGTTAAGCTCACAACCTCCTGAAGGCTGCCGAAACGGAGAAGTCCACAAAAAGATTCAATCGTTTTCTGGAAGATTAAGAAACCCCACAAGTGGAAAACAGAGATTAGAGACCGTAGTTGACCTAACTGAATTTACATATGGCCAAGCTCAAGAGATGAAGAAACTATCAGAGAAAAAACGGAAGAGAGTCAGTTAAAAATTGTTGTTCTATCCACGATACCTTTTGGGGTGTGAATATCCACCGAATTATTAGAAATGCGGCCCAGTTCATCCTCAACATCTTCCTTATTTTCGATTATATCACCATTGCTGGAGACTAGTACAGGCCCGTTATTCTCCATACACCAAAATCCCGCGTCAATCAACGACTCAAGATTCGCATCGGTGGGGGCATATTGGGACAGGGCCGTGCGACTTGTCCACACACTCTGTCCGCCACGCTCATACTCTTCTGGTGATTTGACTTCTTCCAACTCTCTCCGTTGAGTATTCCCCTGTATGCGAACGTCATCCAACATCTCCCGAAACTCTGCTAAAGTCATCTCGTCAAGGTCAGACCTCAACTCTTCAATATCTGGAAGATACCCCTTACTGAGGTCAAAATCAAGCGCAGACTGGAGTGACGAATAGTTCAAGATATCCGCACGGAAATCACGCTTATCCTTCTCCTCATCGCGGTCAAATTCAGTTGCTTGTTTAATAAGGTGGTTCCAGAGACGCTTCCGGTTCGATAGCTGGTGGTTGAGTGCACGCCACGGCTCTTGACCAACGACTATACAACCACCTTCATCAGAGTATTCATCAATAACACGTTCAGCATATGGTTGCTCCTCAAAATAGGTGGCACAGTACTCAACAAGAACTGAGTAGTCCGCGAAAAGATTCGGTAACCCTCCTTCAGCTACCATTTTTGAAATTAGATAATACTGCTTTCTCCATCTTACCGATGGATTCCGGAACCCGTCCCCGAACAGCCTGATAGTCAGCTAAGCTCCCTCTCAATCCACTTGACCTGATGCTCTTCTCCCAATTGGAGAACTTTGTGGGGAACGTGCGCTTATACTGCTCTACGTAATCGGCACCTTCGTCAAGGAAGTCCTCATTCAGCTCATCTTCTGGGCCTTCAGCTTGGTCCAGAGAGATTTTCATCGCAGGTAACGGCCAAATATCTTCATGATAGAGGCGAGCGGATTTTTTTACCTCAGAAACTTGGGGGCCATTTGGACTATCCTCCGAGGCCAAGGACACAAGGCTGTATTGCAGCTCGTCAAGGAAGTCTCGAACTAGTCTTGTTTCTGTGTCCGCGAAATGCTGACTCTCATCCAGCTCGTACCACAGATCAATTGACGGGGACTTAAGGGCATCTGCGTACTCGTCCGCATGGGTCGGAAGATTCTCATCTTCACGGATATTCTCTAAGGTCTCAAGAATATCTAGATTAGATAGATAGGCTTGGCGGAACTTCTCATCAGCTTCTGTCTCGTAATTCTCTTGAAGGAATCCAAAAAGTGCTTGATTCCAGTCTTTTTCAATTCCTTCCTCAATGAAGTACCCCTGTATCTCCTTTACCGTCAAATCATCATACTTCTTCGAAAGGACTTCTTGCTGTTTCTCCTCCTGCGATAAACTCCGTGGAGAGAGATGCTTTGGCCGTAACGTCCCATATGGCTCAAACTGCCCGTATCGGTACCACGTCCGAATAATCGGGATGTCAAAATGTTCTACAACCCGATAAACCAATTTCTGAACCTTCACGTTCGCATCAGAGAACCCCCAACTCTGATTCCGGGGAACATCGAGATTCAGTTCCCCAAGCGCACCCTCAAGTCCTAGTTTGACATCTTCAGCGACTTGAGGGGAGCTCACGTCCAACTGGAAATCGGTATTCATCTGGGCAAACGCTCGTGTTCACAGAAGAGTCGACAAAGCATAAAGAGCTTTTCCCAACTGAGAAGAGAACTGTATTCTCGATTATATACGCAGTATAGAGGCTAAAGATAGGATTTGGAGAGCCAAAGGAGGGGGTTATAGTGGTTAACCACTACACTATGTGTTTCAGATCACTACCTGAATACGGGTTGTCGACTTCAGGCAAGTCGAACCTTGGAGTTTCGGATCTCAGTAGCGAAGGCTGCGTCTGCCTCCTCAAGGAATTCACGACCATCATCTGTGAGCCACCAAATTGGATTTCGACCCACCTCTCTGAAATCCAACAGCCACGTCTCCGAAAGGTCGTAGGTCGGTTTCGCGTGCACATACGCGCTCGTGTGCCATAAGGAAACATGCAATTAGCGTTTTGTAGGGGTTAAGGAGGGGGTAAATCGGGGTTCGAGTGAGCCAAATTCAATGGGTCAAGTAGGGTCGTACACACGACTCGGGTATGCGAATCCGAACTGACGGCGACTACGCACACCGCATGGACACCATCGAAGCGGCCGCCGAACGCCTCGGCGTCAACAAAACCCGCGCTATCCTCATCGCCTGCGACTCCGTCGGCCAGCTCCTCGGCAATGCAGAAGCGGCGCTGGAACATCCCGATCTCCCACCGAGCGTTCAGCAAGACCTGGCCGACAAACTAAGTACACGCCATATTGATATCACAGTTTCCGAACCAGCAGTCTCTATCGAGATAGAATAGCTACGGGGAAAGAGAGCATAACCGGTGAATTCCCGATTTTGAGAGAGAGGTGAACCAAGACAGTGTGAAACACTACCGAAGAACAGATGTATCATACGGTTGAATCCCCGATACTATGCCCCATACCTGTGAGGACTGCGGCGAGGAGTTCCAGACACTCTCCAAGAAGCGCCTACATGATTGCCTAGGAACCCTTCTTTTAGAGGATGTGTCCGGAACGCGTAACGAGTGGATACAGTGGGAATGCGTCGCTTGTGGTCGCACGAACAGCGTGAAAACCGATAACGTCGTTGAGACCGCAAAGGAGGTAGAGACTGTCAAATTAGTTTGTGCGCATCCGGAATGTGGAGAAGAGCGTGGCCTCGTGGAAGGAAATGCTGAATTCGCTGCTGTATCTCGTGAGCCTTGGCGGAGACGGAATACGTCCGAGGATATGCCGGAGGAAGTTGAGCAAGGACTTGAACCTGGGTACGATTGTCCGGAGTGCGACTATGCATCGTCAGGCCTGACAACAGGCCCACATGCGTTTCTTGACCACCTGCGTGAGGAACATGGGTACTCTTCAACAGAAGCTCATCAAGTCCTCAACGGGTAGGCACCAATCTCTATAGACTGACGCTCGCGTGTACAGTATCCTCAGACTATCTAATGTCGGACAAGGTTTTACAGGCGAAGATAACAGTATGTCCGTTGGCACGGCCGGACTTCCAGCGAGTCAACCTATGACCACGAATTCCCGCCCCGAACACGTCGTTAATCGACTGGACGACGATACGTTTGTCAAAACGATACCTGAGTTCCTGGAAAAAGAACAGTCCGTAGAGATAGTACTCACAGAAAGCCCAACAAAAACCAGGGACAGAACCGCGACGGTAGAGAAACAAGAACCGCCAGAGTGGGTCCCTGAACCGCTCAACTTCGAGTATGCAGACTCTTCCTATACACTCACCGGCCAGACGGACTACTGGTTGGTCGAACACAAGACCCGCCGCGGCGAGTACGTTGGTATTGATGAAACTGTCGTGAAATTAGCATGGCGCTCCCATCCAGAAGGAGCGCCAATCGGCCGGCTCGCAGTTGTTCCGGACGAATAAGCATATTCGAGCCACCAAATTAACCCCTGTTTCGACTGTTTCTCGTGGAACATGCGGTTCCCGTCGAGCGCAGACTACGTAGGCGGTGTATTATTTGGTTTTGCCCTTAGGCACACGCCCAAGGAGGAATCGGCCACGAAGAGGCCGATTCCTCCTCGGGTGTCGCCTCGGGGCGCACACGTCGCTTCGCTCGGGTG